>MNIJ01000208.1 GCA_001919715.1 Acidobacteria bacterium 13_1_20CM_58_21
CGCCCAATGGCACAGCGATGCGCTCGTCCATGTCTGTCGGTTGCAGCGGCGTCGAAAGGTCTTCCGTGACGCTGTAGGCTTCGCGATTCACATCGCGGGGCACAACCACCCGCGCGGCAATGGACTCCAGCGGCAGATTTGCGGGGATCGTCGAATGCCCGTCCAACTGCACGATGGGCAGCATGGCCGGCACCAGCGTGCGCTCATCCATGGTGGTGGGACGGCGGCGCTGCGTTGGCGTATCCACCGCCGCTGTAGGACGAGCATCGATCGGAACCAGAATCCGTGAAATCATCTTGTTTTGTCGTGTGTGGCGAAAACGTCCAAGCCGGCCGCTTTGCGATCGCCCGGAACGCTGGCCGACTGACGGCTGCCTAAGACATTGACGCGCGCGGCATGCTCTTGGATGCTTGCCATTACGCGGCCTGCCAATTCGAGCGCCGCGCGCCCCGCTGCCCCGTTGGTGCGCGGCTCCTTGCGCGAGCCCGCGGCATCAACGAACGCTTGGAGCTCCGCGTGCAACGGCTCGACCACGCTTGTATTCAGCTTCTCAAACGCAAACTCCGGCTGCGGGCCGGGCTTCTTTACCCCGATGCGCAGGGCATCGCGCCGCGCATAATCAAGCGAGATGTATTCGTGCTGCTGGAAAAAGCGCATCTTGCGCACGCGTTCGGTGGAAACCCGGCTGGCGGTGATATTGGCAACGGCCCCGCCCGCAAATTCCAAGCGTGCGTGCGCGATGTCCACTTTGTCCGTAAGGACCGGAATCCCGACGGCTTTGACTTCCACCACCGGTTCGTCGACCAGCGCCAGCAAAATATCCAGATCGTGAATCATCAAATCGTAGATCACGTCAACGTCGAGGCTGCGCGGTGTAAAGACGCCCAATCGATGCACTTCGAAAAACAGCGGCCGATTCAGGATCGGCTCAACCGCAACCACGGCAGGATTGAACCGTTCGACGTGGCCCACCTGCAGGATCCGTCCGTTTTTGTTCGCCGCACGGAGCAGCGCATCGGCCTCGACGAGATTCACGGCCATGGGCTTCTCAACAAGAACGTCGAGCCCCATTTCCAGAAGCCGGCAGCCCACCTCCGCATGCGCGACCGTCGGGACAGCGACGCTCGCGGCATCCACGCGACTGGGCAATTCATCGAGACTCTTCAAGACCTGCGTCTGAAATTCCGCTGCGACGGCCGCGGAGCGTTCTTGATTCTGGTCGAAGACGCCAACGAGTTCCGCGCCTTCAAGCTCACGGTACACGCGCGCGTGGTTTCGCCCAAATTCGCCCGTGCCAACCACGGCCACACGAATCTTCTTCGATTCTCCCGCCGCGCTCATTCTTTGTTCATTCCCTTCGAAAGGTCATTTGGTTCCGGCCCAGGGGCGGGAGGAAAAGCCTGAATGGTGATTCCCGCTCCGTCCGCCAGTGCAATCAGTTTTTCCCGGTCAAAAAGAAGTGTGCGCCCAGCATCCACTGCGAGAGCGGTCGCGCCCGCAGCCCTCATTTGTTCGATGGTGGGCAAACCGACCACCGGTACATCAAAACGCATATCCTGGCCTGGCTTGCTGACTTTGACGACCACCAGCGGCTTGCCGCCAGTGATTCGGGCGGCGCGCGCGATAGTCTCATCTGTGCCTTCCATCGCCTCCACCGCGACGCAAGCGCAATCCGCGATGACCACGGTTTGTCCGATGTCCATGTTTGCGATTTGCCTAGCCACGTCCAGCCCATAAGCCATGGCTTCCGCTTCGTGCTCATTCGGGGCGCGCTGCGTGAGCACACCGGGTTCGGGGACCAGCGGCTTCAGGAACAGCGTCGAATCCACCAAGTGGATACCTTCGTCTTCCAGCACGCGTGCGACTGCGCCGATCAATGCATCTGTATTCTTCCGCGGCAGCGAAAACAGCAGCTTCGCCAGCTTCCAATCTGGCCGGATGGAACTGAAAATCTTGTTGTGTTTCACCTGCCCGGCCATGACCACTTGCTTCACGCCTTCCTGACGCATCAAGTCGATGGTTTTGCTTAACTCGCCGAGGCTCACCCAGCACAGCCGTCTGGCAAATTTTTCCAGCTCCGGGGATGCCTCTTCCCTCACCGCAATCACCGCCATGTCGATTCCCTGACTGCGCGCACCTTCCAACACCAGGAACGGAAAGCGCCCGTTTCCAGCGATGAGTCCCCAGCCTGTCGTGTTGGTGTTCGCGTCCGGCATGAAATCCGCAGTCAGGAGTTACTTCACGATGCCGCGCTCGGCGCTCTCGATGAATTTGATCAATTCTTGCACGTCGGCGGAGTCGCTCAACGATTTCCGCATTTCAGCCAGGGCCTGCGACGTATTCAGCTTCGAGTGCAAGAGCAAACGATAGGCCCGCTTCAAGGCCTGCAACCTTTCCGGCGAAAATCCTTTGCGCTCCAGGCCAGTGGTATTGATGCCAAAACTTTTCGTCTCGCGCTCGGTTACGATTTTCGAAAACGGTGGGACGTCCTGAGTAATCACTGTCGATGCGCCGATATACGCGTAGCGGCCGATGCGGCAAAACTGATGGACTGGACAGAACGCGCCAATCGTCGCGAAGTCTTCCACCGTGACGTGTCCGGCGAGGGTTGCGCCGTTCACAAACAGCGTGTTGCTGCCGATCAAGCAATCGTGCCCGATGTGCGAATACGCCAGAAGAAAATTGTGGTCGCCCAGGAAAGTCTTGCCGCCGCCTTTTTGGTGCGCTCACCTCGAAAGGTATAGTCCTGTGGGTCGCTACCGATCGCACTAAACGAATAAAACGCATTGTTCTTGCCGAACTTCGAAGGGCCCGTCAGCATCGCGTGCGTGTGCAACACGCAGCCGTCGCCCAATTCCACGTCCTCGCCAACCACCGCGTACGCGCCGATCTTCACGCCTTCGCCAAGCTTCGCATTTGCCGCCACCACAGCCTGCGGATGAATTTCGGGCATCGTCATTTCGGGGGTTCTTCGGTCTTGCCCGGTGCGTCGCGATCGATCATCTTGCACATCACCGTGCCCTCGGCAGCCAATTGTCCGTTCACCGTTGCTTTCCCTTCCAACTTGCAGAAGTCACCGCGCCAGGCCAGGACTTTGCATTCGATGCGCAGTTGATCGCCGGGCACCACGGGACGCCGGAATCGCGCGCCGTCGACGGCCACAAAAAAAAGCAGCTTATTGTCGCGGTCCGGAATATCCAGCAGCAGCAAAAGCCCACCCGTCTGCGCCATGGCCTCGAGAATAAGGACGCCCGGCATGACGGGCTTTCCAGGAAAATGTCCCTGGAAGTAATATTCATTTATAGAAATATTCTTGATGCCGACGATGCGCTTGAGGCGTTCCACCTCGAGAATTGCGTCCACCATGAGAAATGGATAGCGGTGGGGCAGTAGCTTCTGAATTTCCACGACGTCCAGTATCATTCGTGCTCTCCGTCGCCGCAGCCTCGTCAGCGGCGCCTGGCACATCCCCGCCAAACTTCTAATTATATGCGAACCGTCGCCCTCCGCGATACGCGCTCATAGGGGGTGGCTACGGTTTTCCAACCGCGGAGGTCTTCTTTCGCCGCGATAGATTTTGCTCGATTTGCTCTGGTCGCCGCGCATTGATAGCATCTCCCCATCATGCTGGATGCCCGTCTCCCTGAGAAGTTGTTGCAACTCTTGAAGCCGCGCCTGCCGCAGATGCTCGCGACGCTGCGCCGGTTCGTGACTGCGGAATCCCCCAGTCTGGAAAAAGCCGCTACTGATCGTTGTTGCCGTGTCATCGCTGAGGAATGGAATAAGCGCGGCACACGCGTGGAACGAATCGCGCAGAAGCATCGTGGGGACCTTCTCCGCATCACCCCTGCGCCGAACAAATCTGGGTCTTCGGGCCAACTTCTGGTCTTGGGCCACTACGATACGGTCTACTCCACGGGAACACTCGCCAAAATGCCTTTCCGACTGGGAGGTGGCAAGGCATACGGCCCGGGAACCTTTGACATGAAGGCCGGAATCGTTCAGGCGCTTTTCGCGCTGCAGGCCCTGCAGCTTGCGGAAATGCGGCTGCGCAAACGCCTCGTCTTTCTGTGGACTTCTGACGAGGAGATCGGCAGCGAATCTTCGCGCAAATACTTCGAAACGGAAGCGCGCCGCAGCGACGCCGTCTTCGTGCTTGAGCCCTCCTTCGGCTCGCGCGGCCTGCTGAAGACGGCGCGCAAGGGAGTCGGTGGAGCCGAATTGATTGTGCATGGCCGCGCTTCGCACGCGGGTCTCGCACCACAAGAAGGTGTCAACGCCATCCACGAATTGGCACGGCAACTCGCGGCCATCGCAGGATGGAATAATTTTCGCCGCGGCGTCACCGTCAACGCCGGCATCATTGAGGGTGGCACACGCACGAATGTTATCCCGGAACGCGCACGCGCGCTCCTTGACCTGCGCGCCTTGAGGAATTCCGATATGCGCAGCCTGGAACGCCGCCTGCACGCCCTGCGTCCGCTTCAAAGTGGGGCTCGCCTTGAAGTCACCGGCGGATTCGACCGCCCTCCGCTCGAACGCAAAATGAGCGCATCGCTCTACGCCCGTGCCAAGTCACTGGCGAAGCAAATGAATGTGTCCCTGGGCGAATGCACCGTCGGGGGCGGCTCGGACGGAAATTTCACAGCCGCGCTCGGCATCCCCACGCTCGACGGCCTGGGCGCCGTCGGCGATGGCGCTCATTCCTCGCACGAACACATTCTTATCAACACCATGCCCTCTCGCGCCGCACTCTTAGCCGCTCTTCTTGCCACCATCTAGCGGTGGGAAACCACGGACGACAAACGAGGGGAGAGGGCGCAAGCGTTCGCACGAAGCGGATCAGCGCGCGTAGGTTTTCCGCAGATATTCCGCTGCGGATTGCATCAGGTCGTCATAACCGCTGTGCAGCACGTCGCGCAGCGCCGTCTCGGTGGCCATTCCCGCCCCGATGCGATCGAGGATTCGCTCAACATCGCCCATCCCATCGGCTTGCACGATGTATTCGATGTTCGCCAGCGCCCAGGCATACGCATAGCGCGCCGTGTCCCCACTCATGTTCAGCCACGAGCCTTCGAGACGGCTGAGCGGGATGGCCTTATTGTCGTTGTAAATCTGCAACAGCACTGCGGCATCCTCTCTGCTGCGCTGGCCCTCAATCCATTGTGCCAATCCTTCCTGAATCCAGGCCGGTGCGTGAATTGCGCAGCTTGCTGCCAGCCCCAGGCAAGCGCTGCGCGTCTTCTGCGCAATGAAGCTGTGGGTCAGCTCATGTTTCAGGACGCGCGAC
Organism: Acidobacteria bacterium 13_1_20CM_58_21; assembly: GCA_001919715.1. Taxonomy (GTDB): domain Bacteria; phylum Acidobacteriota; class Terriglobia; order Acidiferrales; family UBA7541; genus Acidiferrum. The sequence continues at coordinate 5,291 of MNIJ01000208.1, forward strand.
AATTCCGAGTCCACCCCCGCCAGTCCCTGCACCGGCACGCGGATGCGTCCGTCGTTCAGCGCTCCCGCCCACGACGGGGCTTTGGTGATATCACTGAAGGCGTCTTGCGTGTAGAGAATCACACCAATCGGTTCCGGAGGCGTAAAGTTCAGCTCGGATTCAATCGCCGAAAAATGCCTCTCCAGCGTTCGCAGTACTTCCCGCGCCAGCGCTGGCGCGGCTGCGCCGCTGTAGCGCAGTTTGAAGTGACTGCTCTCGTTTTCCTTGTAGCTTTCTTCCTCCTGCTTATCCGCGAGTGCTCTGTCCAGCGCTAACTGCACTTCTTTGTCCGGCCGCAGCGCTTGCGCGCGCTGCCACTCGGCAACCGCCTGAGCTATTTTATTCAAGCCGTAGTAGGCCCAGCCTTCCAGCTTTGGCACATCCGGGTTGTCCGGCGCAAAGCGCCGCGCGCGCTCCAGGAATTCCAGGGATTCCTTAAACTCGCTCCGCCTCAAAAGGAGGTAACCTACGTTCAAGAGCAACGCCGGCTCTTCCGGCGCATAGTTTAGTGCCGTTCGCGCGTCGCTGAGCGCATGCTCCATGTCGCCGCGAGACAATTCGAAATTCGCCGCCAGATGATGTCCCAGCGCGGCACTCTGATTGGCCTGCCGGCCGCCCGAGCGAGCTGCGCCTTCCAGTTTCGCGATGTATTCCCGGTCGATCGCCCCGTCGTGAACCGCACCGTGTTCGACTTCGGCGATCGCTCCGCTCGATTCCATCACTGGCGGCGCGATGTCCAGGTTCGCGGCATCGGCTCCCGGTGAGCCGGCCATCGGCACCGAGCCACCTTTCTCAATATGATCGACAATGGATTTCGGCAGGCTCAATTCGCCGGCGGAGGTCAGATACTTTATCTTGTCGCCTTCTTCGACGGCGCTCAGAGCGATGATGCGCCGGCCGTTCTTAAGAACAATGGTATCCGCTGCTGCCCGGCCGCTCACGGAAAGGAGTGCGACGCTCAGCAAGACAGTGCGAATTCGGGGAGCTAAAATCATGCGTGGTATCTTTCCATTTTAATCCGCGGTCGTCAGTTCGCGCCGTCCGCCTTGTCCCCTCATGCCGAAAGTGACTACACTTCTCGTATGAGGGCGGAGGCAATCTTTTTCGCGCTATGGTGTCTCCTGGCGCCGGCAGTCTCTCCAGGCACGGAAAGATCACCGCATGAATTGTATGATGCGATCAAGGCGCTGCGTGTCGATTCCTCCAATGTTTATCGCATCGCTCCCGCCCATCACGTCCAGCTGCGACGTGGCGATGCCGTTCTCTCCTTTGAAGAGGGGTCGCTCACGTTTTTCTCCCCGCTCGATGGGCAGATTACGGGCGCTGTCTTTTCCGGGCGCGGTCACGTTCTGGCGGCGCCGCGCGAACCGGTCGAAAAACAGCAGATGGGGAGATTTCTCGGCGCTCCCGTCCTCGATCAGGAATTCAGCAACGGTTATGTTCGCTTCACGGACGATACCGCGGGCGAACTGCTTCGCCAATTCCGCGCCGCGAATCTGGTGGCTCAGACGGATGCGTCCGTCGGGACGCAATGGGATTCCGCTGTAACTCACCTCAATCCCAGCTACACCCTGCGCATTCTTTTTGACCGCCTCTCGCCGAACCCTAAACCCTGCTTTTACGCCGGGCTGGAAGGCGCAGCCACTGGCCCGTTCGATGTGGTGCTCGACGCACAACGTGACGAGCAATTCCTTCTTGGACAAGTTCACAAAGCCAGCGGCAGAACTCTATACGATGTCTGGACCTCGCATCGAGTTCCGGACTCGCCGGTTTTTCCAGTGGCTTTTCGCGCCTTGCACTACTCCATTGAGACCTCCATTTCCCCCAACAACTCCCTCGATGCCACCGCCAGCGTGCGTTTGCGCGCGGAAACCGGAACAGAACGGGTTCTCGTTTTCCAGCTTTCTCGGGCTCTGACGATCGACAGCGTCACCGGCGAGCATGGTGAATACCTCCCTTTTTTTCAAAATGAGGGCATGAACCTCCAGGAGCGCAGCGCGCGCGGCAACGACTATTTGGATGTGGTTCTTCCGCAGACTCCGTCGGGCGGTCAGGAATTCACGCTTCATTTTCATTACCGGGGCAACGTCATCCAGGACGCCGGGAACGGCGTCTTGTTTGTCGGCGCGCGAGAAAGCTGGTACCCGCACCTTGGAGATAGCTCGGAATTTTCTGCTTATGACTTCCTACTGCGCTGGCCGCACAAGCTTCGCTTGATTGCCACCGGTTCTAAACTCGAAGAGCACGAGGACGGAGAATTCCGCGTCGGGCACTGGAAGACGGAAAAGCCCATGTCCGTTGCGGGCTTCAATCTCGGCGAATACGCCTCGGCCTCCGTCACCTCCGGGGCTCGTTCCATCGATGTCTACGCCAATCGTCAACTCGAGGAAGATCTGCGGAAGCGCCTGACTTTGCATGACGCGGATACCCTCTCCCTCCCTTCCGGGCGATTCGGTTCTGCCTCGCCGGCACACTCGGTCGTGCCGCCTGCTCCCTCTCCCAGTCCGGCGGATGCGCTCAAGCAACTTGGCAAAGAGATTGATTCCTCGATCCACTTTTACGAAACATTCAGTGGCCCCTTTCCCTTCCATAACCTCAGCGTCTCGCAGATTCCCGGAACCTTTGGGCAGGGCTGGCCCGGTCTGCTCTACGTTTCCACTTATTCCTTCCTGCCGTCGGAAGCCCAGCAGCGCGCGGGGCTGAGCACCGTCAGCCAGGAGCACTTCAGCGAGCTGGTTCCCTATCACGAGGTCGCGCATCAATGGTGGGGCAACGTCGTCGCTTGGTCGAGCTACCGCGACCAGTGGATTGACGAAGCCATCGCGAATTATCTCGCCGTTCTGTTCGCCGACACCAAGAAGAATCCGGACCACACACTGCACGTTTGGCTCGCGCGCTACCGCCAGCAGCTCGTTGAGAAATTGCCGGGCGCCACGGAAACAGCGGGAGACATCGGCGCGCTCGCCCTCGGGTCACGCCTCAATTCTTCGAAGTCTCCCACCGCCTATGAGCAGATTATCTACAGCAAAGGTTCCTGGATCATTCACATGTTGCGGGAAATGCTGCGCCAGCCCGGCGCCAGGAATCCCGATGCGCGATTCACCGCTCTCCTGCAAACGCTGGTGACAAAGTACGCTTACCGCGCGCTCTCCACCGATGACTTGCAACACGAAGTGGAAGCCGTCATGACGCCCGGCATGAACCTCGAAGGCGGACGCTCTATGGATTGGTTCTTCGAAGAGTGGGTGCGGGGGACGGGCATCCCGCATTATCGTTTGGAATTCACGGCTCACCATACGGAAAAAGGCTATCAGATCCGTGGGAAGCTCTTTCAGACCGGTGTGCCGCGCTCGTTCGTCGCCAGCGTTCCACTCTATGCCGCTGGCGCCGGACACGGGGCCTTCCTCGTCACCGTGGTAGCGGCCGGGCCGGAAACGTCGTTTCAGTTCATCGCTCCGAATCTTCCGCGCAAAATTGTCGTTGATCCCCAGATGACACTGCTGTGTACCTCGGAATAAGACCCGCCCGGGATTTCGAATGGGGGCTGGATTCCAGAGCAAAGGGATGGAGTCTAGGGTCTAGGGGCGGAGCTTACTTGAAACGATCGAGCAGCAACTGTTGTTCGAGGAGGGGACTATCCAGATTGAGCTCTGCTTTTCCGTTCTCGCCTAAAATGTAGGCGAAACCCAGGGGATCGCCGGGGATTCCGCGGAGCAGGCCGGCCTGTACCATCTGGCTTATGCGCGCCGGCCGTTTACCGTAGCGCTTCGCGTATTCATCGGCAAGCGCGTCAAGCTGCTTGCAGTCTCCTCGCACTTTGAGCAACTGTAGATGTAGCAGCGCATTCTTTTTGACCGAGGGATCGGGCGTCGAGTCGTAAATGTCCTTCCACAAGAACATCGAGGTTGCGAATGAGTCCCCTTCCGCGGCCACCTTGGCGGCCATTACTTTCATCCACAGCTGCGCGTTTGGTTTCTTGCTTCCTTCCAGAAAAGCCTCCGCGGCCTTTGGGTAATCCTTCAGATCAAAGTAGTAGACGAATCCCAGGTCCTCATACAGGCGCCAGTACTCCGGATTCGCTTGGATGCCGCGCTGGATCAGTTGCACCGCCAGATCCGGCCTGCCCGCACCGGCCGGGGCCGCCTGGCTGAGAAACATCGCGCCGAACCGATAGGAAATCAGCAGATTTGGATCGAGCGTCGTCGTGATATCCAGCAGCGGCCAGAGCAACTCGAGATTCGCCTGGCCTCGTACATGTTTGTTTCCGTAGTATTGCACCACGCGCGTCCAGTAAATGTCCGCCAATAGCGGCGCATATTCGAGGCTCATTATCTTCACGAGTCTTCCGGAGCGCAGCAGGACGTCGTCGCGTTCCTGGCTTAACGCCGCACGCTGCGCGTCGATGCCGTGCTGCAGCCGCCAGATGGCTGCAAATCCAAGCGGCAGGACCAGCAAGAGCACCCACGCGATGGTTTTCTCCGATTTCATTTCAAATTCCGTCGCGAAAACACTACGGCCGCGGCGGTCAGAACGATGGTGCAATAAACCACCGCGTACAGCGTGTTTTGCAGGATCAAGGCGCCAGGAACCGCTCGCCCGTGCGCGGCCATGGCCATCACATTGAAATTCTCAAAATTCGGAAGCAGACGGGAGAGCCACTTGGTGAACGCGGCCATCGCCGGACTCATCACCTCGACCGGCAAATCCCGCAGTTCCTGCACGTATAAACCTACGATGTACAAGCCCACCGTGAAGAGAATCGCCAGCAGCGGTGTCGTGAAGCAGGAAAACAACAGCGCCAGCGCGACGATCAGCGCCAGTTTCAGCAGTATGAAATACACCGCCACCAGCACCACCGCATCGCTTCGCTCCAGCGAATGCTTCACGTACAGCATCACCAGCAGCAGCCCCAGCGCCATCGCCGCCGTGTTGACCGCCAGTGTCAGCACCAGCCCGCCGAATTTCCCGAGCAGGAATTCCCATCGCCGCACAGGTTTCGCCAGCAGCGCGTAGAGCGTGCGCTTGTCCATTTCCTTGGAGACCAGCGCTACGCCGATGAACACCGAAATCAGCACCCCGATCACCGAAATAGCGCTCAGGCCCAGGCTCACGATGACCGTCTGTTCGATCCCAATCGAAACCTGTCCCACGGCGACAGCAGCCGCCATCATCAGCAACGCGAAGAACACCAGACTATACAGCACGCGGTCACGCACTGCTTCACGAAACGTGTTCAACGCCACCACGCCAGCGCGTCTCATTTCCCGCTCACTTCCACCGCCGATGCCTGCGCGCGGTCCGCCCCCACCAGGTTCAAGAAAAATTCTTCCAGCGTCGCTTTCACCTGTGACACGGAGAGGATGCGTGCCCCGGCTCCTCGCAGTTGCTCGATTGCCGCGTACAGCTCCTCCTCAGCTACGTGCAGCCGGTAACAGGCGCCCGTGCGTGTCGCCTTGGAAAGCAGCGGCGCATTGCTCGCCCCTCTCAACTCAAACAGAATCTCCATCCCTTGCGTTTTCATGTCCACGAGGGTCCCCGGCGCGCCGACCCCGCGGAGCCTTCCTCCGACAATCACGCCCACGCGGTCGCACAACATCTCCGCGTCGGAAAGAATATGGGTGGAAAACATCACCGTCTTGCCATCCCTCTTCAACTCCAGAATAATGTCGCGCACCTCGCGCCTGCCGAGCGGGTCCAACCCCGACATGGGCTCGTCCAGAATGACTACTTTCGGATCGTGAAGGATGGCCTGCGCCAGCCCGACGCGCTGCAGCATCCCCTTCGAGTACTTGCGAAGCTGTATCTTATGCGCGGTATCCAGCCCGACCTTCTTCAGCATGCGTTGGACGCGATCCTTCCGGTCAGCCGCGGCCAGGTCCTGAAACCGGGCAAAATAGCCAAGCATTTCCGCCGCGGTCAGATGGTCGTAAAAGTAGGGCTGCTCGGGGAGATAACCGATCTCCCGGTGCATTTCCACGTCGCTGATCGGCTTGCCGAGGATTCGTGCGCTCCCCGCCGTCGGGAAAATCAGCCTCATCAGGAGCTTGATGGTCGTTGATTTACCGGCGCCGTTCGGCCCGATAAAACCAAACACCTCGCCTGTCTCCACCTGCATGTTCAGCCCTTCGAGCGAAGTTTTTTTCTTAAGGTGAAGAAACCCGAAGGGATATTCCTTTGTCAAATTTTCAATCTCAATCGCTGAACTTGGCATGTCCTCATTGTTGGCAAGCCGAGACTGACCGTCAATCGCTCCGCTGGGCAAGGTGCACGGAGAGAAACTACATTATCTCAGATTGGACCGTCCGAAATCAGGAGTGGCCGCGCCCCTGTCCGATTTGCACCAGCTCCGCTTGCGGGGGCGGCGCCATCGGCATGGGCTTGAGGTTCTGAGGGTCGCGCCAGTTATCCAGTATCCCGACCTGCTGCACGCAGGAAACCGTGCACCGTGGCGCGCAAAACTTCTTGGTGGAGTACTCGCGGCGCCGCATATCCGGTGTGTACTGCGCCAGCGGAATTCCTGGGTACCCGCGCTGCTGCGAGCACCAGTGCACCAGTCCGTCTTCGCAAATATACAGGTACCGCGAACCCGAACGGCATCGCCAGGTGTGTTCCCGCCCGCGCGCCACGTTGTGCTGAAACTCGTTGAATCGCGAAAACGACCGCTTCCCAAGCGCCATGACTTCTTCAAAAATTTCCTGCTCGTGCGGCCCCAGCGGCTTCAATTGCCCATTGTGGTCGTGAATAATCCCCACAGTGCTGGTGAAGCCGAGCTCCACGGCCCGGCGCGCGATCTTCAGCGCGTCCTCCGGATCTTTCACCCCGCTGCCCAGCACGGAGTTGATATTCACCTGAAACACCGCGTACTTCGACAGCATCACCAACCGGCCATCCAGTGTCTTCAGGCTTTTCTTGGAAACCTCGTCAGGCACCACGTTATCAATGCTAATCTGCAGATGCTCCAGCCCCGCCTCGTTCAGCCGCTCCGTGCGTTCTTTGTTCAGATAGAACCCGTTGGTGATCAGCCCGGCGATCATGCCCCGCCGCCGCATGTGCCGGATCACCTCGTCCAGATCCGGATGCATCAGCGGCTCCCCGCCGCTGATCGTGATGATCGACGTCCCCATGTCTGCCAGAATATCCAGCCGCTTCTTCATTTCCGCCAGTGGCACCGGCTTCGAAAAATCATCGAATTCGTTGCAGTACGTGCACGCAAGATTACATTGCCGCATGGGGATGATGTGCACCAAGATGGGGTGCTTGGTCGACACAAACGCTTTCCCGATCATCTTCAGCTCGCGCGCACGCGTCCGCAGGAAACGCAGCCGCCTCCGCAGCAGTGTTTTCGCACTCGCCCGGTCTACCCTTGTTTCTTCAGCCATGAAAGAAGCAGAAATCCCCTGCCAAAATTATACATGACCTGCGGGAACCGCGCTGCGCCGTTGTCCCGTTCTTACCATGGCCGGCCGCAAATCAGCCAGTTAGTTTGATTTCTGGAACTCCATATGGACCAGGAACCGTCCTCCCGTACACGTCTGGAGTCGTGTTTTTCGATCGCATTCATGATCCCGATGACACCCTCGTGCCTACGCCGTCGTAGGTCTCTGGACTTTTGGCCACAGACAGTTCCATTGCTACTCTCCTGAGTGAAATCGATCGCTCGCAATCGAGCCAACCGGTCCCGATCGGCCTTCTGGGCGAATCTGACTTGCGTGTCTCCCAAGCCATCCTAACTCCGTCTCTGCCAATGCGGGTCAGTCACTTGCTGGTAGAATCTGAGCAGCGGCCTATCAAGGAGTTTCCCCATGTCTGAAGCAGCCAAACCGGTCATTACCACACCAACCCGCACCGAGTCCGACTCCATGGGCAAGATCGACGTCCCCGCCGACCGCTACTACGGCGCACAAACTGCCCGCTCGCTCATCCACTTCGCCATCGGCAAGGACGTCATGCCGCCCGAGCTGATTCGCGCCTTCGGCATTCTTAAGAAAGCCGCCGCGCTCGTCAATCAGGATCTCGGCAAGTTGCCTGCCGAAAAATGCACGCTCATCGCACAAGCCGCCGATGAAGTCATCGCTGGAAAACTTAATGACCACTTCCCTCTTCGCGTCTGGCAAACCGGGAGCGGCACGCAAACTAACATGAACGTCAACGAAGTCATCTCCAACCGCGCCATTGAAATCGCCGACGGCGAAATGGGCAGCAAGAGACCCATCCATCCCAACGACGACGTCAACATGTCGCAATCCTCCAACGACACGTTTCCTGCCGCCATGCACATCGCCGCCGCTGCGGAAACGGCGCGACGCCTGCTCCCCGCCGTGAAAAACCTTCGCGACGCCCTCGACGCCAAAGCCAAAGAGTTCGTGGACATCGTCAAAATCGGTCGCACCCATTTGCAGGACGCCACGCCCCTCACTCTCGGCCAGGAATTTTCCGGCTACGTGAATCTTCTGGACCGTGATGGCGGCCGCGTCGCTGTCGCCCTCGACGGCCTCTACGATCTCGCCATCGGTGGCACCGCCGTCGGCACCGGCCTCAACGCGCATCCTGAATTCGCTGCAAAAACCGCAGGCAAGATTGCTGAGCTCACCGGCCTTCCTTTCCGCTCCCATCCCAACAAGTTCGCGGCGCTTTCCGCGCACGACGAACTTGTCTTCGCCTCCGGTGCGCTGAAAACGCTTGCGGCTTCGCTCATGAAAATCGCCAACGATATTCGCTGGCTCGCCTCCGGCCCGCGCTGTGGCCTGGGCGAACTCACGCTTCCCGAAAACGAGCCAGGCTCTTCCATCATGCCCGGCAAAGTGAATCCCACGCAGTCCGAAGCCCTCACCATGGTCGCCGTGCAGGTCATGGGCAATGACGCCGCCATCGGCTTTGCCGGCTCGCAGGGCAATTTCGAGCTGAACGTATTCAAGCCTGTCATCATCTTCAATTATTTG
>MNIJ01000008.1 GCA_001919715.1 Acidobacteria bacterium 13_1_20CM_58_21
TGACGGGTTGATTGTTGGATTTCAAGAGCACGGTTCCGGAAATCATTCCATCCGCATGCTCTGAGCTAAGGACTTGCGCCTGCGCCATCGGCGCCCAGACGATCGCCGTCATGTTGACGAAGAGGATTGCAAGGAATCCAGCCTCTAATGAACGCTTCTTAACGTTCTGCAATTGGCACAGCATCTCGACCTGCTGCGCACTTTTGAGGCATTGCCTCAGGAGACTGGCGGTTGGGGGAGTCAATCCACACGGCTGCGAACTGCCACTTCCAACAGTCACCTTCAGGCTGCGGTCGTGGTCTCGTCAGCGCCGCTTTGCACCATTCCCCAGAAACCAACCGTCGTGTGCGCGGACCAATACCACAATCTCTGCACCGCACATGCCACGGCGCTCGCCACTTCACCCGCCGCCCGGCATGCCGCTCAAGAAAATGGGTTCGCAGAAGCGGCTTTACGCCCCTATCTTCTTTTTTTTCATTGCGGCAGTGCCGTCATCCTTCCTTAAGAATATTCTTTCCGCGTCCCTCGGAGTTCTCGTGATTGAACTGACTCCCACTGTCGCGGCTGTCGGGAACTGTCTCAACCAGCGACACCACATGCCACCTTGACTCACTTTGAGATTCGCAAGCCCTCAGTTCGTCGTCCGCAACGGAGTTCCCCGTCGCCAAATCCAACGAGCAGGAGATTCGTTAAGGTGCCGACCGGCACGCCAGTCGAAAGGGTTGGTCGATGGCGTCAACGGATGGACGCTTCGGATTACCGATGTGGCGGCGCGCGAAATTCGCCGCATCAGGATTCGGACTCTCAATGCCATTGAGGTTCACCCGCCGTATGCTCAATCTCCGAAGGGTCGCAGCGATCGATATTGCCTTTGGGTATAAGTTCTAGCCGAGTATTTCTTTGGCATGTCCTTGTCGGCCTCTTCGTCCTGTTGGGGGGGCATTCGTGGTGACAGGCTGGCTGGGCGCCTACCTCAGCCGCCAGATTTCCTGAGGCTTTAGCATCCTAACCATGCGTCTGCGCCTGAATTCTCGATTTGACTCTGGGCTTTGATCAGCTTGATGCGCACTCCTCATGTGCTCTTGCGTTTCTCGCGTTTTTCGACCCTTTAGAATCAGTCTCTTACATACTCTTTGGGGTCGCAGCGCGTAAGGTAACTCTGGCATTTTAGTCCGTTCACCTGCATTAGGCGCTGTTCGACAAAAACAGGCGGTGGGGCTACTCGGGCTACGCTGAACCTCAAGTTTAACTTGAGGATTTGCCTAAAGCCCCTGATTACAAAAAGCTTAACGGATCTATATCCACGAGCACGGTCGGTTGTGGAATCTGCTTGACGTCGCCACACGCCACTCGCGCCGCTCAGCAGCTTCATCATCCTTGTCCCCGGCATGCTCGTTCATTTCTTCTTGGCAAGACATTCGACCGAGGCCTTCGGGGATTTGTCCGTTATCCAATTCCCGGAACTTTGTCTATTCCCGTGGTGTCAAAAGAATGGTTTCAGTGCAGGGCGCGAGTTTGTCTGTTCGTTCAAGGGGATGGCCGTGCTCGAAGCGATCGCCCTGGCGAAATTCTACGGCTCCGTTCCTGCAGTTCGAGAAGTCACATTTCGCCTCGAGCCCGGCCAGGTGCTCGGATACCTGGGCCCCAATGGCTCGGGAAAAAGTACCACCGTAAGAGTGCTCACCGGCCTGCTGCAACCGACTCATGGCCAAGTTCTCTTCGAGGGCAAAGACATTCAAAACAATCTGGTATCTTATCGAAAGCGGCTCGGCTACGTTCCTGAAGAAGCCAATCTGTATCCGTTTCTCACCGGCCAGGAATATCTGGAGATGATCGGAACTCTTCGCGCCATGTCTCCGAAGCGAATGAAAATCAAGATCAGCTCCCTCCTCGAGCTTTTCTCTCTGTTTGCTCATCGGCATGTTTCTCTGGGCTCCTACTCCAAAGGGATGCGCCAGCGCGTCCTCCTGATCGCCGCGCTTATGGACAATCCCGATGTGCTCATCTTGGACGAACCGCTCTCCGGCCTCGACGTAACTTCTGTGCTCATCTTCAAGAACCTCATCCCGGCATTCAGCGCGCGAGGAAAATCCGTTTTCTATTGCTCGCATATTCTCGAAGTCGTCGAAAAAGTATGCTCGCAGCTTCTGATTCTCCGAAAGGGCCAGGTTATCGCCTACGGCTCAGCGGACGACGTTCGCCGGCGGATCGGCCAGTCCTCGCTGGAACGCATCTTTTTGCAACTCCTGGAAGACAGAGACGTCGTGCAGGTCGCCAACGAGATCGTGGATGTGGTGGTGTCTCCATCGTGAATTCTTGGAAGCAGTCCCTCGCAGAGCGGTGGATGGTTTTGTCGCAACGTCCCTCGCTGCAATTGTTGCGCCTGTTCGCTGAACGCATGCTTCACGGCGGCGGAGAACTCGGCGCGGACGATTTGGACCTTGGTATGGGTGTGGTGCTCATCTTGTTGGCCATGCCGGGAGTTCTGGTCTCTCTTCTCATGTTTGAGAAGTTTGGCTCGCTAATTCGTTTCCTGCGCGGTGACGGCGTATTCGATCCCTATATCGCCACCGTTCCAGACGAATATTTCTTCATCGTGCTGTCCATGGCCGTCAGTTGCGCCGCGACGCTGTGGCGGTGGAACTCCATTTTTCTGGACCGCCGCGACTACCTCAATCTCGTACCACTGCCCATCTCGCTGACCAGGATTTTCTTTGCGAATGTGTCCGCTATCTTCGCTCTGACGGCCCTGCTCACCATGGTGGTGAACGCCGCTTCCTTTGTGTTATTTCCGATCGCGGTCGTGGGTTCGCAAGGATCTTTCTCTAAGCTTCTTCGGTTTGCGTTTGGACATGCCATTTCCGTCAGTCTGAGCAGCGCATTCAGTTTCCTGGCCATCTTTGCGCTCTCGGGTACTCTAATGGCGTGCCTTCCCTACCGCATTTTCCGCAAAGTCTCGGTGTACGTCCGTTTTGCGGTCGCGCTCTGTCTCCTGGCCATGCTGGCTACAAGCATTACGATATCTTCTGTTCTCTCGGGCGGCTCACAGTTGATTTACCTGCGGCTCGGCGGACTGCCTCCCGCCTGGTTTCTTGGGCTGACCGAAACACTGTGGGGCAACGGTCACGATATTTTCTTCGCTTCCTTGACGCGAAGGGCCATAACTTCGTTGGGACTGGCACTGCTCGTTTCCGTCATTGCTTATACTTTCAGCTTTCGCAGATCATTCGTCCGCATCCCGGAATTCGCCGATGTTGGCCCGCTGCCGCGAGGCCGACGTTTCTGGCTGCCTGCAAACTTTCTGGATGCCACAATTCTCCGCGGTGCAAAGCTGCGCGCCTGCTACCACTTTGTTTCGCGCACACTATTGCGAAGCGATGCCCACTTGCAGATTGTCCTGGCCTTCGCGGCACTGGGTCTCGTTGTTGCCGCACAGACCGTGAATGCCGCCTACCACTCCGGCTTTTCACTAGCTGCACAACCCCCTGCCGAGGAACTCCTTTCCTTACCGTTTATCCTGAGCTACTGCCTCCTCGTGGGAATACGCTTGGCCTTCGAGGTCCCTTCAGATTTGCCCGCCAATTGGATCTTCAAGCTCTGGATCGAGCCTGACGGGGAACTGCCTCGCCAAGTCGCCAGAAGAGTGCTTCTCACATTCTCTCTCGGCTGGCTTGCTCCCCTATGTTTTCTCTACTCCGCCCTATTGTGGGGATGGCTTACTGCGCTGCTGCAAACCGTCGTTCTCATTGCTTGCTCGGTCGTTTTTGTGGAAGTTCTGCTCGTGCGCTTCCGCAAGATTCCTTTCACGTGCTCTTACCCCGCCTTCCAGAGCCAATCTACGCTTGTCCCTGTTGCTTACCTCATCGGCTTCGTGGCCTTCGCGATCTACATTCCCCGAATCGTGCAGTGGTCCCTGGTCACTCGATGGGGAGCCGCTGGTTTCATGCCCGTGGTTCTCCTCAGCCTCGGCGGCTTGCGTCAATTCCGTAAACAGCTGCTGGACATGGATAAGAGACTCGTCTTCGACGAAGACTCCGCTTCTAGTTTCTGAGGAGCGTTCAGCGGATCTCTAGAATCGACTCACAATAGGCTCAGTGCGTCCATATCCACGAGCACCGCACTTTGGGGAATCTCTTTGGCGTCGCAATATGCCATCGCGCCAGTAAGCACTCTCGTCAACACCGACCGTTTCGGCGATTTCAGAAGAAACTGGAATCGGTGTTCCTTCTTCAGTCGCGCCAGCGGTGCCGTCGCTGGTCCTAGGATGCGAACGCTTTCGCCGTCATGCGGAGAAAAGTACTCCGAAAGCTGCCGCGACCATCGAATCGCCTTTTCCAGGCTGGTATCGCGTACGATCACATTGGCTAGCGACGTGAACGGCGGATACGCCATCATCCGCCGGAAGTGCAACTCGCGCTCGAAGAACGCGGTGTAATCCTGCTTCACCGCGTCCTGAATCGCATAATGCTCGGGATAAAATGTCTGAATCAGCACCGCGCCCTTCAGCTCGCCGCGCCCCGCTCGCCCGGCAACTTGCGTCAGCAACTGAAAGGTGCGTTCCGCAGCGCGAAAATCTGGCAGGCTCAGCGAGGAATCGGCGCTGACGACACCCACCAGCGTAACGCGCTGAAAATCGTGTCCCTTCGCCAGCATTTGCGTACCGACAAGGATATCCAGCGCCCCGCCCGCGAACGCACCCAGTGTCTCCTGGTATTGCCGCTTCGTCCGCGCCGTATCCCGGTCCAGCCGGGCAATTCGTGCGCCGGGAAATTCTTTGCGAAGTCTCTCTTCCAGATGCTCGGAGCCCTCTCCAAAGAAATAGACATATTTCGACTGGCACTTTGGACATTGCTTCGGTATTTGCTGGATCGAACCGCAATAGTGACACTCCAGCCGGTTGCGGTGTTTGTGATGGGTCATCGATATGCTGCAGTTCACGCACTGCACGGACGAGCCACAACTCCGGCACAGCACCGACCACGAATACCCGCGCCGGTTGATCAGCACCAGCGCCTGCGTGCCATTCGCCAAGCACTCATGAATTCCGGCCTGCAGCGCCGCGGAAATCGGGCTCGCCTGATGCCTGTGTTGAAAATCTTCGCGCAGATCAACAACCTTCACGTTCGCCAGCGCACGGTCTTCCACGCGCGACGCCAGCGTCAGTAACTCATATTTCCCGTTTCGCGCGTGTTGATACGTTTCCATCGAGGGTGTCGCTGAGCCCAGCAGCGCCAGAGCGCCCTCCATCTTTGCTCGCACGATAGCGACGTCGCGGCCGTGATATCGAGGAGTCTCTTCCTGCTTGAAGCTATTTTCCTGTTCTTCATCGACGATGATCAGCCCGACGTTTTCCAGCGGCGCAAACACCGCCGACCGCGTCCCAACAACAACGCGCGCGTCGCCATTCCGGACGCGCCACCATTCGCGCGCTCGCTCGACATCGCTCAGCGCCGAATGCAAGACAGCGACGCCCTCGAATCGCGCGCCAAACCACGACCGGCACTGTCGCCCGATCCACAGCGTCAACGCAATCTCTGGCACCAGCAGGAGTGCCGTCTTCCCGCGCGCCAGCGTCTCCTGCACCGCGCGCAAATACACTTCGGTCTTCCCGCTGCCCGTCACACCATGGAGCAGCTGCACGCCGAATTCGCCCAACTCAAACCGCGCGCGTATGGCCTTCAAGACACTCTCCTGTTCGGCATTCAATTCATGCGCCGGAGGCGAGTACCCCACATCAAATGGATCCTCGGTCGGATCAATCGGCTCCTCCCAACTTTCCAGCAACCCGTCGCGCAGCATCCGCTCGACCACTGCCCTGGTCACTTGCGCCAGCTTCAAGAGTTGGGGCAGAGGCAGCGGCCCACGCTCCGTCTCGAGCAATTCTTGCACGCGTTCTTCTCTGCCCACGATCTGCGCACTCTGCCTGCCCTGAGCGTTGCCAAGAGGCGTTTCCGCGTTATCCTTTTCCTGGCCTTCCTTCTGCGTCAGTTTTTCAGCCGCCGCCCGGCTACCCTTCCAAGCGATCACTCGCTGCGTTCTTGGCTTTCTTCCCTGCACGGTCTCCCGAAGTTCAATGAGTCCGCGGCGTCGCAGCCGCTGCAACCCGGAAGGGTTGGTGCCCAACCTTGCCGCTGGACCCAGCGGCAGCGTTCCTTTCTTTTCCTTCAATCTTGAGAGAAACGCTGTCTCTTCGGGAGTGAGCCCAGGCGACAATTCACCGCCGCTCAAGCTGTCCACCGTTTCACGCCCCGCATCCGTCAAGATAATCTGGCGGTGTGATCTTAGCTCTGTTACCGGTGGCAGCATCGCGCGAAAGACTTCGCCGGTCGGTGCCAAGTAATACGCGGCGATCCAGTTCGACAGCTCGATCAGCTTCGGCGTCAGCGCGGGAACAAAATCCAATATACGGGTGAGCTCACGAATTTTTGCCCCGTGCGGGGCGCTCTCCGCCATTTCCACAACGACGCCGACCATCGCTTTCTTCCTGAACGGCACGAGCACGCGGCTGCCTGGCTGCACGGTTCCTCGCAACGTCTCCGGAACCGCGTACGTAAACGTCGCGCGCAGCGGCACGGGCAGTGCGACATTGCAGAAAGGAGGAGTCATCCCGCGTGTAGTGTACCAGCACGAGGAAATGCGGAAGAAAGCGCGGATAAGAAGGATGCAGGGTGAAACAAGAAATCTACCAGCTGAGGAGAACAATTCCGGCGAAAATCGTGACGATCCCTGTCCATTGCCAGCGCGACACATGCTCCTTGAGGAAAATGGCCGCGAGGCCGACGGTGACCGCTCCGTACAGCGAACCAAGAACGCTGATTACCGCAACCTGTTCCATTTTCATGCCGAAATTGCTGAGGACAAAGGCACCAGTATCGAACGCGCCCATTGCCAGTGCCATCCAGCGCACGTCGCCACGTGGAAGACGCATGGGCTGTCTGGAAACGAGGATTACGGCCGCGCTGAGCCCCGAACTGGTCAAACGGATCATCCATACAGTTTGAATGGCGCCGACGCGCGGGATGACGCGAATTCCGAGCAACCAAAACAGCACCGCGAAGCCCACAGCAGCAAACACGGCCAAGCCGATTCCCCGGCCGCTGCTCTGCGCGGCGGCAGCATTGTTCTCGTCCGGTGTTTTTTCTCCACGAGCGACAACTATGACTCCCACCAGTGTGCAGATGATTCCGATGATTCTCACGATGCCCAGCCGCTCGCCGGTCATGCAGGAAAGCAGCAGCGTCAACGCGGGATAACTGGCCGAGAGTGGAGCCACCACGGCCATTTTTCCAATCTCAAACGCACGGTAGAGCGCCAGTCCCGACATCGCATTGAAGCTTCCCGCCAAGAAGCCCCAAGCCCAGGGCTGCCAACCCGAACCATCCGCGAGATGCCCCCAACCACCGAGAACGGGAAGAAGAAAAGTGAGCAACAAAAAACCCGTCAGTTGCATGTACAACATGGAACGGAGAGCGCCAATGCGATGCGTGGCAAAACGCGCAATGAAATCCGCGCCGCCCCAGGTCAGCGACGTCAGCAGGCCCAGCAGAATTCCCATGATAAGTTAGGAGGACTTGCCTTTCTTCACTTCGAGGCCCAGCACGGCCATGACTTTTTGGAGATCCTTCCAGACTTCACTCTTCGCGGGCGGATTGCGCAGCAAATAGGCGGGGTGATAGGTCGCCAGCAATTTTCTTCCGCGAAATTCCAGCCACTCCCCGCGAAACTGAGAAATTCCGCGATTGGTCTGGAGCAAGGTCTTTGCCGCGACGGCACCCAGACAGACAATCACTTTGGGAGCGATGACATCGATCTGGCGCAAAAGAAACGGCGAGCACGTGCTTACTTCGTCTTCTTCCGGCTGGCGATTCTCCGGAGGCCGGCACTTCACCACATTGCAGATGTACACGTCTTTCCGTTGCAGTCCCATCGCTTCTATCATCTGCGTCAGCAGTCTTCCCGCGCGCCCGACGAACGGCAATCCTTGGGCGTCTTCATCAGCGCCCGGGCCTTCGCCCACAAAGACCAGCTCGGCCCTGGGATTTCCGTCGCCGAAAACAATTTTCTGCCGCGTGCCGTGGAGCTTGCAGCGGGTGCATTCGCCAAGATTCTCACGAATCTTGAGCAGCGTGTCGTCCGCAATCCTGTCCGCGGCTTCGAAAAGCGACGGTCCCGCAGCCACCGGCAAAGACGCGATCTTGAGGCTCACCGGCGCCACGACTGGGGCAGTGTTTTGCAATGCGAGCTTTCCCGTGGGCTTCGGCAAGGTCGTTTTCCTTTGAAGATCTATGGTTGAGAGTTGGGCAACGTCAGGAATTTCCAGCCGGCGCGCGACATCCGGCGCAGCTCCCTTTCCGCGGTCCCGATAGAACAACCGGATTCCGAGGTCTTGGTAGAAACTGAGGCGGTCCGCTAATCTCTTCTGGAGGGTTTCGGGAATGCGCTCGGGCATGGCGAGATCAAACGCTGGAGCGCTTCAGCGCAGCCGCTGTGTGCAGCACGCTTCGCAAACGCACGACTTCATCCAATATCCGCTGCGCCACTTCGCTCTTGCTCATTTTCGGAAGCGCCAGGTCGCGTCCATCGCGGGAAAAGAGTGTCACAATATTCGTATCATGGTCGAACCCCGCGCCTTCGGCGGTGATGTCGTTGGCCACGATCAGATCGGCGTTCTTTGCAGAGAGTTTCTTCCGCGCGTTCTCCGCGACGTGGTCCGTCTCCGCCGCAAAGCCCACCACGATTTTCTGGCCCTTGTTTCTCGCCACCTCCGCCAGAATGTCCGTGGTCCGCTCGAGTAAAATCGTCAGTACCGCGTCGCTCTTCTTGATCTTTTCCGCGTGCTGCTCCACCGGACGGTAATCCGCCACCGCCGCTGCAAGAATGGCGACGGAACAATTGGCAATCCGCTCAACGACGGCTTGATGCATTTCTTTCGCGCTGCGCACGCCAAGGTATTCCACACCCGCGGGGGCTTCCAAATTCACTGGTCCGCTCACGAGCATGACCTTCGCGCCGCGCCGCGCCGCTGCTTCCGCGACCGCATAGCCCATCTTCCCGGACGAGCGGTTGGTGATGTAGCGAGCTGGATCAAGGTCTTCGCAAGTCGGGCCGGCCGTTACCAGAACCTTCTCTCCGTCCAAATCCCGCTGCGCTTTCAGCGCCTCGCGTACGGCGGCGACAATATCTTCCTGCCCGGCCAGCCGTCCCGCGCCGGTCATGCCACACGCGAGGTAGCCCTCGGCTGGGTCAACGATTTTTACGCCGCGCGCGCGCAGCACCTCGACATTTTCTTGGTTGGCCGCGTGGTTCCACATGTTCACGTTCATGGCCGGCGCCACCACCACCGGCGCCGTTGATGCCAGGTACAAAGTCGTCAGAAAGTCGTCAGCCATCCCGCGCGCAAATTTTGCAATGATATCCGCCGTGGCCGGCGCGACCAGCAGCAGATCCGTCCGCTGGGCAACCGCGAGGTGTTCGATGGCGCTTTCCAGATTTGCTTCGCCGCCCGAAGCATCGCCGAAGAGGTCGGTGATGACCTTCTGTCCGCTCAGTGCCGCAAACGTCAGCGGCGTGACGAACTCCCGAGCCCCGCGGGTCATCACCACCTGCACGGTGAACCCGTCCTGCTGCAAACGGCGCACCAGCTCCGCGGCTTTGTAAGCCGCCACTCCGCCGGTCACACCAAGCGTGATGCGCATCACTGCCTTTCTCGGCGCGCTACTTCCGTCGCTTATTGCCGTCCTTATCCGTATCGATCGATGCCGGCTCTGTGAATTCGTACTCGATCAGGCTGTGCTCCAGCTCTTCGCACGCGATCCGCGTGGCTTTCAATGTTCTTGGGTTCTCGATCAGCGACGGCGCGCCTGCCATGATCTGCCGCGCACGCCTCGCCGCCAGCACCACGTACGCAAACTGGCTCTCCGGAGCTTTTGTCTGCACAGTCATTTCAGTCTTTCCCCCCAAACGATGCCAGAAGTTTTTCCACCCGGGCCCTCCGCCGCGCGCTGGTGCAGCGCAAAGCGGTAATGATCGCCTGCGCTTCGCGTCCCGCGCGTTCCACGTCCTCATTCATCACGCAAAAATCGTAATACTTGCCCAACTGCGCAATTTCGTCGCGCGCCTGTGCCAGTCGTCGCGCGATCTCTTCGCTTGAATCCTGTCCACGGTCGCGCAGCCTGCGCTCCAGTTCCTCGCGCGACGGCGGCAAGATGAAAATCGCCTCCGCATCTGGGAGCTGTTGTTTCACCTGCGCCGCGCCTTGAACATCGATCTCCAGCACCAAATCGACTCCCTTTTTCCGCGATTCTTCCAGCCACTTCCTCGGCGTGCCGTAAGAATACTTTCCGAAGACTCGCGCGTACTCCAGGAATTCTCCGCGCGCGACCATGGCCTCGAATTCCTCTTCCGTCACAAAATCATAGCACTTCCCGCTGGCCTCGGTCGCGCGGCGCGCCCGTGTAGTACATGAGATCGATGGCATGGTGCCGGGCAGTTCCAGGATTCGCTGCACCAAAGTCGATTTTCCTGATCCCGACGGCCCGGACACGATCAACACCAGCGGCGCAGTCTCTGTCCCCGTCTTCATTCGATGTTTTGCACCTGCTCCCGCAGTTTCTCGATCTCCGCCTTGATCTCCAGCGCCAAGCCCGTGATTGCCAACGCTTCGCTTTCCACACCGGGCGTTTTTGACAGCATCGTATTCGCCTCGCGATGCATTTCCTGCAAGAGAAAATCCAGCTTCTTTCCCATCTCGCCCGCGCCGTCAAGCAATTTCCCGAACTGCTGCAAGTGGCTCGTCAGCCGGTCCAATTCTTCACTGATATCGCTGCGTTCCGCAAGCAGCGCCGCTTCCTGAGCAAGCCGCGCCGGATCGATGCCCGTCCCGCCCAGCAATTCCTTGAGTTTGGCATCGAGGCGACGTGAGAACGCCGGCCGCAGTGTCGTGGCGAGTCCGCGCACTTGCCCAACATGACCGCTGATTCGAGTCAGGCGATTGCGCAACTCCTCGACCAGATGACGCCCTTCCGCCCTCCGCATATCATCCAGCTTTGCCAGCGCGTCCCGCAACCCTCCGTCCAACAATCGTCCAAGCCGCTCTTGCTGTTCTTCCCCCTCCGGCACGGCGGCGGTGACACCAGTGATCACTCCGGGCAGTCGCAACAGCGCGACAACGTCCATATCCGTTGCCGCTCTCGTTTCCTGCCGCAGCGCTTCCGCCGCTTTCAGATACGATTGCACCAAATCCTTATTTACCTGTACCGGCGCGGCGTTCCCAGGTTCTACGCCCACGGTCACTTCCACGTGTCCGCGGTGAATCTTTTCGCGCACGATCTGCCGCAACCGCAGCTCGTACAGATCAAATCCCTCCGGCATCCGCAGCTTGAGATCCAGGAACCTGTGGTTGACGCTCTTGACGCTGACGCGCACCGCCCAGCCATCCTGCTGGGCGCGCGCTTGTGCGTAGCCGGTCATCGAGAAACATTCGATTTTTTTTGTTGGTACTGGAATCGTTTGGCTCATAAGGAATCCGATCGAACATTCAGCTTTCCCGGTGCGGCCGGCGCCAGCATGGCGTCGTCCGCAAACTGCAGATCGTGAAGCCGGGCATACGTTCCGCCCCGGGCTATCAATTCCGTGTGCGTTCCGCTTTCGCGAATTTGCCCGTCCTCCAAGACGAGAATCCTGTCCGCGCGGCGAATTGTCGAGAGGCGATGCGCGATTACAAACGTGGTTCGTCCAACCATCAGGTTGGCGAGCGCCTTCTGCACGAACATCTCGGACTCCGCGTCCAGCTCCGAGGTGGCTTCGTCCAAGATCAGAATCGGCGAATCTTTCAGGATCGCGCGGGCGATGGCGATGCGCTGTCTCTGTCCGCCGCTCAAGCGCGTTCCCCGTTCGCCAATCAGTGTGTCGTACTTTTGTGGGAGCTCCAAGATGAAATCGTGCGCCAGCGCGGCCTGCGCTGCAGCGGTGACTCTTTCCGCAGGGATATCTGTCAACCCATAGCAAATATTGTTCCAGACGGTGTCGTGAAACAGGATATTCTCCTGCGCCACCATGGCGATCTGCTCGCGAAGGGACTTGATCGTCACAGCGCGAACGTCGACGCCATCGATACGAATTGCGCCTGACGTGGGCTCATAGAATCGCGGCAGCAAATTCACTAACGTCGTTTTCCCAGCCCCGCTCGATCCCACAAGCGCAATCACTTCTCCGCAGCGTGCACGGAAATAAATCCGCTCGAGCACCTGAGTCGAATCGGCGTCATATGCAAAACCCACGTTCTCAAAAACGATTTCCCGCGAAAACGGAGCCAGCGATCTCGCGCCCGGTTGCTCGCTCTGCTCTTCTGCCCGGTCGAGATAAGCAAACACCTGCATGCTGGCACCCTGCGCGAGCTGAAATTGCTGATACACCTGGCCGATGCGCTTCAGCGGCATGTAGGCATTAAACATGGCAAAAAGAAACGCAATAAAAATTCCTGGGGTCATCAGACCGTGCTTGATCTGATCACGAGCATACAAAATGAGCAGCGGTATGACCAGGGCCCCCAGCAAATCCATCGTCGGCCCGGTAGCCACCGCAGCTCGCACCCAGCGCATATTTTCACGCAGCAGCCGTTGCGCCGTATGTTTGAATTTGGCGATTTCAAAATCCTCCATTCCGAAGGCCTTCACAACGCGATTTCCGCTGACCGTCTCCTGCAGGATCTGGCTGAGGTCCCCAAGCCTGGTCTGGCTGTTTTCCGAAGAGCGGCGAATCTTCTTTCCCAGTTTTCCCACCGGCACGATGACCAGAGGCACCAAAATGGCCGAGCCCAGCGCCATCTTCCAGTTCAGCACCACGATGACCACCAGAAATACCATCAGCGTGAACCCTTTTTGGAACAGGTCGGCCAGGTATTCCGAGAGCGCGATGCGCGTCCGCTCCACGTCGTTGATGGTGGTGGAAAGCAAGCGCCCCGTCGGATTGCTCTGAAAAAATCCAATCGGCTGGCGAATGATCTTGGCGTACACCTGATTGCGCAGCCTGGTCACCGCAGCTTGCCCCACGTACTGGATCTGGGTGACACCCACATACTCCGCGATGCCTTTCGCGACGTAAAGAAAGACCACCGTCAGGGCAAAAATCGTCCACACATGGTGGATACTGCGCGGAAAAAATCGGTTGAGATAGATCGTATAACCGTTGGGAAATGTCACCAGTGGCAGTATCGAACCGACCACGGAGGGGTTAAGGACGTAATCAAATCCCGGCCGGAGCATCAGCGCCACAATACCGTCCGCCAGCGCGGTGATGGCCACCAACACCACGCCCACCGCCAGCCGAAAGGAATACGGCCGCACGTAACTCAGCAATCGCTTCCATTGCGGTGATAACAACGAGGCCATGCTCGAGGCTCCCTGATTTACCCACTTAGTACGCTATGCGCCGCGCAGCGGCGTGTCAAGTTTCCACCGCCGGTCGAACGCGGCGTGGTGCGGCGTACTGGATCGCTTACTTATCGATATCGCGGTGCACGACTTTGGCGGAAAATCCGCGCTTCGCCAGCAACTTCTTCACCGACTCCGCGAGCATTACCGAGCGGTGTTTCCCGCCGGTGCATCCGAACGCAATGGTCAGATAACTTTTTCCCTCGCGGATGTAATGCGGAATTAAATAGGTCAGCAAGCCTTCGATGCGACGCAGGAATTCCCCGGTCTGCGGAAACGACCGGATATACCGCCGCACTTTTAGGTCTTTGCCCGTGAAGGGACGCAACCGCGGCACGAAATGTGGATTGGGCAGAAATCGAACGTCGAGAACCAGGTCCGCATCCGACGGCACGCCGAAGCGGTATCCAAAACTCACGACCGAAACCAGCATCGGCCGTTTGTCCGGATTCTTGAATCTCGCGGTGACGAAGTTGCGCAATTCATGCACGTTGAATTGCGTCGTTTCAATGACCACGTCCGCGAGCTTGCGGATTGGCGCCATCAGCGCACGTTCCTGCGATAAGCTTTCCCGTACGGAAAAATTCTTTCCCAGAGGATGCGGGCGGCGAGTCTCGCTGTATCGCCGCAGGAGGGCATCCTCGTTGGCTTCGATGAAAACAAGCGTGATGGGATGTTCTTTTTTCAGGTGTTTCAGAAGGGGCGGCAATTTTTCCAGTTGCATGCCCTCGCGCGCGTCTACCAGCAGAGCCGCCCGCGCAAAGTCTCCTTCACCCGCCGCGTGCAATTCCGCAAAGATTGGGATGATCTCCACGGGAAGATTGTCCACGCAGTAGAAGCCCATGTCCTCGAAAGCGTGTAACACGGTACTTTTACCGGAACCGGAAAGTCCGGTAAGGATGACAAGTTGCCGTGCGTCGTAGAGCGTCTGCGGCTTCACTGGTGATGCCGCTCAGCTCTTTTCCCGCCGTTGGTGAGTGCTGGGAATTCTCATGTCTTCGCGGTACTTCGCGACCGTCCGCCTAGTGACGTGAATGCCCGCATCGTCCAGCTTCTTGGCGATCTGTTCGTCGGTCAGTGGCTTCGCGGAATCTTCCTCTTCAATCATTTTCTTAACCAGCCGCTTAAGCGTCAGCAGCGACATCCCGCCGCCCTCCGGCCCATTTACGGACTCGCTGAAGAACGACCGCAGCTCCAGCACACCTTGTGAAGTGTGCGCATACTTGCTGGCCACTGCGCGGCTCACCGTCGAGGGGTGCACGCCGACCTCTTCGGCCACTTCCTTGATCATCATGGGCTTCAGCGCATCCTGCCCGTGATCGAGGAATTCGCCCTGGCGCGCGATGATCGACTGGCACACGCGCAGGATGGTGTGTTTTCGCTGTTCGATGTTCTTCATCAACTGGACCGCGGCCGTAAACCGTTCCTTTACGTAGTTGCGCACGTCGCGGTCCGCGGCATCTTTGACCAGTAGCCGCCGGTACGTGGGGCTCAGCCGGAGTTGAGGCATGTCGTCTTCATTCAAGAACGCCTGCCACTGATCATCCACTTTGCGGAAGTAGACGTCCGGCTCAACGAGGCGCGGCTCCGTCTTGTTGTAACGCAGCCCGGGCCGGGGATCGAGCTTCTTGATAACCTCCAGAGCGCGCTTCAGGACTTCCAGCGGCCGGTTTAAGGCCCGCGCGATCTCTTTCAACTGGTTCGATTGCACTTGCTTCAGATGCTCGGAAACGATCTGCTGGGCCAACGTGTTTTGCGGATCAAAGGCTTTCAACTGCCGCAGCAGGCATTCACGCAGGTCCCGCGCGCCCACTCCGATCGGGTCGAAGTCCTGTACCACGGCCAGCGCGTCATCCAGGTCATCCTGCGAATACTTTCCGTTCTGTGTCAGTTCTTCGGTGGAAGCCGTCAGATAGCCGTTCTCGTCCAGATTGCCGATGATGCTGTCGGCGATCTCTTTTACCGCGTCCGAACAGATGGTGACGCTCAATTGCCACTGGAGATGGTCGGTCAACCCGCTCGGTGAAGAGAGGAACTTTTCAAAGGAGGGCCGCTCGGAAACTTCGCGCTCTTGCGATTGACCGCCGTCCCCACCGGTATCCAGGTACTGGTTGAAGAAGGTTCCCACGTCAAACTCGTCAAAGGGATTGGCCTCGGGTTTCTCGGGGACTTTTTCTGTTTCTGCTTTCAGGAAGGTTTCGTCGCTGTAGTTGTCAGTTTGCGTGGGTTCCTCGCTCTGCTCTTCCAAGACCGGGTTAGCGATCATCTCCTGGTTGATCATTTCCCGCAGTTCCAACCGGTTCAGCGCGAGGACGCTCACCATCTGCACGAGGCCGGGCGTCAGAATCTGCTTCTGCGCCACTCGGAGGTTGAGTTTGAGTCCCTGCCAGGCCATGGATGGTCCCGTGTTTTCCTTTTCTAGCCCTAGTTCAGGCGGAAATGATCCCCCAAATAAACGCGCCGGACTTCGGCATCGTTGCTTAATTCGTCCGGGCGGCCCTTCCGGAATATTTTCCCACTTTTCAGGATGTACGCGCGATCCGTCACACTGAGAGTTTCCCGGACGTTATGATCGGTAATCAGCACGCCAATTCCCGACTTGGCCAGATCCCGGATGGTTTCCTGAAGATCCTTGACCGTTAGAGGGTCGATTCCCGAAAAAGGTTCGTCGAGAAGAACAAAAGAAGGTTGCAGGGTAAGAGATCGCGCGATCTCCAGCCGGCGGCGCTCTCCGCCGGAAAGCGTGTAAGCCTTGCTGGTTCTCACCGTTTCGAGTCCCATCTGCACCAGGAGCTCCTCCAGCCTGTCGCGCTGCTGTTCCGGGGTCAGCGGAAGCGTTTCCAGCACGGCGAGCAGATTCTCTTCGCTGGTCAATTGGCGAAAAACGGAGGGTTCCTGAGGAAGGTAACTGATTCCACTGCGAGCCCGGAGGTACATGGGAAGATCCGTGATTTCGTCGTCGTTGAGGAGTACCCGGCCCGCGTCGGGCCGCGCAAGACCCACCAGGATATAAAATGTTGTCGTCTTGCCAGCCCCGTTTGGGCCGAGCAGTCCGACGACTTCACCCTGCCCGATCTCCAGTTCAACGTCGTCAACAACCTTACGGCCGCGGTACGACTTGCTCAAATCGACGGCCTGGAGCTTCAGCATACCTCTTCACGGGCGGCCGCGGCGGAGTTGCGTCACTTCTCGACTCGGTGCCTCGTCAACGTCCGCGGACCATTTTCTGAGTCGACGATGATCGTATCATCCGCTAAAAAGAAGGTCAATTGACGACCCGTAGTGGTCCCTTCCACGGCATCGTAAATCGTGGGATTTCCGCCGCTCATAACGAATTTTCCGTCCGCAGCGCTGTATTCTCCGCGCTCGGCTGTGGCTTTCCTGGTCCCTTGCTCAACAATTACGCCGCCCGTGCCAACCGCCCGGCTGATCTGTTGGGCGCCGGCCGCCGGACTTGCCGCAGAGGATCCAATGGCCACGTTCGAATTGGGCTTCTCGGCTCTCGTAAAATATAAGTCCACCGCCGCGGCGCGCATCTTTTGCTCCGCCGCTTGCGCCACCACGTTCTTCTCCAGATGCGTGCGGCCCTCTGCGTCGCGGTAGGTCAGTGTTCCCGCCGTTACATGCCACAACCTTGGCTTCTTCGGCCCGGGTTGCACGGCCACGGTTTCGGCCGGCAATGGCCCCGCGGCTTGCGGGAAAACGGCGCGAACATTTCCTACGGCATTCATCACCCGCTCCTCGCGCAGCAGCTCGATCGAATCCGCTTGCATCACCGAATCGCCCTGCCACAAACGCGCATGTCCCGTGTACAAAGCTCTTCCCGTTTTCGAATTCGCCTGCATGGCGTCCGCAGAAATGTTCGCAGGAAGGGCGGCAAGTTGCGCTCCGCTCCCTCCTGTGGAAAAATCGGTCGACCGAACACCTCCCTCGGCACGAATCTCTCCGGTAGTCTGGACAAAGGTGATCCGCGGCGCCTGCGTCTCCGCGGTTGTGTCGCGCGCCAGCGCCTTTCCCGTTAGCAGAACCGTTTGCGTGGCCCGGACAAACGTCGCGTGGTCCGCTTGCACACTCCGGTGGCCCTCCTTCAGTCTTACCTCTCCCTGCAGATCCATCTGCGACCATCCGCCGCTCGCTAACAGGTGAGCCACTCCGTTATGCGCGGTTGCTGTTTGTAGGGGCTTGCCAGCCGCCGCCCGCTCCGTCAATACGTTGCCGGCCGCCACTAGCTGTCTCGCCTTGCCCTCCTCTCCGAATTGCATTTCGAGTTTATCCGCCTGCAGTTTTGTGTGCGCAGCCTCGCTGCTCGCGGGAGGGCCCGGCGTTCCCGTTTGCCGCTCTGCATCCGTCCATTCGATACTCCCCGTCCCTAGGGTCTCTGCTCGTTTGGGCTTGCTGCCCTGGCCTTTTTTTCCATCGGCGAATTCCACAAGCAATTCGCGCGTTTGCAGCATTCTGGCCTCACCCGACGTGTCTGATTGCGTGGTCAGCTGCACGCTACCTCTTAAGTTCATTTGTCTCGGCCGGTTTACCTTCGCCCACAGCTCCATCGTGCCGTGCTCCGCGCGGAAGTCATCTACCTCTTTTCCGGTGCGCCGCGAACCGCGCACGTCTCCCGCTCCCTCGATGATCGTCAGCCACCCCTCGGGCGAAAACTGGGCCGTGATTGTCACTGCGCTCAGATTTGTCGAACCATCGGCTCCCCGAGATTCCAATTCCGGGTTTTTCCCGTCCGGTCCCGGCGTAACCACCAGTTTCTCCGCGCGATACGCCGCGTCTAGCGAGAGAGTCAGCTTTCCCGCACGCAAATGCGCTGTGTGGGTATTCGCTTCCACCGGTCCGTACAATCGCATTGCCCGGGAGTCCCGCTCAAAATCGAGGCTCTTCCCAGTCACGCGAATAGGTTCTTTCGCATTCGCACCCGCCGTCTTTTTCTCCGCGATGTCATTCCTCGGCGGTACCAGAGAAAACTGCACATCTCTCAGCAGCCGCACCGTCCCTTCTTCGGAGTGATATTCGACTCCTACGGCTTCCCCATGCCCATTCGGAAAGACGAACTTCACGGGTTGCTCCGTCCGCGCCATCCCACTGGCGTGGCTGAAGACCACGCCGCGGGTCTCCACGTGAACTTTCTGCTGTACCGTTATCCCCCGATTTTTTGCGGCTCGCTCGGCTTCCGCCTTGCTCTCCAGGTCGATCTGCACTTCGCCGCTGCATGCCATGCTTCCGCCCTCTTTTTCGTACTGGCAGCTTCGCGTATGAATGGTGTCGTACCGCTCTCCTTTCTTTCCAAAGATCGTGATCTTCACGTCTTCCAGCAAGCTGGCCTCCTTGCCCTTGAAATCTGTGGCCTTCGACGCCTCCACCGTGAAGATCTTTTGGTTTCCTTCCATCTTCGAAAAGGTGAGCCCGTTCGAGCTGCGCGTCACACCTTGCGGAGCCGGCGGAGGCGCCTTTTGCTTTTCTCGATGCGCGACCCATTGGCGGTCCAGATACACCCCCACGGTCAGACTTGCCAGTAGCAACGCCGCCACCGCAGACCAGCGCGCATACTTCGCCGCTTCGCTTCGCTTCATGTCTTCAGTTAAACAAAATTTCGGCGGAGTGTATAGAAGATGGAATGTTCGTTCAGAAACAGGGGTGCATTAACCGGCCGACTCGGCGCTGGCCACAGGATTCGGCAAAATCCCGATATTCGCTGCGGCGACGCTGTCGCGCTTCGTATTCTTCACCAGGTACATGGCCTCATCAGCGAGGTGCAGCAATCCTTCCTTGGTTCGCGAATCCACGGGATAGGACGCCACGCCCACGCTGGGCGTCAGCCGGATGTTCAACCCTTCCGGCACAAGCCAGATGGCCTCACGCACCAATTTATGTAAACGGCGCGCCACGTTCAACGCATTCTCTTTCGATGTCTGCGGCAGTAGGACTACAAACTCATCCCCGCCATAACGGAACGCGAAATCGATCAACCGGCAGTGCTCCTTCAGCGCATTTCCGATCTCCGCCAGCAGCCGGGAGCCCACCAGGTGCCCGTGCGTATCGTTTACTTGCTTGAAATGGTCCAGGTCGATGAAAACGATCGAGAATTCGTAGTTGTAGCGCTGCGAACGGTAGATCTCCGTCTCCAGAATGAAGCCCATGTGCCGCGCGTTATAAAGCGAAGTGCAGTCGTCGGTGATGGTCAGCTCGTGAATTTTCTTCACGTGCCGGGCGTTCTCCAGGGCAATGGCCGCAAAGTCCGAAAGCGCCTCGAGCAGCTTCAGGTCCCGCGGATCGAATCCCTCCGGACCGATGCAATTGATGAGCTCGATCACTCCCAGGCAAGTGTCGCGAAACCTCACCGGCACCGCGACGATCGACTGCGTCTCGGTCTTGGTCTTCTCGTCAGCCCGCAATTCCCTGCCCCATCTTGATCCGTACGTCCTTCAGCGCCTGCGAGGCTTTCCCCACCGCCAGCTCAAAGTACAGTTCCTGCTTGGCCTCATCCAGCAGCAGCAGCGACCAATTGTCCGGGCGCAGAAATTCATCGATCTTCTCCATAATCGTGCGGAGAACTTGATCGAGTTGCAGCGAAGACGTCAGCGCCTTCCCCAACTCCTGGAAGACGGCAACCTCTCCCTTTTCCCGCTGTTCGGACGGCACCGCAGGATTGCGGCGACGTTCGACGGCCGGAAACTGGTTTACTTCCTCCACTCGCGTTTCTTCCTCTCCCTTGCGATTCCACGCCTAGCAATGCCCGCTCCCAGTCCTGGCAGGCGTATTATCGCCGAGAAACACAAACCCGACCGATTCTCACGAACCGTAGGGGAATCTCCGCCAGTATAGGCCTCTCCGAAAAAACCATGCAACCCGCTCGTGGTGCAGGCGTGGCTATCTCGCCATCCTTGCCCTGGCTCTCGTAATGCCGACCTTCAGGCCGGCATTTGCACGCGGCTGGCGGCCTGGCAGGTCGCAGCGCTTCGGGAGCATTCAGAGCCTCTGCAGATCGACCGGCGCGCTCCAAGGCGTCCATTACACTCCGCCTCCGGCGTCTGCCCCGACTTGGTCGGGATGTTCAGTCCTGAACTCGCTGCTAGGAGCTAGGTACCTTATCTTCATCTTCCGACCGCAGGAGCACTCGAACTCGCAACGCGCTACCTAGCCACAGGTTATACCCGTCGGGATCGCTGACGTACAACTGTTTCATGCCACAATGCGCCACTTGGGGTTCCTTCACAGCCACGCCGCGCGCGCGCAGGTGAGCGTACGCCGCATCCACGTCCGGGCGACCAAAGTAAATCGCCGTATCGTCGTGGGCAGCAATGCGAGCGGGATCAGGAACTGACGACCGCGCGTGATTTCGTAAGCCGTGTTTAGCATCAACTCCACGCCATTGACCTTGAGCAGCCCAATCGAAACGCTCTCCCCTAGGTTTTGGAGGTGCTCTCCACCTCGAACCCCAGCACATCCCGGTAAAACCCGATGGATGTTGGCATGTCGAAGAGTTGCAGCAGCGGCGCCATCCCTCGAATCTCAATGGCCATGTGATCCCCCCGTCGAATGCTTATGGTTTGGCGCCATGGCGCCGGAGCAGCTCGTCAACTTCCGCGTAACCGGATGGAAAATCGATGCCGCTTACCGACGCCCCCGCATGGAGCAGCATCTGAACAGAGTCGGGCGAGCGCCTGTGCGTCCAATACGAGTCCACGCAGGCACGTACGGCGAGAGCCAACGGCGTGCGTCCCTGGCCATCCTGCACGTCCACTGGCGCCCCGCGTTCGATGAGGAGTTTCACGGTGGCGTGTTGCGCGCGCCAAGCCGCTACGTGCAGCGCCGTGCTGTTCTTGGCCATATCGAAATAGCCGTCCCCTTCCTTGTACAGCGCGACGACGCTCAGCCCGAGATCGAGGAGCTGCCGAACCCCGTCAGTATTCCCTACGCCTGCGAACTCCGCGAGCAGCTTGCCTTCCTCTGCCACCATTTCGCGAACGAGCTGAGGTTCACGCCCCGCAATGGAACGAGCTCTCGCCGCATCGTTTCTCGCGCATTCAGCCATAAGTCGCTCGACGCCTTGAAGCACAATAGGAATGCCTCGTCGTTCGAATAACTCGAGCACATCACGTCGTCCTCTTCGCGCGGCCATCGCCACGGCGGACTTCCCTGAAGATGCGTGCCGTGAGCGATCTGGGCAGTCTGCAATGAGCGTCGGGTCCGCACCATGGTCCAGCAACACTTCGAAGATCTTCAGGTCGTTGTCGCACAACACGGCATTGTGAACTGCCGTCTTCCCCCATCGCGTCCTTCGGTTGGGGTCAACGCCATATTCGAGCAACCATTTGATTCCTTCATAATCGTGCCAGTCGGTCTTGCGGAGCAGGATCATCCCGAGACTCTCCTCATTGAGCTTTCCGCTCTCCACCAGGGCCTTTAGGGCGGCGTTGTCGTGAGTTTCCGGCGCATGATAGGGCGTTTCCCCATCGTTCGGGTCCGCGCCGCGCTCGAGCAGCAGGCGAGTCAGCTCCGCGTGGTGCGCAAGTCCGGCGGCGCCGTAGAGCGCGCTCTCCCACTCCGGACGGGGTTGATGAGCCTTCTCCATCCACCCGGTGTTGGCGCTCGCCCCCGCATCCAGGAGCGCTGTCGCCGCCCGTAGGAAGCCGTCCGACCGCGCGCGATCGAGCCGCAGATATCTCGAGAAGCAGAGGTGCGTAAGGGCATCCCAACCGTGGGGGCCGCCCTTCGCCGTGGCGTTCCCCGGATTGAGTGCGAGGAACCGTCGCACGCCGGTTTCGTCGCCAAGAATTGCCGCCGCGTGAATGTCGCAGCTGGCAACCCCTGGGTGCGCCGCCAGGATAGCCTCGGCGCGCTCAAGAGTCCCCGAAGCATGCCCAGAGTCGCGCGGAACACACGCGGCCTCGATGAACGCCGCCCACGGGTTGTCCAGGACGACAACGGACCCCTCACGAATCAGCGCTTCGACGTGTTTCGCAAACTTCGGCCAGCTGACGAAGCCGTGCTCCCGGGCGACCACCAATTGCGCGTCCACAAGAGCAAATTTCGCGTTGCGAATGTCCGCCTCCAACAGTTTCGATAGCCGAGGGTGGTGCTTCTTGATTCGCTGAACCGCCTCCGGATCACCTGACTCACCGGTCCGGAAGGCCTTGACGAGCTCCTTGGCTTGTTTCTTGTATTGTTCCAGGCTAGGACGAGGGGGTAGTACTTTTGCATCCATTACGACCTTCCTTTCGTGACTACGCCTGGAGTCCGCCCAAGTCAGGCTGAAAGAAGGTTCGTAACCTTCGACGTTTTGCTAAGGTGGGCACGGCCCTTTCCGCGGACTGGATGCGCCCTTCGCGCAAGTCGCCAGCCTAAGCATTTCCCATGGCCAAGTCAATCGCGCCATAGCTCTGCGGAATCACCTGCGGGCGGCCGTCGCCGGCTTCAACAGCTATCGGGCGCGATCGATGGGCCTTACTGTTTAGAGGCTGACGCCAAATCTTATGGCCGGAGGCTTTGAATCAAGCAAATCAAGTGATCCTTCTTCCCCGTTTGACCCCATGGTGAGCGCAAGTCCCGGCCTTCTGGGCGGGCTGGGCGGGGTAAGTCGGGGTAAGCGATTGCCTTTCTTTTCGGCATAGTATATATTCTTCGCGTCCAAAGACCTACGGGCGGATAGCCCGAAAGTAGAGCCTCTTCGTAGTCCTCCGCTGAAGTAAGGCGGTTGTGGGAGGAACCCAGAGATTCCCGTAAAACCAGCGGGAACTCCGTAGGAATCCCCGCCATTCATGGCGGGGAGGATGTCAAAGTATTGGATTCCTCCGCATAGTCCGTTCAGGGATTCCACGCCGCTTACCTGATTGCCCTGACCGGGTCGGGGCGTTGGAGACCGAGGCGCCCGCCGATTCATCAAGGACAGGTTTCAGTTCATGGCCAGGGGAAATTTCGGTGAACGCCTGAAGCGCGAGCGCGAGATACGAGAGGTCTCCCTGGACGAACTCACCAAGGCCACGCGCATCAGTGCCCGTTTTGTCGAAGCGCTTGAGAATGAAGATTGGGCAAAGCTGCCCGGCGGCGTCTTCGGCCACGGTTTTGTGCGCACCATCGCGCGTTATCTGGGCCTCAGTGAAGAAGCACTCCTCGGCGAGTACGATCTTGCCCGCGCCGAACACTCGGCTGCGCCTTTCCCCAAACCCGAGGAACGCATTCCATCGCCGCCGAAGTGGCTTCCCGTTCTGGCCGTTTTCATCGCCCTTCTTCTGTTCGCCGGACTTTTCTCTGCCACCCGCTACGGCTGGCACCGCTACACCGCCTATCGCGACACAAGAAAATCCGTCTCTGGTTCCTTGGCGATGCAGCCTCAATCCCGTTCCGCTTCGGAGCGATCCGCAGAGCAATCCGCCTCCGCAGCACTTCTCGACCTTTCCATCTCCACCTCCGCGACCACGCGCGTCCGCATCCTCGCCGACGACAAACTTCTTCTCGACTCCGAGTTGCCTGCCGGCGAGACCCGTCACTTTTCAGCTGGTCAGCAATTCCAAGTGACCGCCGGGGACTCCTCCGCGGTATTGCTGAAATTGAACGGCAAGGCCATGCCGCCCCTTGGTGCGCCTGGCGCCTCCGGTACAATGGTGCTGAGTCGGAAGGACTTGAGGCCCTAGTCTGGTGGAAACTCTCAGCCCTGAAATTCTCGAGGATCTGCGCCACGGCCGCGCCACGCGCGAAAGAAAAATCGCCGTTTGCACCGGCGGTGCCCATCTTGCCCCCGCCGAACGCGCCGAGATTCTCGCAGTTCTGGCCGGCGACGCCGACGAAATCGTCGCAAACCGCGCGCAAGATGCGATTCTCTCACAGCCCGTAGAATCCTTCGTCGAAGCCCTGAAGCGGGAGCAGGCTCTGCCTACACTCTTCTCCTATGCGGCAAGGAATCTTGCCGACAAACCCGGCGTCTGCGACGCCATGGTGCAAAACAGAAACTGTCCTGCCGAACATCTCGTTCCTCTTGTTCGCTACCTCTCGACTCTGGGCATCCAGGCGCTGATGGAAGAACTTGAACGCGTCAGCGAATCTCCGGCGCTGGCCTCCGCTCTCGAACACTCCACGTCACTGACCGCCGATCAAAAAAATCAGCTCCACGAACTACACGGCCCCGGTAATCCTGTCGACGAAGCGGCTCTATCGGAAGCCGCGGCCGCGGTTGAACCCGACGTACTAAGGCGGCAGACTCTGGTTCAGCGTCTGGCGAAAATGACCGTCGCGCAGCGTGTGCAGTTCGCGATGAAAGGCGGCCCGGAAGCGCGCCGCACGCTCATTCGCGACAACAACAAAGTCGTCCAGCGTGCGGTCCTCCAGTCTCCCCGCCTCACCGACCAGGAAGTCGAAGCCTTCGCTGCAATGTCCAGCCTCACCGATGAGATCCTTCGCCTTATCGCCGGCAACCGCAATTTCCGCAAGAACTACACCGTTGTCCGCAACCTCATCAACAATCCCAAGGCACCTCTTGACGTCACCATGCACATGCTTCCCATGCTCAACGCCGTCGATCTCAAGCGCCTTACTACCAACAAGAACGTTCCCGAAACTCTCCGCACCACGGCCATCAAGCTCCAGCGCACCCGCGCCGATCTCAAGAAATAGGGGGTCATTTCTTTGGATCCACAAGTCTATGCGGTCTGGAATCGGGGCGTTCTTCGGCGGACCCTTTTGGCGCCAGCAAGAAGCCGTTTCCAAACTCTTTTCTCTGTTTCCGTCCTTGCCGCCTTGTTCGCTGCTCCCGCGGCGCTCGTCTCCGTTCGAGCGACCCGCGAAGACGAAAAGCGGTCCTCAGATCCGTGGCCGAGCGCTCAAGCCCTGAAGCCCGACGACTTTGCACGAGAAATCTCGGACCAGAGTGGGCCTTCTTCCACGGTCATCTGTGTCGGATTCCACACGCTCTTCGCGGGCGGTCATATCCCTGGTGCTTCGTTCCACGGCTCTACTTCGACCCAGCAAGGGTTCGCGGATTTGAAAAAGTGGGCGGACGGTCTCCCGCGATCCGTGAATCTGGTCATTTACTGCGGCTGCTGTCCATTCGACAAGTGTCCAAACATACGTCCCGCGTATACGGCTTTGAGCAACATGGGATTCAAGAAGTTGCGGGTCCTCGTTCTTCCCACAAATTTCGCCACCGACTGGGTCGACAAGGGCTATCCCATTCAAAAAGGGATGTAGCCCGGCTCAGCATGGTCCATTCGAATTTGATCAGGACGCGGGCACTAGCTTCGGGTGTTGCCGATGGAAATCCGTCGCTTCCTGGTAGCCGCGCGCGAACGCGAGCAGTTTTGCCTCGCCGTACAATTCTCCGAGAAAGGTCAAGCTGGTGGGAGTTCCGGGGCCGCCTGCGTTCTGGAAATCGCTCGCTTCTTCGGAGGGCGGCTTCGGCGCGTCCTTTCCGCGCAGCCCATTCGGCAAAATCACCGCCGGGTGTCCGGTCAGATTTGTGATCACCAGTTGTTCGCCGCTCGTGGGCGCCACAATTACGTCAAAATCATTGAACACTTTTGAGACCGCATCCATCGCCATCCTGCGCGCTCTTGCGGCCTGGATGTATTCCACGGCCGGAATGAATCGCGCCGCTCGAAACGTATTCGGCCAGTCATAGTCTTTTTGCGAGGTCAGCAGTTTGTCATTGCCCGTGCGCGTCAGTTCATCGAACGCCGCCGCAGATTCCGCCGTCAGCATCGTTACCATGGCATCGTAAGGGAATTTCGGCATCTCTACCGGCACGAGATTCACCCCCATTTCTCGCAATTTCGCGAGGGCTGCATCGTTGTACTTTTTGTCGTACTCGGCCCGCGCCTGCCGTGCTTCGCGGCGTTTTTTCTGCTCTTCACGCTTTTTCTGTTCTTCGGGAGTCGCGGCTGGTTCTTCCTTGGCGGACTCTTGCTGCTCATCCGGTTTCCGTTCGAATTCTGTTTTCAAGTAGCCTACTCGCAGTTTTCGCCAATCCAGGTTGGCGTCCCAATTGAAAGCCGCGGGCTGTGTGGTTCGATCCATGCCATCGGGTCCCTGAATCGCGTCCAAGACGAGTGCGCAATCTTCCACGGTTCGGCAGATGGGCCCCAATTTGTCCATGCTCCAAGAGAGTGCCATCGCACCCGTCCGCGGCACCAGGCCAAACGACGGCCGCAGTCCCGTGCATCCGCAGCGTGTCGATGGCGACGAAATCGAGCCGAGCGTTTCCGACCCGATGCTGAATGCCACGCATCCCGCCGCGGTTGCAGAAGCGGGACCTGCAGAAGAGCCGCTCGATCCCTGATTCGTGTTCCAGGGATTCCGCGTTACGCCGCCGAACCACACATCGCCCAGCGCCAGCGCGCCCAGCGTCAATTTCGCCACCAGCACCGCCCCCGCTTGGTCCAAACGTTTTACAACGGTTGCGTCTTCATCCATCCTCTGGCTTTCGAACCCGCCCGCGCCCCACGTTGTTCGATAGCCCTTTGTCGCCAGCAAGTCCTTGGCGCCCCAAGGCAAGCCGTGGAGCGGCCCGCGGTACTTTCCCGCGGCAATTTCCGCGTCTGCCTGTTTGGCCTGCGCGAGCGCGCGTTGTTCCGTCAGCGTCACGGCAAACTTCAGCGCCGGGTCATATTTTCTCAACCGCCCCAGGTACATCTCGGTCAGGGCGAGCGACGAAACTTTTTTCGCTCGAACCAGCTCACCTAATTCGCGCGCGCTCGCGAACGCCAAGTCCTCGAGATTCTTCGGCGCGCTCGCCGTGGCGGCATTCGCGGCTTTGGACATCCGAATGGGCTTTCGCTCGGTTTCGAATCTCATCCCCGGAAGAACGGGATCAAAAATCAGGGCCGGGTCAACAGAATTGGGAATATGCAGCTTGTAAATTTCTTCATAGCGCTTGACCTGATTGTTCAGGTTTTCGAGCATCATCTCTTTGTATTCTTCGGCAATTGGGACGTCCGCGACGACGGCCGCACTTTCAATCATTTCTTTAGTGATCTTCTTCGCCGCGTGCACCTGTGCTTGCGCCCACAACACCCCTGGAAAAAGTGTTCCTAGCAGACCCATTTCCGAACACGTCTTCATGAAACTTCGCCGATCCAGCATCCCTATCCTCCCCCTTGTGCAATCCCGCAGGCGAGCGCGTAAGATACCACACCATTGTCCTCATCTACTTCGCATGTCTCTATCGCGACGAAAATCTTCAAAACTGTTTTTCAAGGGTGTTCCTCCTAATAAACGAAATGCGCGTGGTAACCCTTCGTTCGCCGCAAGACGGTGCCACATGGCGCCTGACTGTTCCGTTACGGCCGGTTAACCACCCGATGGGTTCCTACTCGCCAGGCCCTGCGCATTTGTTCGTCCTCCGGTCGCCGCGCTGTCCTCCGTCGGCCTGCAGCAGCGTTTTTGCGCTGACCCTAGGGAGTGTTATACGATTCCGGCATTCTGAAAGGAGTTTCCATGACGCGTTTTACGAGGTCTTCCGTTTTCCTCGCACTCTTCCTTCTCGGTTTTCCCCTCGGGCGTCTCCACGGCTCCAGGGCTGGCGATCCCCTCGCTGCCGGCAAAGAGGTGGTCCTCAAGGCCGCTGATATCACTCCGAAAATCTTCCCGGAACGCGTTTTTTTTTCGAGGCCAGAGTGCGCCAGTGCAGTTCCGCAACAGCGGCGGCGTTCACCTTGCTGACGACTTTTATGTTCTCGTGGGACTGGTGGACAGCTCCGGCTACTCCTCGGGAATCAAGGAGAAATACCAAGCCTATCTCCTTAACGAGGTCACTCTCGAAATAGCCGGTCAAACTTTGGCCCCGCCCAGCGCCGCGCGTGCCTCGCGGATTTGCCGATGCGGTTCCGTCCGATTTGCCTGTCGGCGTGGCCGGAATGTTGGCCTTGCTTGGCGCGGCCGCGCCGTTGCGAGGATGCAAACGCGAGGATCAAGGATGCCAAAGCCGGCAGACGCACGATTCTTGTGCTCATAAACTACCCCTCTCGTCCGAATCTCGGCTCGGACCTGGCTCACTCCATCTTGCTCGACTTGAAAATTCTGAGGGAGCGTACGAGAAAGAACCTCGCTGGCAGCCCGGAAACCCGGAACGCAAGGACTTAACTCTAGGACTTTGGACCGAGATGATCGGGCAGGAACGCGGCTCGCAGCAAACTGTGAAAGACTTCCGCCACCTATTTTCCATTGCATCATACCGAAACGCATCATAGGATGACGCACGCAGTTCCCCGCAGTGCTGACCGGAGAAAAATTCGTGCACATGCATAGCTTGAATTGGCTGGCAATCCTGGTAGCCGCGATATCCACAATGATGGTGGGATTCCTGTGGTACTCGCCCCTGCTGTTCGCAAATGCCTGGGTACGCGAGATGGGCTATGACCCGAACGACAAAGCCCGGATGAACGAAATGAAGAGGAGCGCCGGCCCGGCCTATGCGGGTTCTCTTTTGGCCAGCATTGTGTCGGCCTTCACGCTGGCGCTGATCCTTCACGGGCTTCGCGCGGAAAGCGTACACGTAGGCTTGATGGTTAGCTTCCATGTGTGGCTCGGATTCGTCGCCACCGTGCAATTGACTGGCGCGCTGTTCGCGAAGCAGAGCATGAAGCTCTTCGCCATCAACACTGGCTACCAGCTCGTCTGCTACCTCGTCATGGGAGCGATCCTCGCTGTTTGGAGTTAAGGGCGTGCTCAAACAGGAGAAACCGGCTGCGGGATCTCTCTATTTCAGGCGGAACGTTTCCAGCGCGTCGTGGTCTCCCGGCGGCAAAGAGATTGCAATCGCGTAGACGTCGGCGTCCGTAAAACTCACTTCCAGACGGTCCGCGTAGAGTGTTTTTCCGTCGGGACTCCAGGCGCTTGGGAAGGATGACCCGGGAGCACGTCGGGGGGAGATGCCGTCTCGTCGATTGAAGCAAGCCCTCTCTTTGTCCTAGAATCTTGCTCATGAACGTCGATTGGCTGCGCGAGGTTTGCCTTTCCTTTCCGGGTGCCACGGAACAGATTCAGTGGGGCAGCGACTTGCTGTTCAAAGTAGGCGGGAAGATGTTCGCCGCGACACCGCTGGAGCCGGCTCCGGTGTGTCTTTCATTCAAGGCGGAACCGGAAAGTTTTGCACAACTCACGGAACGACCAAACATCATTCCTGCGCCTTACCTGGCGCGAGCGCAATGGGTCGGGCTTCAAACCAAGGACGCTTTGCCGGCGGATGAACTCGCGCGCATGCTGCGCGATTCTTATGACCTGGTATTCGCGAAACTTCCAAAGAAGACACGCGATGCGGTCTCCAACGCAAAGCTGTTGGCGCGCAAGGCTCGAAGTATGAAACCAGTGAACAAGAAACGCAGCCGTAGCCACTGACTGCGGTAAGAGATATACTCCCCTGGATTCGGCACATTCGAAGGAAAAGGATGTTCCGTCGAGGTGGTCGATGCTGGCACGCCTATCATTGCTCCTTGTTTCCACGATGCTTGTCGCTCCATCTGAGCTACGAGACGCAAGATTAGCGTCACCTGCGGGAGGTCTGTTGGTCGTAGCCAATCAGAAGGATCACACCCTACTGGTCGTCGATCCCGAAAATCGCCGTGAACTGGCAAAGATTTCTGTGGGCGTGAACGGACATGAAGTCATCGTGTCCAAAGACGGTCGCTTTGCTTACGTTCCGATCTACGGAAACGCTGGCGTCGGAAGGCCTGGGACGGACGGCAGCACGATTGATGTGATTGATCTGCAGGGGCGCAAACTCGCGGCCACGATCGACCTGGGTAAGCCCCTTCGCCCGCACCGCGCCGAATTCGGGCCCGATGGTCTTCTTTACGTAACCGCCGAGCTTGCAAATGCCGTAGGCGTTATTGATCCTTCCACGCGCAAGCTGCTCGCGGAAATTCCGACGGGGGAGCCGCAATCCCACATGCTGGTTCTTTCGCTCGACGGCCACCGCGGGTACACCGCCAACGTCAGCGCCGGCAGTGTGAGCGTGCTCGATCTGGTGAAGCGCAATCTCATTGCCACGATTCCCGTGGCAAAGAGTGTCCAGCGCATTTCCATCTCACCGGATGGCCTCCGCATCTTCACCCACGATCAAGATGCTCCCCGCATCGCGGTCATCGCGACGGCTACGAACAAAATTACGAACTGGATCGAATTGCCGGACGTGGCGTATGCGTCGGCGCCGACTCCCGATGGGCGCTGGTTGCTGGCCGTCAGCCTTGGCGCCAATCGGCTCCATGTCGTTGATTTGCAAACTCTGAAGGTTGTGCGTTCACTGGCAGTTCCGGAGAGATCCTCGGAAATCCTGATTCGACCGGGCGGAGAAATCGCCTACGTGAGCGGGACCGGTGCCGGCAAAATCGCCGTGCTCGACCTGCGCTCCTGGATCATGCAGCCGCCTATCGACCTCACTCCGGGCGTCGATGGCCTTGCGTGGGTTCCTGCTTCACACTAAGACTCACGCAACGTGACAAAGACGAAACGGTCAGGTGGGAATGTCTGTGCGCCAAACCTAAAAACCCACGCCACCTGTTGGTCTTCAGGCCGTGCCGCTGGGGTTACCGGGATGGTTCGAGATCCACGAACTCCACGTCGTACGGTATCTCTCCCAATCGCAGATGTGCCACCGTGACCGGTAATTGAAATCTGCGCGGTCCCGCGCTTCCAGGGTTGACATAGAGCACGCCCTCGCGCTCCGTCTTTCCTGGTTTGTGGGAATGGCCACTGACGACGATTTGAAAACCGGCTGCGGCAGGATTCAAATCCAGGGTGTTCACATTGTGTAGAACGTAGATCATGGCCGCGCCTGTTTCCGCCACGGCCGTCTCCGGCAACCCCTGCGCCCAGGACTCGGTATCCACATTTCCCCGCACCACTACAACCTGTGCGATCGATCTTAGCTCGTCCAGAATCTCCGGCTTCCCCACGTCTCCTGCGTGGATGATCAGCTCCGACCCACGCAGGGCTTCCACTGCTTCTTTGCGCAGTAGGCCGTGGGTATCCGAAATTAAACCGATCCTTTTCACACCATCTGGCACACGTCGATCGTACCGCGGAACGAACGGCATGGCATGAAATCCGGCGAAACGAACTGCTCCTCCTGACAATCTAGGGTATCGATGCCATCTTCCTGTTGACAGTCAGGAGGAGCACATTTCATGGTGGACAAGCCGAGCGACCCGGTTCAGGGCACGCTGGACATGTTGATCCTGAAAACATTGGAGCTGGAGCCGATGCATGGATATGGTATCGCCATGCGTATCGAGCAGATCAGTAAAGGCGTCTTCCAGGTGAATCCGGGATCGTTGTTTCCGGCATTCCGCAGGCTGGAACGGGCCGGCTGGCTCAAGAGCGAATGGCGGGACACTGCGAACAATCGGCGCGCTAAGTATTACGTTTTGCAAGCGCCCGGGCGCAAACAGCTCAAGGCGAGACCCGCGAATGGGCGAGACAAGCAGCGGCCATCGCGCGGATTCTCGAGGCGGAGTCGTAGGAGGTAAGCGATGTCACTGCTGCGAAATCTGGCGGGTGGTCTGCGGGGATTGTTCCGCAAGCAACAGGTCGAGCGCGAAATGGATGAGGAACTGCGCGGGTATCTGGACGCCGCCGTGAACGAGAAGATGCGCCGCGGGATAAACCGCGAACAAGTGGTGCGGGCCGCGCGTATCGAGATGGGCGGCGCGGAGCGCTGACGTGTGTCCTATTTGGGCTGGCTCCGGCGTTGCGGGCAACGCTAGTGTCCCCGGGAGCGGTGCTTAGAGTCGAGCGGACGGAGCGGCACGAGTGGTCGCGCACTGTTTGGGTTGCGGCGCGTTCTCGTGGTTTCGCAGATCGCCATGTCGCTCATGCTGGTTGTTGGGGCGATTCTCTTTGCGCGGAGCCTGCAAAACCTGACAACACTGGATGCGGGATTCACGCAAAACGGGATGCTGGAGCTGGATCTGGATCTGGACCTGACCGCGCTCCGGTTTACGCGGAGATTTTGGTGGGAACGATCCGACGCAGCGGTTTGGAGCCCGGAATCGGGAACTGCATGTGCCAAAAGTTTATTT
This sequence comes from Acidobacteria bacterium 13_1_20CM_58_21, assembly GCA_001919715.1. Classification (GTDB taxonomy): domain Bacteria; phylum Acidobacteriota; class Terriglobia; order Acidiferrales; family UBA7541; genus Acidiferrum. The sequence continues at coordinate 32,441 of MNIJ01000008.1, forward strand.
CCGGCGAGATGAACTCCACCCCGATATACTGCTTGCCGTCGCGAGCCCGATGGATCGAGATGACACGGGACTCCATCGACTGCGCGGTGTGATCATTCATCAGGATCAGCGTTTGTCCCACCAACACGATCTCCTCAAGCTGAAACAACGCCCCGTGCCGGTTCACCGACTGCGCATGGGTCTGCGCGGAGAACTTCTCGCCGGCGTCTGTCTTTCCGTGGACGGTCAACGGCACGGTCAGTGCTACCCTCAGGGTACGACGACGTTCTTTGCAACGAAAGTGAAGCAGGGACATTTCGGCTTCGACCTCATCTGATTTATGAATCCACGACGTCTGACCAGCTTCAACCCACACGTCTACACTTACTGTGTCGTGTCAGCATGGTGCTAAAAAGACAGAGTGACAAAATAGAAGTGACCAGCACTAACCTTGCCCACACACCCCCATACTGCCTACTTACAACTTCAAAAACAATGGCGGAACGGTACCACAAAAGGAAGTCCTATAACAGTACCGTCGTACCACCCCTATCTTCCCATACTGCTTGCTACCAGGCCCGGTAACAATCTCGATTCCGCCCCTACCTCGTCGCAAACGCAACATTCTTGGCAACTTGGCGGCTCGCGCCGGGGACCTCTGCACGTAGATGCCGGCGGCAGCTAGGGCCCGAGGGGGCTCTCCTTAGGTAGAGTTTCTCACTGGCCTATCGTTTCAATGGGGCTTGGTGCTCCAACACCGTGGAAATACGTGAGAAACGCGCGCCTCACCGAGTCCAACACAAATGGTCAAGAGCAAGCTATTGGAAGACGGAGGACCGTCTACGCGCGCACGACGACTCCTGTGACGGTACATTCCGACCGGCCTGGTCCGCGCTGATCACAGCATCCAGGTCGCACAGATCGTGGTTCTCCCGGGATACCTTCAGGTGCACTAGCCGGTGAACGCTTTCCACTACGCCAGCGCCGGCGGGCGTATCGCCACACTCCTGATGGGCGCTGCGATTCGGCTTCCATACCCCTGCAACCGTCTCAGCGAGTCTCTTGCGATCGTGCAGGCACTTACCAAGCCCAACTTACGGCGCATGCGGCCATGCTATTGGCCCGGGTATCCGGTTTTTTGGCCCCTCCCTCATTCCAGCCTGGATACCGATGGGTGCCTGCTGCCGGCCGAGCGCCAGCCTCGCCGGCACTGGTTGCCTCTCTGGCGCTTTGTCGGATGTTCTTTCAGCCGCTGCTCGGGCTCGCACTTCAGAAGGCAGGAGCGCAGCGCCGTTTCTGCGGGCAACTCACATCGGAGCATGTTGCTCATCGCCGCGCTGGTCCTCTCCCACGTGTGGCTCAACATTGATCTCCTGCCCATCACGGACGGCCTTCGAAATCCTGGACATTCAAAGCTCATTCGTTCTCTAGCAACTTCACAAGGTGCAGCGGGTTCACCCGCGCTCTTTCCACTGTGAGTCCCCAGTGCAGGTGCGGTCCGGTGACGCGCCCGGTCGCTCCGACTTTTCCCAGGGAGGCGCCCGCTTCCAAAGTGTCTCCCACCTTCGCGTCGATCTCCGAGAGGTGCCCATAGAAGGTGTAAATTCCCAGACCATGATCCAATACAACAGTATTTCCGGCGAAGAACAATTCCTCTGCCAGCACCACCTTCCCGCGCTGCGCGGCGTGCACTGGCGTTCCAGTGGTCCCGGGCAGATCCACCCCGCCATGTGGTGTCCCGGGATTCCCATTCAGAATTCGCCGCCTTCCAAAATTCGAGCCCGTGGTCACGCCATCCAGCGGCATTCGAAACTTTCCGTCCCATAAGCGCTCCGGCGTCACGCGGTCAAAAATATCGCGCAACTTCTGGCGCTCTTGGTCCGCGCGCTTGATTTGTTCCGGGCTGGGCTCCACGAACTGTTTCCCCACCTGCAATTTTTCCGTCGCGAACCGGCCTTTCCTCACTGTCACCGTCGCGCTACAGCTCATTTTCTCACCGCGCGCCGTTTGCCCGGTGACCTTCAACGCGTATGCGCCGGGCGCCTTTTCGAGGTCAACCCCCAGCAAACCTTTTCGCTGGGTTTCACTTGCAACCTCCCTCCAGAACGGGACGCTCCGCCCGCCCCAATTTCCTTGCACTTCCGACAAGGGCTTCGCGCTTTTCACCTCTATCAGCAGCAAACTTCCCTGAATTGATTCTGGCGCGCTCAATCGCAATGTTGTTCCCGCAGTGCAAGTGCCGGCCCCTTTCGCCATGGCTCCGGCTGGAAGCAGCGCGGCGGCGGCCAGACACCCCAGGGCGAAGAACATCCCCAGCTCTCGGACTATCGTTCTGCCTTGCGAGCTCATCGCTGCTCCCGCATCGCCGCCACACGCTCCTCAACTTTCTCAAATTGCGCTCTCGCCATCTTCGATCCCAGAATGGCCTTTTCCATCGTGAGAAACAGATCGGGATTCTTCATCTTCTCGCGAATTTCTAGGAGGAAGGGCCGCACCTTGGCAAAGATAAAGTATAGTTCTCCGCAAAATGACAGCTGAAAGAAAAGCTTTTCACTCACCACTCCATTCAGAACAAATGACACGGCAATTCCCCAGTAGCTGCCCACCTGTCTCAGCCAGTTGTTCTCTTCCGACCCCATGGTCGTTGCCACTTTCACGAAGTCATCCGCATTCTTGGGCCAGAACGTGATCAGCCACCATTGCCTGGCCTTCCGAAGCTCCGGCTCGCGCCTCAGGTCGTAAAGCTCGAGTATCAGCCTGGCATCATCGACAGTCGGTTTTTTCGGCATCATCTCCTCCCCAGGAAATCTGAGATGCAATTCTACCTTATCAGCCGCCAGGGTCTTTCTCTGCCACTTTAGGGTGTCCGGCAACGCGACACTCTCATCCCGCCAACGGACGCAGGCAAGCCCGCAGAATCCCTTGCTCTTGCCAGAAGTCTATTGGATTCTATGGCTTCCGCCTTTTCCGTCTGCGGCATCAAGATTGCCTTGATGCTCTGCCGGAAAGCTCGTCCTCCGCATCTTCAACACCCCCTCAAGGAGGCTTCCGTGAAAAAGATCGATCGTATGCGAGAGAAAGTCAGCATCTTGCCGACATCCGTTTACTTGTCGAAGATGCACGATGCGGGTTGGAGCCTGGTCGCCCTGGAATGGGAACGCGAAGTCGAGACTTCCGCCCAGGCTGAAGAGCAGGAAGCTCCCAGCGCCGCTGAGGAAATCCCGTTCGGCCTTCGCATTGCCTCCGACTGCCGCCATCTGGAAGACGATCCCTTGGAAATGCAAACTCTCAAGTCCCTCGCGGAAATGATCGTCCAGGACGTCTCTTTCACGAGCATGGCGGACGCCCTAAACGTCCGCGAGTATCGTACGCGCGACGGCCGACCATGGACCGCCGCTGGCGTCTTCAAACTCACGCCCCGCCTGATCGACGTAGCCCCGCGCGTGCTCTCCGGCGCCCAGTGGGAGTCCCGCAAGAAACAGTTGTCCCGCGTCACCTGGAACTCTTAGCAACAGTAGATCGCGACCCGCCGCCCGCCATCTCGGCAGCCAGGACACCATGGCGGCAATCTGGGAAGACCGCTCAGGCTGTCGTGACGAAAGTTGCGAAGTCGATCGGCTTAGTGACTACCAGTTTTGTGGTCCTACCGTCGGTGACGGGAAGAGTGCGATTAGACCAGTTGTCACCCGCTTTTGCTATGCTGAATGTCGCAAGTGGCTTGCGGCCCCCAACCCATCCGCCTGTGCAACCGCAAGGAGCCCCATGCAGTCGCTTCGCCTGAATCCCATCCTCAACACGGACTCCTACAAGCTCACCCACTGGTGGCAATATCCCCCGGACACTCGCCACATCTATTCCTATGTCGAATCCCGCGGCGGCATGTTCGACCAGACCATGATGGCCATGCTGCAATACATCATAAAGTCCAATTTCGCCGGCCACGTATTCACCCTCGACGATGTCGAAGAAGCCCGCCGTATCGCCCACGCGCATTTCTCCGGCCACACGAAAACTTTCAATTACGCGGGCTTCAAATCTCTCTACGCGAAGCACGGCGGGCGATTGCCTCTCCGCATCCGCGCCGTCAAGGAAGGCACGGTAGTCAAAAGCCACAACGCTCTCATAACCATAGAGAACACCGACCCGGAGTTTTACTGGCTGACTAACTGGGCCGAAACTGTTCTCCTGCAAGTCTGGTATCCCATCACTGTTGCCACGCTCTCCCGTGCGATCAAACAGGTCATCGGCAAAGCCCTCGCCCGCACCGGCGATCTCTCGCTTCTTCCCTTCAAGCTCCACGACTTCGGATTCCGCGGCGTCTCGTCCAAGGAATCTGCCGCCATTGGCGGCGCCGCGCATCTGCTCAATTTTCTCGGCACCGACACGCTTGCCGCCGTACAGATTCTCAATCAGTTTTATTCCGCCGATCTCAGCGCTCAGAATCCGCTCGACTGTGCCGCCTACAGCATCCCTGCTTCCGAGCATTCCACCATCACCGCGTGGGGCGAAGCGCATGAGCTCGACGCTTACGCCAACATCCTCGCAAACTGTCCCCAAGGAGTCGTGGCGTGCGTCAGCGATTCCTACGACATCTACAATGCCGTCCGCAACCTCTGGGGCGGCGCGCTGCGCGACAAAGTCATGCAAAGGAAAGGCACGCTGGTGATTCGCCCTGATTCCGGCGAAGCCGTGACCATCCTCGAGGAGCTCTTCAAAATTGTCAGCGAGAAATTCGGCTACGAAGTAAACCGCAAAGGCTGGAAAACCACCGTTCCGTGCGTGCGTTTCATCCAGGGCGACGGCGTCAACTTCTACACTATCCAAAACATTACCACGCAACTCACGCGCAAAGGCTGGTCGCAAGACATCTGGAGCTACGGCATGGGCGGCGCTCTGCTGCAACAAGTCAACCGCGACACGCTGAAATTCGCTCTAAAGTGTTCCGCCATCGACCGCAACGGCAAATGGCACAATGTTTACAAGAACCCGAAAACCGATCCGTCGAAAGCCAGCAGGGGAGGCCGCTTCAACCTGGTTCAAAACGAAAAGGATTTCGCTACCGTCGAAGTCGTTGACGGCGCTCCGATCCCGTCCAACAACGTCCTCGAAACCATTCTCGAAGACGGCAAACTCCTGCGCGATCAGACTCTCGCGGAAGTTCGCGCCATCGCTTCTTCCTACGACACCTACAATGATTCCGACTGATGGCTCGCAGCGTAATGTGCACGGGCGGGCCTTGGCCCGCCCATTTTCGCTCAGGTACCGCGCAGTTTGAAGCGCTGAATTTTGCCCGTCACGGTCTTTGGCAGCTCTCGGCAGAACCGCACCTCACGCGGTACTTTGTACGACACAAGCCGCGCCTTGACGTGCTCACAGATTTCCGCCGCTAGCTTTTCCGATCCTTCGCACTCTGGGCGCAGCACCACGTGCGCCACCGAGTACATCAGACCGCGTGCATCCGTTTCACCGACGACCGCGGACTCCACTATCAGCGGGTGCCCCAACAAAGCATTCTCCACTTCCATCGGAGAAACCCACATTCCCGCCACTTTCAGCATGTCGTCCGCACGCCCGCAGTAGTGGTAGTAACCGCCCGAATCACAAAAGAATTTGTCGCCGGTCACAACCCAATCCCCGCGTTTCGTGCGCGCCGTCAATTCGGGAATCTGCCAGTACTCCCTAAACGCACTGGCGCCCCGTACCCAGAGATTGCCGATTTCGCCCTCCCGCACCGATTCTCCGGTGTCATCCACGATTTTCGCGTCGTAACCCGGCACGGGAACGCCGCAACTGCCTGGCTTGCATTCTCCCGGACGGCTGGAAATGAAAATATGCAGCATCTCTGTAGAACCAATTCCGTCGAGGATGGTGATTCCGAATTGCCGCTTCCACGCGTTGAAGATTTCAGCGGGCAACGTTTCACCGGCCGACACGCACTGGCGCACCGAAGAAAAATCCACGCGGAGGCCCGGCCGCTCCGATTCCCGCAGGACCGCTGCATAAAAGGTCGGCACCGCGAAAAAAACGGTCGGCTGATGCCGCGCTACCATTTCGAGCACATGCGCGACATTGGTTCGCTTTGGGTTCAACACCATCCGTGCGCCCACCGAAAGCGGGAAATACATCCCGTTTCCGAGGCCGTAAGCGAAGAACAGTTTCGACACGGAAAACATCAGGTCGTCAGCGCACAGCCCAAGCACGGCATGCGCATAATTCCGGCTGGTGACCAACATGTCCGCATGACCATGCACTGCCGCTTTTGGCCTGCCACCGCTTCCTGACGTGTAGAGCATGAATGCCGGATCGTTAGGCGAAGTGTTTGCTGCCGCTAGGTGTTCGCTCGCCGCCGCTGTCCACGTGCTCCACTTTGCGCCGGCCACATGATGCATGTCGATTTTTTCCTCGCCGACGACGACAATCGGCATTTGTGGGCACACACTTGATGCCGGCAAAAACTCCGCGAGCGCCTCGGAATGGACAATCGCCGCTCGGGGCTGGCTATTCTCGAGGTAATGAATGTAGTCGGAGGATCGCGCGAAGGGATTCACGGGCACAGCCACGGCACCGATTTTGGCCGCACCAAAAAAGGCGGCCACAAACTCCGCCGAATCCGGCAGCACGATCAGAACGCGATCGCCTCGACAAATGCCCTGCGCACGCAGCGCGTTCCCCGCGCGATTGGCAAGCGCTGCCAGTTCGCCGCGGGTTACCTCACCTGGTTCGCCAACGATGGCCGGGCGCTCAGGGTGCGACGCTGCCGGCGCTTCCAGAAAATGAGCCGCCACGTTGAAATATTCAGGCAATTCCTCGTACATTAACTTTTCTGACGGCACCACACTGGGCCGTCAGCCCTTACCAATATCTTCGTTCCAAATCTCAGGATGGTCCGCAATGTATTTCGCAAGTATTTGCGCACATTCCTTGGAGTGCAGATCGATGACCGCGATTCCGTTTTCGACCAGCCAATCGATCCCGCCGCGGAAGTTCACGGATTCCCCCACGACTACGGTGCCAATCCCGAACTGGCGGATCAAGCCGCTGCAATACCAGCACGGAGCCAGGGTCGTCACCATGATTTTGTCGCGGTAACTCCGCTGCCGGCCCGCCTTTCGAAACGCATCCGTTTCACCATGCGCCGAAGGATCTCCTTCCTGCACTCTGCGGTTGTGACCGCTTCCCAGCAGTTTTCCATTGCGCTCGAATAGCGCCGCACCAATGGGAATTCCTCCTTCGCCAAGCCCGAGGCGCGCTTCTTCCATTGCTGTCTTGAGCATGACAAGATATTGTTCTTGATTCTTTTCTGCGTCCGTATGCACTTTCCTCCGCTTCTGAATTCGCGCCTCGTCATTTTATTTCGCAGTGGCGGCAACGGGAAACATCCAGCTCAAGAGAAGATGGGTCGGCCAATAAACAAGCGCGAAGGCTCCGACAAAAATCACGGCGAGATGCCCGGGAGCAGGACCCCACGAGCGATGAAAGAGAGGATCTTGATACGCGTAGTTCATATTGAATCCCGAAGGCAAGAACCGCGAGGCCACAAAAAGAACCGCGGCAATCGCTGCCTGCAACGCCAGAGCGCGGCGGTCGTATCCAATTTTCCGCATCGCCCAGAGCAGTGCCAAGGGCAGACTGATGTGAAAGCTAGAAAGGAGCCGCGCCCAAAGCGGTACGCGTGTATCCCACATGTACTCCGTTCCGCCGACCAGAAATCGTCCGGTCACAAGCCGCCAACCAATGTCGATGGACCAAAAAATCCCCGCCCCCAGCGAGCTGACGGCCTGGCTGGAAATCAACAAGGAACTTCCCCACCACAGCCCCACGCAGCCCAGGATCACCGCGATATCGCACAAGTGCAGCAGATTGGCCCAGCCCCACACGCGTATATAGGACGGCAGCCACACCACCGTCCACAGCAGCCCCACCCACCGCAACACGGGGAATGCGATTGCGCCAGTGGTCATGCGTCTTCTCCACTTGATGCTTCCATTGCGGCACAGCCTACCACAGGCGGTTGCTGTTGCATGCAAGCGAGCTAGCGCCGTGGCAATTTTGGCAAGCAACATTCCGCTACCGCCGAGATCGCTGGATTCATGAAGATTACCGAAAGCGCTTCGTATTGAACGTCAACGATAAACTGGCCGTCAATGTCACTCTGTGAGTTGGCACGCTGAGCGAAAGTGCAACCGTCGAAGCTAACCCGTTGCGAGTCTAGCTGCAGTCCGTCACCGCGCCCGGCTTGATCAACGGCACCCAACTCCGAGAGCTCGCCCTCAACAGCCGAAACTACGCCACTCGTGCAGGTGGCGCCTGGGCCTCGGACTCCGGCAACGCCGACGCAGATATTTCCCGGCGCTACCGCCCAGTCGGTACCAAACCTATGTCCTTCCAGATCAAGTGAACCGGCGGGAGCAAGGCAACTGGCAGGTGAACTTCAATAAGTTTGGCTTGCCAGGCGATCCTCGTGTCATGCAAAGGCAGAAAGCTGAACTTCGAGAAAACTCGGCTCACATCGAGCCTACGGCCCGCGATGCTCCAGGCCGTTCTCTTTTTGCATGGCCCGAAACGGGTCTTGCCTAGCGCAGCACCAATATGGCGGTTGGGGTCATCGCCGCGGGATTCTAGCATGTAGGCCGATGAGCAGACGATCGACCGAGCGTGAAGCACGAACCGGCCCGATTCTTGACTGGCTACGCCAGCGCGAGGAGGAGATGGCTGCACTTTTGGTCGAGCTAGTTGCCATGCCCACGGAAAATCCGCCAGGGAGAAATTATCGCGCGTGCGCGGATGCCCTCGAGAAACGGTTGCGAGAATCTGGCATCGAATGCGAGCGTGTCGAAACCGCCGACCTGAAAAAAGATGGCGCTGAGTCTTCCGTATGCCTGCTGGCAGGGTACGGACGCGGAGAACCGACTCTTTATTTCCACGGACACTATGACGTCGTTCCCGCGCAAACCCCCGAACAATTCCGGCCTTTGCGCAAGGAGCATTTCGTGTTTGGCCGCGGCTCCTGCGACATGAAGGGCGGGATTGTCGCCATGCTGTATGCCATTCTCGCGCTGAAAGAAACCGCTGCCGAACTGAATGGCAGGATCGGCTTGACGCTGGTTCCCAATGAAGAGACGGGAGGCGAGGGGGGCTCGGCGTGGCTGGCGGCGCAGGGACGGCTAGGCTGCAGCGGAATCGGCATGCTTTTGGCTGAGCCGACAAGCGGCGTCGTTTGGAACGCGAACCGCGGCGCAATTTCGTTGCGCGTCCGGGTGCACGGGAAATCCGCACACGTTGGCCTGCAGCACCTGGGTGAGAACGCGTTCGAGCGCATGCATCGCGTCGTTGGGCAGCTCCAAGAGTTGAAGCGAGAGGTCGAGCAGCGCGTCACCAACTTCAACGTTGGGGCGGACCAAGCGCGCAACTCAATTCTGATGCTGGGGGGACAGAGCGGCGGCGGCCGAAACTTCAACGTGGTTCCGGAAGAGTGCTGGTTCACGATCGACCGGCGAATCAATCCGGAGGAAGACTCTCGGGAGGAAGGGTCGAAGCTGATCGCGGTTCTAGAGAGTTGCAAGCGCAAGGGTATCCCGCTTGAATGGGAGACACTGCAGGAAGGCCGTTCTTCGGCTTGCCGCGAGGATGATGCGCTTGGCAAGGCGCTGGCTCGCAGCGCTAGGGCGGTCACCGGCGAAGCGCCGCGTTTTGAGTTGTGCCCTGGCCTGCTGGAGATTCGCTTCTATATCGCCCTAGCCGTCCCGGCCTATGCTTACGGTCCCGGTCTGCTCTCTGTCGCGCATGGACCGAACGAATATGTGGACCTGCGAAAAGTGATCGATTGCGCCGCGATCTATGCTCTCACAGCTATGGACGTGCTCAGGCGGTAAGCCTGGTCGCTTTTCGGGCTAATCGCGCTTGCCGTCTAGGCCCATAGGGATCGTCTCCACGGCCAATCATCCCTCCGCCTTGCTTCGTTTGACGGCCGTGCTTGCAACGCTCAGCCACAGTTGGTGGATGGCCGCAATATGGTTCATTGTGGGAATTGTTCCACTTGGTGATCGCGTAGGCTCAGACAAATCCGGATTAGTCACTAAATCATTGAATCTAATGAGTTTCAGGAAAATTAGAGCTGTTTTCGAGCGTCCTTACCTACCCCGCGCCACCAATGGTCCCATAGTACTATTTAATATTTCCATACAAACACTTACGATTTTCAACGTATGCCAAATCTCTACTTTTGCCAACCCCACGCAAGAAACCAGGGCATGCTCCGCGCTGTTCTATCCGTGAACGAGTGTGAGCTCGTCGTCAGCCTGCACACCGCCACCTATGTCGGCGATCAGTTTCCGGAGCTGGCCAACGAGCCAAGGGCAGCAAACGATTTTGCCGTGCTCAACATCACATCAAGTGAGACTCCGGCTGGCTTGCGGCCCGGCTACTATCGACTCGATTCCGACCTGACCCAGCTAAACGAATCGCTGCTGGGACTTTTCCGCTAGGCTCTAAGGGTTTTCCCCCGAATGTAGCGGGACCATCAATAGAGCTCGTTGCAGAGCTATTTCCATTTTCCCGCACAGGCCAGCAGGGCAGACCGATGGCAAATGAAGCGGGTCCAAGGGGCTCGCAATAGACTACCCGGGCCCGGAAGTCTCCCTGCAGGCACCATAAATTCAGCCGATCCTGCGGTTTCCACGGATTGCTTGAAACGACGCGTGCGCCGTGGGAGCTTACGTTTTCTGTAAGGGCTTCATCGGAACGATAACGGAGGTCCAGGCCGCAGAGATCGACTCTTACCGCCAGGGGAATGCGTTCTTCCAATTGGCGCACTGGCTTGCAAGGGATACCCGCCAAAATGGGGAGGATGGGCGTCGGGACTAGGAAGGACGACAGCGCTATCATACGCTGGCAGTTGCCGGTAATGGCAAGAAATTCAGGTCCGCACGGCGACCACGCCATCTCCGAAGATACGGTGCTCCGCATCCATCGTGACAATGGTTCCATTCTTGACCAGGGGGTGAAGCTGATTGCCTGCTTCTCAGTTTGCGGGTGCTCGGCGAACCGAAAATAGAAAACTGAGAATGACAATTAGGAGCGCAACGGCTGCGAAATTAGCCTTGCATCTCCAAATTGCAATTTCCAATGTCATGCCTCGTCTCATCACAAGTGGGAAGAATCAAACGGTCTAGGAAAGAGGTTTTGCATCTGCATGATCTCCACTCTGCCCTTCAGATTCGCCATGATCACGGGGATGTCGCCGCAAAATTCCCAGATCAATTGGCGGCAAGCGCCGCAAGGAGGCGTGAGGGCATCAGTGTCAGTGACGACGGAAATAGCGTCGAACCCGCGCTCGCCTTCGCTGATGGCTTTGAAAATGGCGATGCGCTCGGCGCAAACGGTGAGGCCGTAGGTAGCGTTCTCGACGTTGCAGCCGCCAAAGACTCTCCCCGAAGTGGCACGAAGCGCCGCGCCAACGCGAAAGTTGGAGTACGGCGCATGCGCGTTTTCCCTTGCTTGCCTCGCGGCCGAAATCAGAGTTTCATTTTCGTTCACGCCAACGTCTCCCGGCACGCCCCGAAATATTCTACGCAATGGCCTCGGCAATTCGCGGAATGACCGCTTTCAGCAAGCCGATGAATTGCCCTTTCATGCGCTCTGCTGTTTCCAGCACTTCCAGGTGGTTGAGTGGCCGATCCAGTATTCCCGCCGCCGCATTGGTCACGCAGGAGATGCCCAGCACGCGAATGCCGCTGTGCCGCGCGGCAATCACTTCCGGAACCGTGGACATGCCTACCAGATCGGCGCCGATCGCCCGCAAGTAGCGTATCTCCGCCGGCGTCTCGTAGCTCGGCCCCAGGAGACCTGCGTACACGCCCTCATGCATCCCAATGCCCATGCGGTTTCCTTCAGCAACAGTCATTTCACGAAATCTGCGGTCGTACGCCGAGGTCATGTCGTGAAACCGCAAGCCGAATCTCTCGTCGTTTGGTCCGATGAGCGGATTAACGCCCTGCAAATTGATGTGATCGCTGATCACCACCAGCCGGCCCTGTACGAATTCCCGTTTGATGCCGCCCGCGGCGTTGGTGAGGATCACGGCCTTTACGCCCATGCGCGCGAAAACGCGGATGGGAAAGGCCACTTCTTTCGAGGAATAGCCTTCGTAAAGATGGACGCGGCCCTGCATCCCGACAAGGGGAATGGCTTCCACCTTTCCGATGACGAGCTTTCCGGCATGGCCGATGGCCGTGGATTGCGGGAAACGCGGAATTTTGGCGTAAGGAATTTTCGTATCGCTAGCAAATTCATCGGCAAACGCGCCTAGGCCCGAGCCAAGAACCAGCGCGATCCGGGGCCGTATCGATGTTTGAGAAAGGATAAAGTCCGCAGCTTGGCCCGCGCGCTCGAACTCGCCGTCCGGCGAACTGCTGGTTGGGTTTGGAGCCGCGATTTTTGCGGGTGAAACCGTATTCGCAGTGTTGTTCTTAGGGCTCTTTCTTGCGCTCACGTTAGGATCCCCACGATGGAAGCCGACATTAAGTTTGCCATAGTGCCGGCGAGCATGGCGCGGATGCCGAACCTTGCGAGCTGGCGGCGCTGCTCTGGTGCGAGCGCGCCGATGCCCCCGATCTGAATGCCGATGGAGCTGAAGTTGGCAAAGCCGCAGAGAGCGAAGGTGGCGATTGCAAAAGTGCGCGGATCGAGCGAGCCTTTCATGGGGCCAAGCTGGCCAAACGCGACAAATTCATTGAGGACCATGCGCGTCCCGAGAAGATTGCCAATCTTCGCGGCATCATGCCAGGGCACTCCGATCAGCCAGGCAACGGGCGCAAAGATCCAGCCGAAAACGGTCTGCAGACTTTCCGGGAACCAAGCCATGTGAGGCCAGTTGTGAACGCCGCCCATGATGGCGTTGAGCAACGCAAGCAAGGCGATGAAGGTGATGAGCATCGCACCGACGTTGAGCGCGAGGTGCAAACCATCGACCGTCCCTCGTGCGATGGCCCCGAGGATGTTGGACTCCATTTCCATCGGCGGCATTTCCACGCGGCCGGCGGTGAGCGGCTGCTCGGTCTCCGGCACGAGCATCTTGGCCATGAGCAGCGTTCCGGGTGCGGTCATGATGACTGCGGTTAAAAGGTTTTTGGGATCGGCACCTCCCACTTGGATATACCCGGCCATCATGCCACCAGAGATGTGCGCCATCCCGCTGGTCATGACAACCATCAGTTCGGACTTGGTGAGTTTGGGAAGAAATGGACGTATGGTCAGCGGAGCTTCAGTTTGGCCCATGAAAATACTGGCAGCCACATTGAGGGATTCCGCGCCGCTCGCACCCATGATTCGCGTCATCAGCCACGCGGCGGCGCGGATGATGAGTTGCATCACCCCGAGGTGATAGAGAACAGCAAAAAAGGCGGCAATGAAGATGATTGTGGGGAGTACTTGGAAGGCAAACGAAAAGCCGAGCCGGGAGAGTTCCTTGGGCATGCCTATGTCGCCAAACACGAACGTGGAACCCGCATAGGAAAAGCTCAACAACTTATTTGCGCCGGCACCCAGGAAACCAAACACCGAACTGCCAACGCTGGAACGGAGAACGAAAAATCCAAGAGCCAACTGGAGCCCGAGGCCCCAAGCGATGGTCTTGAACTTGATCGCGCGACGACTGGTGGAGAACAGCCACGCCAATCCGAGAATCACGGCCATGCCGAGCACGCCCGTCCATCTTCCCATGAACCATCCTCCCGCAATCGATCTAGACGCCGATGATCCGGCGCACCAGGGGCCGCTCTTCCTGCGGCGCATTTTCGCCAACGAAATAGCTGCCGGCAATGAGCGCTTGCGCTTCGGCAAGTTTGGCGTCGCTATTGTAATGAATCGTGGCCAGCGGTTCTCCCTTTTCCACACGATCACCGATCCGCTTATGGAATTCGAGGCCCACGCCGTGATCGATCTGGTCTTCTTTTTTTTCGCGGCCTCCGCCGAGCATGGCGAGCGCGATTCCAAACTGCTCACAGTTGGCGCCAGTGATGAAGCCGCTACCCGAACTCGATACGCGGAAATGCAGGCGCGCGGTGGGCAGGCGTTCTGGCTCGTCAATGACGCGTTCATCACCTCCTTGCAGACGAATCCCTTGCCGGAATTTTTCGAGTGCCTGGCCGGTGGCAATCATGGTTTCGGCGAGGCGGCGGCCTTCTTCCACGCTTTTCGTTCTTTCACCCAGATAGAACATCCACGCCGAGAGATCGAGGCTCAAGCCACGCAGATCGGCGGGGCCGCGGCCTTTGAGGACTTCGACGGACTCGGCAACTTCGTTCGAATGGCCAGCCATCCGGCCAAGCGGCTGATCCATGCCGGTGATGAAGGCCACCACTTTCTTGCCCATGCGCTTGCCCGTTTCCACCATGACTTCGGCGAGGCGAATCGAATCTTCCTCTTGCTTCATGAAAGCTCCGGAACCCGTCTTCACGTCGAGCACCAGCGCGTCAATGCCTTCGGCAAGCTTCTTGCTCATGATGGACGCGCAGATGAGGCCGATATTCTCGACCGTCGCAGTGACATCACGCAGCGCGTAGATCTTCTTGTCGGCAGGAGCAATTTCCGCGGTCTGGCCGATCAACCCCATTCCGCATTCGCGCAGAACCCGGCGAAATTCGTCCAGCGACAAATTCACGTTGAAGCCCGGAATCGCTTCCAGTTTGTCGAGCGTGCCGCCGGTATGGCCGAGGCCGCGCCCGCTGATCATCGGAACCGTTAGGCCGCCCGCGGCCACAATGGGAGCAAGGATGAGAGAAGTCTTGTCGCCAATCCCCCCGGTGGAGTGCTTGTCCACTTTCTTGCCGCGAATTTCAGAGTGGTTGAGGACTTCTCCGGAGTAAAGCATCACTTCGGTGAGGGCCGCGAGCTCGGAGCGGTTCATCCCGCGGATCCACACAGCCATCAGCCACGCAGCCATCTGGTAGTCGGGTATTTCGCCGCGGGTGTAGCCGGAAACCAGAAAATTGATTTCTTCGCGGGAGAGTTCACCGGAATCACGTTTCTTGCGGATCAGGTCGACGGCGCGCATGCGTTTGGAAAGCGAGCGGCGAGCGTAACATCCACTTCAGGGGGCGTCAACGCAAGCCACAAGCTGAAATCAGCAACTCGCGCTACAGAGGCTGCTGCACGTCCGGAGGCAGGTTGGTTGCCTGGCCAGAGATCACATGCCAGCCCCGTGGGGTGTCCACATAAACGTGCACCGCGCGAATCTGGATGCTCACGTGCTGGCCCTTGATGACACTTCGCGATGACCAGAGACAAGTTGCCACCGCCGTCTCTTGAAAGACACGGACGTTGATCTCTGAGGCGTTGAACGATTCGTATTTGACCGCGGGAGATTGAATGACATCGATCCACTGCGTCTTGTTTACCTGCTGGCCGTGAGAAAGTGTGCCAGCGAAATCGTCGCTGTAGACACGCTGAAAATAAGTGCCATTGTTCAACTGGATGGCGCGCGCGGCTTCTCTTTCCAGGCTGACGATCTCCTGCCTCTGCACCTCCAGATCTCCATGCATGGGCTGAGCGACACACCGCTGGATGCACGCATCTCGCCAGGTTTCCTGCGATTGCCAGGAGGGAGCGAGCAACAGCCCGATTGCCAGTGCCACCATACCTGTAATTTTGATCATGCTGGAGTGCCTCCCTCAAGGAGTGACGGAATTCCCCCGGAGTGACTCAAGAAAGGGTTGTCGTCGACACACTCCATAGTACGGAAAGAATCGCGCATATCCATCACGCACATCGTGTCCGTGCTGTGAATGACAAGCTTCGTTCCCGCAAGCGTTCACGCCGGAATGGGTTGGGGAGGTGCTTGCGTCTCCATCTGGCCGAGTTTGGAGTTGTGCCTCGGGCTTTACCGCTCTGCTAGAATAATCCCCTTCTAGACAGAGTCATCACAAGAAACGCAATTCCATGGGAGGAGCCATGAGCAACTCTAGCAGCAATGGCGGTGAAGTGGCCGGTGTCAGAGGTGACCGCCCATTGCTCAACTCTCTGTCGTTTTCACGGCGAAGCTTTCTCACCAAGACCTCATGTTTCGGAGCATTTTATTCGCTAGCCAAGCTGATCCCCTTGCCGGCGCTGGCGGCAGACCTGGCGATCGACTCGCGCGTGTCGTCAACGCCGATTGTGGACAAGGGGTTCGCGTCGGTGCGGAAGATTGGAAACGGGCTCTATGCCACGATCTCCGATCCGTCGAAGGGCAACACGACGATCTGCAATGGCGGGTTTCTCGCTGGAAGGGAGGGCGCGCTTCTGATCGAAGGATTCATATCGCCGGCGGGCGCATCCTTTCAGATGGACGCCTTGCGCATGGTAAGCCAGGTACCCGTGAAGGGCGCTCTGGACACGCACTATCACTACGACCATTCGATGGGGAATTCGTTTTACGGTGCCAATGGCGTGCAACTCTGGGCTCACGCAACCGCTGCCCGGCGCATGGTCGATAACTATGTGCCGTTGCAGGGGGCGGACAAAGATGCGGCGCTGGGGCCGTTCGAGAAGCGCGTCAAGGACGCCAAGTCGGATGCGGAGCGGCAGCACGCACAGAGTGATCTGAACGCGGTGACGGGACTCTTCCAAGTTGCGAATACAAGCGTGCTGTCGCTGCCGAATCATCCGATTGATCCGGCCAAGCTGCCAATGTCGATTGACCTCGGTGGTCTGACGGGTGTGATCGAGTCCTACCCGGGACATTCCGGAACGGACATCCTCGTGCGTGTCCCGGACCAGAATATTGTATACACCGGCGACCTACTCTTCAGCGGCTGGTATCCCGTCTGCTTCGACGAGAAAGCCACGGTTTCAGGCTGGCGAGACACGCTGAAGAAATTCGCCGGGTTCGATAAGGACACGCTCTTTGTCCCAGGTCACGGCCAGATTTGCGGCCAGGAAGGCATCGCTTCGATCCGCGAAGTGTTTGACGACATCGCTGGGCAAGCCGAGAAAATGCGCAAGGCGGGAGTTCCTGCCGAAGAAGCGCAACACCGCTACGTGGTGCCGGAGAAGTTCAAGAACTTCCCTGTTTTCGCGTGGGGATTCACGATCGGGCCAGCGATTGCCAAGCTGTACGCGGAGTGGCAGGGCAAGTAGCCGTACGTGCGTTCTCATGCCCGCTTCGCTGCGGGAGCGCGATCCCCAAGATGCTAATCGGCAAGAATGCCGCCGAAGCTGTGAATGACACCGCCCGCAGTTGGCGGCGAAGATGCGCGGTCGCACAGGATCGCTTGCATTCCCACGGACTGCGCCGCTTCGACTTCTTTCACCGCGTCGGAGATGAATAGAAATTCACCGGGCGCACGCGAGAGAGAAGCAGCGATTTTTTCATAGCTGGCGGGGTCGGTCTTGATTCCAACACGCGTGTCGAAGAAAGTGGAAATATACGACGTCAGGTCGCCTGAGGTCGTAGTCCGAAACAGGAGTTGCTGCGCGAGGACGCTTCCCGACGAGTAGATGCAGATAATTCTTTTCTGCCGCCGCCATCGTTCAAAAGCAATGGGCACATCGGAAAAAACTTCGCCGCGCAATTCCCGGCTCGCAAATCCCTGCTGCCAGATTTTCCCCTGAAGCGATTTTAGCGGCGTGCACTTGCTGTCTCGTGCCATCAGCCACTGGCCGTAGGCGACGCTCGAACGTAGCCGCGCTTCTCGCGTGTGGTCCAGCCAACCGGGCGGTTTAAGGCCGTCGCGTTCATCCAGATCGTGTTGCGCACGCAGATGCTGAACCAAACAATGAATTTCGGGATCTTGAGAGAGCTCTCGAAGAAAAGATTCCAGCTTGCGGGTCGCATAGGGGAAAAGCGTTTGATAAACGAAATCGACCGGGGTTGTCGTGCCTTCGATGTCGAGAAGAATGATCCGGATCTGGGATTCGTTGATCAGCGACACACGAGCTACTTCGCCGCGGCTTGCGGAGGAATGTATCTTGGTCCCCAGCATATGGGTTCGTAATTCCGGTCCACGCCGCTGCTTGTATAGTGAGGCGTCCAGCCGGACTTATCCTGGAACAACCGGATCGCGCGTATGCGGCGGTCTCCGCAGAGATCGAACCAGTGGAGCGTGCCACGCGGAACACGAATCAAGTCGCCCGCCTCGACCTCGATCGCGACAACCGGACCCTTCTGCGGGTGGATATGGAAGAGGCCCCGCCCGGCCACGATGTAGCGGACTTCGTCCTCATCGTGCGTATGCTCGATGTTGAACTTCGCGAGCATGGCATCCAGCCCGGGCGTATCCGCATTGACGTCGATTACATCCGCTGTGACGTAGCCACCCTGGTGCTTGAGCTTCTCGACTTGGTCGCTGTAGGCGCTCAGGACCTGATCCGCGGAAGCATCCGCAGGGAGGTCGGCCGGAGACTCCCAGCGTTCGTAGTCAATGCCAATCCCGGCGAGATAATCTCGCACCTGGTGGTGTTCACGGAGGGAACGGTTTTCATCGGGGATTCGCAGGACAGCCACGGCATTATCTCCAGGCTCAGGCAGCACGGGAATCACGTACTCTGTGCGGCACCTGAGCGAACTAGTACTTCCATCAGGAACTCCAGGATTTCAACATGGCGCTTGGCTTCCTGCAAGCCTGTACCCCAAGTATAAAGCCCATGCCCCTGCAGAAGAAAACCATGAATACCGGGGCTTTCCCGCAGGGTATTCGAAACGCGTTTCCCCAGTTCAACCATGTCCTGCGAATTCTCAAGAATGGGCAGCCACTCGCGGTGCTTGTGGGTTCGAACGCCTTCCAGTCCTTTGAGCATTTCGTACCCCTCCAAGGCGATGCCGCCCTGTGACGCATGCGAGCCCGAAAGAACGGTGCTCCAAACCGAATGAGTATGCAAGATCGCGCCGGTGTCTACGCCGCACGCGATGGCGAGATGGAGCAGAGCTTCCGCAGACGGTCGGCCATCGCCGCGTATGACGTTGGCCGCCTCGTCCATTTCCAGAAACTGCGCGGGCGTAAGGCAGCCCTTGTCCAAGCCCGTTGAAGTAATCGCCAGCCGCAGCGGCTCGTGGGAAATCACCGCACTGAAGTTTCCACTGGTGCCCAAAACCCATCCGCGCGCATGAAAACCCTTTCCAATCTCCACCAAGCAAGCGGCTGCTTCCACAAAGGCCACACAATTGCGACTGGATTGCGGAATCGTTCTGGAGCTCTGCTCGC
>MNIJ01000130.1 GCA_001919715.1 Acidobacteria bacterium 13_1_20CM_58_21
CCAGTAGGAATCCCCTTCCTTCAAGAAGGGGAGGAGGTCAAAACCGCTGGATTTTCAAAGGTGACTGTCGATTTCCGGCGCGGAGGTTTTCGAATCCGGGCGCTCCGCGCGAGAGAAATCTAAGTGCTCCCGCGCGCGGCGCGTTGACGCAGCGCGACCGCCGGCATAGCATCATTCGATGTGGCGAGCGATTGGCAACAAATTTCCCGCCGGGCCCTCCCAAGGGCTCAAACGATGGTCGCTCGGGCCGCTCAATAACAATCCGCTGGAATATTTCACCAAGGTCGCGCGCGAGTATGGCGACGTCGCGGGGCTGCGCGTACTGAATTTCAAGACGGTGTTCATCAACCATCCCAGCTTGATCGAAGAAGTGCTGGTCACCAACGCCCGCAAATATTCGAAAGGCAGAGTGCTGCGGGCCAACCGGCACGTCTTTGGCGAGGGCTTGCTGACCAGCGAAGGGGATTTTTGGCTGCGGCAGCGGCGGCTGGCGCAACCGGCGTTTCACCGCGCGCGGGTCGCTTCGTATGCGGCGACGATGGTGGACTACACCGAGCGAATGGTGCAAGGCTGGCGGGGTGGGGAAGAGCGCGACGCGCATCAAGAAATGATGAGGCTGACGCTCGAGATCGTGGCGAAAACGCTGTTCGACGCCGATGTCGACCGCGACGCGCAAGAGGTTGGGAAATCACTGGAACTGTTGCTGGAAATCGGCGCCAATTTCAGGCGCACCATTTTTGTGCCGCATTGGCTGCCTACCCCCACGAATCTGCGCGTAAGGCGGGAAGTGAAGCAGATCGAGAAAATTCTGTACCGAATTATCGCTGAGCGGCGCGCTTCCGGGCGCGATGCCGGCGATCTTCTCTCGATGCTTCTTTCGGCGCAAGACGAAGACGGTTCGCGAATGACCGACCGGCAACTTCGTGATGAGACTATCACGTTGTTCCTGGCGGGCCACGAGACCACGGCCAGCACCCTTTCGTGGACGTGGTGGCTGCTGGCCCGGCATCCCGCGGTGGAAGCAAAGTTGCATGCCGAACTCGATGCCGTGCTCGGCGATCGCGCTCCGACTCTCGATGATCTGCCGAAGCTTCGTTATACGGGACACCTCATCACGGAATCTCTGCGGCTGTATCCGGCGGCGTGGGGAATGGCGCGGTTGGTCGTCGAGGATCATGAAATTGCGGGTTACGCGGTGACAAAAGGAATGGGTGTGGCCATGGCGCAGTGGGTGGTGCATCGAGACCCGCGATGGTACGACGCGCCGGAAGAATTCCGGCCGGACCGCTGGGAAGATGATTTATTGAAACGATTGCCGCGGTTCGCTTATTTTCCGTTCGGTGGCGGGCCGCGCCAGTGCATCGGGAATGCGTTTGCGCTGATGGAAGCGGCGCTGATTCTGGCGACGATCGCGCGGAAGTTTCGATTTCTGCTGGTGGCGAATCATCCGGTAGTGCCGCTGGCCTCCATCACGCTGAGGCCGCGACATGGAGTGCGCGTCACGCTGGTGTCGAGGCGGCCAAACGAAACGGCGAACTCGTTCGGGGAACAATCGGTGGTCGCGGATTGATTCCTTTTCCGAAGAGCAAATCACAACAAAAGAAAACACGTGCATCCGACGGGAGCCAGCTACCTGCTGGTGGCAACCGGACCGAGTTCGGAACGCGTCTGCATGACCCGGAGAATGGAGTCGCGGGTGACCATTCCAACGATTTGGGGCGCATCGTCGCTGGCGCCGCTCACCACGGGCATCTGATTGACATCCGCGCTCAGGAGCCGCTCGAGCAAACCTAGGAGCGGCTCGTCCGGCGATGTCCATAGAATCTTTTGCCGGGGAATCATGGCAGCTTGGACGGAGCTGTGCACCCACTCCTCGCGGGGGATAGCGTTGAGGGTATGAACGTTCATCATGCCGACCAGGCGATCGTCGCTGACCACAAGATGGCAGCGCCGGCCGGTGCGGAGCACTTCGGCGCCGTATTCTTCCAGAGTGATGTGTCCCGGAACGGTGGGCACTTCCTTGCTCATAACGTCGGCAGCGCGGAGGCCAACGAGAGTTTCCCGGATGGCCAATTGAGCGACGCTCTCCTGCGCGGCGTTCAAAATGAACCATCCGATCAAGACTGTCCAGAGCATCTGCACACTGCCGTGAACGACGCCCCACGCGCCAAAAAGAATCATCGCGTAGGCGATCATTTTTCCGCTGGCGCCCGCGACGCGAGTGGCCTTCTGAAAACTTTTGGTCGCTCCCCAAACGATGGCGCGGAGAATTCTTCCTCCGTCGAGAGGAAATCCGGGCAAGAGATTGAACACCGCTAGAGCGGCGTTGGTCCCACAGAGCCAGGTGGCCAGCGCTCCGATCGTCTGGCTATACGGGAAGAGAAGCGTTAAGCCAAAAAAACCGCCGGACAGGAAGCCGCTGGCCAGCGGCCCAGCAATCGCGATATTGAATTCCTGAATGGCCCTGGAAGGTTCGCGCTCGATGCGCGCCAGGCCCCCGAACAGAAAGAGGGTGATGGAAACGACGCGAATGTTGTAGTGCTGGGCCACCGCGCTGTGGGAGAGCTCGTGGAAGAGAACCGAGGCGAAGAAGAGAAGGCTGGTCAGAACTCCCACGGTCCAATGCTGTGTGTCGGTCCAAAGCGGATGTTGTTGTTTGAACTGCGCGGCGATCATGTAGGTGATGGCCGCAAAAATGAAAACCCAAGTGGAGTGGAGGTAGATAGGGATGCCGAGAATTTTGCCTATACGTAAGCCTGATCCGCGGTTCATGGGTGTTTCCAAGGTTAGCCTAGCACAAGAGATGGACGGAAGAGGGGAAGGAGAACGGTGCTGCGAACTGGCAAGCGACAGCCTCCCGCTAGGCGCCGGGATCGCCATCCTTGCTGGATGCCCGGGGTTCTCTCCGAATACCGGAACAAGCCCCCAAAGTAAATCTTCCGCGTAAAGCAACCCACAGTGTGTTTGACACCACACAGTAATCCCGCCCGGCCCGATGAACTAAATGCATTTTTTTTCAGCTAGATAGCTGTTGGTCTATGGTGTGCAATTCTACCCAGCGCAGGTCCGGAGGCCAGTCATGATCGCCATGCTGCAATTCCTAACGCTTGTCATCACCACAATGATTGCCGTCGCCGCCGCAGCTGGGCTCGAAAGGTTGTTCCTGCAGGTGGCGTTTCTGATCATGCGGCCGGCGACGGCTCGAAGGATGCCTGGGCATACAGAACTGGTGCGCGGAACAGCGCAACTGGCACGGGTTTATTCGGCAACGCGCTGATTGGCGGCCCTTCAGCTGCACTCAGCGGGAATGGAAACCGGTGGGATCGCCCGGCCCGCCGGGGGAGTTGGCGGTCACCTCGCTGCCGCAGCGGGGACGGCCAGAAGGGGGTAGTGCGATGTTGGCTTTGAAATGGCTGTTGATGTTGGTTGGCGCCGGACTCTTCGGAAGTGCGGGGGCTCTGGTGGCTTATGACATTTTTCTCTCGGAGCAATTGCGCCGCTTGCTTTCGCGCGGCAAGAAAGACGATTCCGGTGCTGAGGTGGGGGCGCCGGCTCGCCGCCCTTTCCGGCCGGTGCGCTGGCGGCTGGCGCTGCAACTGATAGCGGCGGCCGCCCTGGTGATGCTGCTCACGGAAAGCCTTGTGGTGATCCCGGACGGGGCGGCGGGAGTACGCGTCAGCGAATTTTGGGGCGCGCGTCCCGGCACGTTGTATCCCGGCATGCACCTGATTACGCCGCTGGTGGATTCCGTCGCGATTTACGACACGCGCGAGCAGGTGTATTCGACAGTGGCGGCCGAAAATCCCAAACAAAAAGGTGACCTGCTGACGGTGCAGGCGCGCGAAGGGCTGAACATTGGGCTGGCGGTGTCCGTCCGATACCGGCTGGACCCCAAGCGGCTGGAGTCGATTCATGCGAATCTACCGCAGCCGGTGGGTGAGCAGGTGGTGGCGCCGGTAGTGTCCACGATCTACCGGCAGCTCGCGCCGAACTACGTGACCCGAGAGATTTTTGCCACCAAGCGAGAAGAATTGCGGACCAAGGCCGCCGATGCCGTCACGGCGCGGCTGGCGAGTGACGGAGTCATCGTGCGGGAAGTACTGCTGCGGGACCTGCAGCTTCCCGCGGAATATGCGAAGGGACTTGAAGGGCTCCTGCTGAAGGAACAGGAGAACGAGCGACTTGGCACGGAACAGGAGATCAAGCAAAAACAGGTGAAGATCGCCGGGCTGGAAGCGGAGGCGCAGAAGGCGCGTGACGTGAAAGCGGCAGAAGCACAGGCGCAAGTGCACGTTTTGCAGGCCAAGGCAGACGCCGATGCGATGCAGTACACCCTGCCGCTGAAGCAGAAGCAGATCGAACAGACAAAGCTGGAAGCGCAAGCGCGCAAGGAATCGACGCTGCAAAACGCGGAAGCCGCGGCGCAGGCAAAGATCATCGATAGCAAGGCTGAGGTCGAGCGGCAGAAAAATCTTGCCGACGCCGAAGCCAACCGCATCCGCGTGACGGCTGCCGCCGACGCCGAACGGATGAAGTTCGAAGCGTCGGTGCTGAAGTCCAATCCCATGCTGATACAGAAAATCATCGCGGAGCGGCTATCGGACAAGCTGCAAATCATGATGGTGCCCATCGACGGGAAGAATTTCTTCGCCAATGACGTAATGCGGTCGGCGTTTTCGGGATCAACCGGCGGCAAGGACAGCGGCTCATCGGATGAGAATCCGGATGATCCGGCGCCGACACCGGCGGCCAACGCTGCCGCTCAGCGCAAGCAGCTGCGCCGGCCGTAATGCAGAAAAACGAGATGAGCATCGCTAGCCATGGCGGTGCCAACGAACTCCGCTGGCCAATACCCCTGTGGGTGGTGCGGGACGCCAAGCTGGAAAGGAGGAGAAACTCTGACCTTGGTGACCGCCAAGCGGTCAGCAAGCACGAAGGCAAGCACCGCCGCGCTTAGCCCTTTTAGCCAGAGATTACTCCTCCTCCAGGCCATGCGTTTCGTGCCACCCGGCCAGCGGCCAGAAATGGCAAGAAAGGAATCGACGCCGAGCGGGAATTCAAGAAGGCAGGGAAAAACGATGCCTAGTTCCCGGCGAAGCGCTCATCGCCAGGACGGCGAGAAGCCTTTCCAAGACGGATCCGCTTTACCGGGTGCTTGTCGATTCGCTCGGTGAAGCGTGCGCCGCTCGTTAAAGTGCGGATACCCCCAATCGACAGGTAGGCGATCGAGCATCTGCAGCGGGTGGCCGCTATTGTTTGGCCACCGGATACTTTGGCCTTGGGGGGAGGCCTTTGTAGTTTCTCAAGGCTTCCTCGGCGAGTTCGATGGCCTTTTCGAGTTGCGGGTCATGGCCGCTGATGACGAGATCCGGCCGCTGCGGAACAACGTAGTCGGGATCCACGCCGTGGTTTTCCACGATCCATTCGCCGCCGTTGTCCGTCGACCAGAATGCAAATTCCGGCGCGGTGACGTTGCCACCGTCGTGCAAGGGAATCGCACGAGAGATGCCGACGAGCCCGCCCCAAGTGCGCGTGCCAACAATGGGGCCGATTTTCTGTCGATGGAAGAACCAGGGGAAGGCGTCGCCGCCCGAACCCGCGAGCTCGTTGACGATCATGACTTTTGGCCCGTAAATCGCCACGGGCGGCCAGGGGACATCTTTTCCTTCGCGAGGGGCGAGCGCCGAGAGCAGCTCGCGCTTGAGTTTCTCGGTGTAAAAATCCGGAATCTGGCCGCCGGAGTTGTAACGTTCGTCGACGATGATGCCGTCCTTGTCGAGCTGCGCGGTGAACTGTTTGTCAAAAGCGATGATGCCGGGGAAGGAGGTGTCCGGCACGTGCATGTAGCCGATGCGGCCGCCGGTGGCTTCCTCGACTCTGTGGCGGTTGGCGTCGGTCCAATCGAGATAACGGACGCCGTTTTCTCCGCTGGTGGGCTTCACTGTGATTTCCCAGGCTCCTTCGGGTGTGGATTTGGAATTGATTTTCAGGGTGATGAGTTTTCCGGCGAGGTCCTGGAAATAAGAATAGACGTCCTGATTCGAATGCGTTTCTTGGCCGTCAACGGCGATGAGGTAGTCCCCCGCTTTCACCTTCAGTCCCGGTTCGGTTAGCGGCGAGCGCGTGGTGTCGTTCCAGTTTTCGCCGGGATAGATTTTCGTGATGCGAAAATGGCCGCCCTCGGGCTCAAAATCGGCGCCGAGCATGCCGACGTTGACGTGAGGTTTCGCGGGCTGGTCACCGCCGCTCACGTAAGTGTGCGAAGTGCTCAGTTCGGCGATCATTTCACCTATCAGGTAATTGAGATCGCTTCGATGCGCTACCCAGGGGAGAAGCGCTTCATAGCGCTCGCCAATTGTCTTCCAATTGTGGCCGGTCATGTGCGGATCCCAATAGAAGTCGCGCTCGATGCGCCAGGCTTCGCGGAAGACCTGGCGCCACTCTTCGCGGGGATCGATCTTGACCTGTAGTTCGCTGAGATTGAGCTTGCCTTCGCCAACCTTGGCCTTCCCGGGGGCGGCCTCGACGATGCCGTAGACCGGGCCGGCTTTGTAGATCACTTTCTTGCCTTCCTTGTCGAGGTCGTAGCCGTCGATGCCTTCTAGCAGCACTTTGTCTTCGCGTTTGGACAGCTCGTAGACGTGAAGGACGCTCTTGGGAGTGCGGTCATTGGCCCCGAACTGCCGCGCTTCCTGCGGCGTGGAGACATAGAATAATTTGTCCTTGCGCGCGGCAAGGCCATTCAAGATGCCGGCGCTGATCGGCACAGTCGCTATGCGCGTGCTGATTCCGTCCAGATCGATTTGGATGGGTTTAACCGGCTCTGCTTTCTTTTCATCTTTCTGTTCGTCCGGTCTCTTGTCTCCGGGTTTCGCGTCGGCAGGCTTCTTGTCGTCTTTCTTCTCGTCCTTTTTTTCGTCTTTCTTTTGGTCGGCCGCTTTTTCCTCGTCGCTCTGAGGCTTAAAAGGGGAAGCTTCATCGGCTTTCAGTGTGACGGCGAAAACGCCGTCGGTCGAATAATAGTTGAAACGCTGGTCAAGTTGGCCGACGCTCGGATAGAAGTAGCGCGTGGAAATGAAATAAAGATACTTCCCGCTGTCGTCGAATACGGGATTGTTGTCGCTGTAGAACCCGACGGAAACTTTGGCGACCCGTTTGGTGCCCAAGGAATAGAGGAAGACGTCGTTGGAGCCGCGGCGATGGGGCTTCGAATAGGTGATCCAGAGGCTGTCGGGGGACCAACAGCCGTCGGCGATGTCGCCGTAGTCGGACTTGTCGACCAGGATGGGCTTCTTGTCATCCAAGCTGACGAACCAGAGTTGGTGCACTTTGTCCCAGTAGAGAAGCTTCTTGCTGTCCGGCGACCAAACCGGGCCGTAGCGATAGACTCCGCCATCAGACGTGATGCGCGTTTCCTGGCCACCCATTTGCGGACGGGTGTAGAGCTCGTACTCGCCGGTCTGGTCCGAAAGATAGGCGATCCACTTGCCATCGGGGGACCAGGCGGGATTCAGTTCGTGAATGCCGGAATGCTCCTTGGTGAGCGTGCGAATGCTGCCGTGTTCGGCCGGAATGGTGAAAATGTTGCCGCGGGCTTCGACGAGAGCGCGAGCTGCCGAAGGAGAGAGCGAGTAGCTGCCGATGGATGGCGCGACGTTTTTGAATTCCGGGCGGGTTTCGATGTCTTCAGCGCGCACTACGACGGGGAGATTGCGCATCTTGCCGCTGGCGAGATTGAATTCGTAGAGCAGACCTCCGTTTTCATAGACGATGGCGTCGGGCCCGAGGCTCGGCCACTTGATGTCGTATTCCTTGTAGTCGGTGAGCTTTTTTGTTTGCTTTGAGCCGAGGTCGTAGCTGAACAGGTTCATCACGCCGTCGCGGTCGCTGATGAAATAGATGGTGTTCCCGTGCCACATGGGGAACAGGTCCATGCCCGCGGTCTTTGGCAACTCTTCGTACGAATTCTTTTTCAAGTCGAAGACGGCGATCGGCAGGCTCCAGCCGCCGCGATAGCGCTTCCAGGTCCGAAATTCCTGGGAAGTTTCAAGATAGGCGATCTTGGTGCCGTCAGGGGAAAAAGTGGTCAGGCTCGCGCGAGGAACTGGAAGGAGCTTCGCCGGGCCCCCTTGCGGGGAGACCAGGAAGAGCTTCGTGTAGCGGCCCGGAGGCGCGCTGAAGCGGTCGG
Source organism: Acidobacteria bacterium 13_1_20CM_58_21 (assembly GCA_001919715.1). Lineage (GTDB taxonomy): Bacteria > Acidobacteriota > Terriglobia > Acidiferrales > UBA7541 > Acidiferrum. Next base: position 8,189 of record MNIJ01000130.1, read on the forward strand.
AGCGGAAGAGGATGTTCTTGCCGTCGGGAGTCCAGCCGAGGACGATGTCGTTCGAAGGATGAAATGTCAGGCGCTTTGGCTCGCTGCCATCCGTGGAGATGACGTATACGTCCGGATTCCCGTCGTATTCGCCGGTGAAAGCGATCCATTTCCCATCGGGCGAAAATTTCGGATAGAGCTCGTCACCCACGTGGGAGGTCAGCCGTCGTGCCGCACCGCCGTCGCGAGAGGCAATCCACAGATCGCCCGCATAAGCAAAGACCACTTTGTCTTTCGAAATGTCAGCGAAACGGAGTAGCTTCGTGGGTCCATC
>MNIJ01000050.1 GCA_001919715.1 Acidobacteria bacterium 13_1_20CM_58_21
AGGCTATGCACCGCACGCTCATCCAAAACTGCGAACTACTCGTAACGCAAGGCCACTATGGGGTCGACACGCGTCGCGCGTCGCGCCGGGATGTAACAGGCAGCCAGTGCGACAAACGTCAGCACAAGAGTCACAGCCGCAAACGTGACCGGGTCAAATGGGCTCACGCCAAAAAGGAGAGTGCCCATTAACCGGGTGAGCGTACATGCGATGACTATGCCTGTCGCTACCCCAGCTAGAACGAGCCTCGTTCCGTGGGTTAGCACGAGACTCAAGATGTTGCGTGGATGCGCTCCAAGCGCCATGCGAATGCCCAATTTCGTTGATGCGCTGTGACACCAGATATGCCATGACGCCATATATGCCAACCCCGGCGATAATCAACGCCAACGCGGCAAGTCCGCTCAGCAGAGCAGCTTGCGTAACCGTCTGCGAAGCCTCGCGATCCATGATTTCGCTCATCGTCATCACGTGGTTGAGCGGCTCTTGAGGGTCGATGCCAGCGACCAAGCGCCGTAATTCTTCCTGAAATTGCAGAGGTTCACCGGTCGTACGCAGAACAAGAAATCGCGGCCACTCCCAAGTATCCCTTGACTGTGAATACGGACAGTAGACTTCGTAGCGCGTAGGCTCGTTGAGCCCAACCTCTTTGATATCGCGCGTCACCCCCACCACTTGAAGCCACGGCGAGTTGCCGTCCGCTCTTCCAAATTTCAATCGCTTTCCAATGGGATCCTGGTTGGGCCAAAAGTCCTGCGCCGCCTTTTGGTTGATGATGACCACCTGGGGCTGCTGTTGTCCGTCGCGACTGTCGAACAATCGACCGCGGATGAGCGGAATTTTCAATGTCTCCAGAAGTCCCGGCGTAATGACGCGATAAACCACTGTGGCAGGAGTCTCGTTCCATGTGCGCGAACCCTCTGGTGTGGCCTCTTCACGCAACCCGCCTTTCGAGGTCAACGGCATGCCACCAGTAAGTCCTGCGCTCTGCACTCCAGGGAGCGTTCTGGTACCGTCGAGGACTCGTTCCAAAAATTGTGTCCGCTGCAGCCCATCCCGATATTTTGGTTCGGCCAAGTCGAAATCGAGGGTCAGCACGTGAGCTGGTTGAAATCCGGGGTCGACGCGCCGCAGATTCCAGAGGCTCTTCAGGACTAGCCCTGCGCAAACCAGGAGCACCAGCGAGAGTGCCATTTCTGCGGCAACGAATACGTCGCTCAACTTTTGTCGTGAGCCGGCGCTCCTGCGCCCACCTTCCCGCAGTGCCTGGTTTAGATCGACCTTTGCGGTCTGCCGCGCGGGCGCCAGACCAAACAGCGAGCCGCTTACGAGCGAAACGAGGACACTGAAGCCGAAGACCGGCAGGTTGAAGGTTAAAGAAGTTGTGTGCCGAAGATCTTCGGGTATCAGATGCTTCAACAATGCGAAGCTGCTAATGGCGACGCTGGAGCCCAACACTCCACCTAGGACGGAAAGCAGCGCGCTCTCGGCTAGAAGCTGGCGAACGATACGACTGGTGGTCGCTCCAAGCGCCGCGCGCAAGACAATCTCACCCCGCCTGTTTACAGATCGAGAGAGCAACAGATTCGCCACGCTGGCGCATGCGATCAGCAGGATGAACCCGACCGCGGTCATCAACATGAAGAGTCCGCGCTTAGCATCATGAGTATTGCTCTCCTGCAGCGGTTCGGCGAAGAAGCGGCTTACCCCCTGCATGTCGTTTGGGTATTGTCGTATGTCTTGGTCGGCTAAGACGCGTAAGTCGGCGTTGACTTCGTCGAGAGAAATTCCGGACCGCAGCCTGCCAACAGCGATCAGATATCGCGCAGTGCGAGCGGCCAGTTCTTGCGAGGTAAATGCGCGAGGTATCCAGACCTGGATGGGGCCGATTTCCTTGTCGGGAAAAGAAAAACCAGGGCGCATCACGCCCTTGACTGTGTAAGGCTCGTCATTCAGGCGAATCGTCTGGCCAATAATTCGCTCACTTCCTGCGAATTCGCTTTGCCAAAGAGAAAAACTGAGCAACACAACGTGATTTGCGCCGGGCCGGTCTTCCTCTGGAAGAAATGTAGTTCCGATCAAGGGTTCTGCGCCCAGCAGCGCGAAAAGGTTGCAGGTCACCAGGGCGCCGGACAACTGTCTTGCGTCACCCGCGTCACGGCTGAAATTGAATCCTGCTTCGTTCACGGCCGCTACGTCTTCGAATACGCGATCCTGCGCCTTCAGGTCGAGATAGGTTGGCGGAGAAACACGGATTCGCGGATAGCCCAACTTGCCCAAGTCTTCAAAGAAGGAAACGAGACCCTGCGGGTCGCGATAGGGAAGCGAGCGGATCAACACGGCATCGACCACGCTGAAGATTGCTGTGGTCGCCCCGATGCCGAGGGTCAGCGTCAGTACAGCCACAGCGGTAAAAACGGGGCTCTTGCGCAGAATGCGAGCAGCGAAGCGCAAATCCTGCCAGCACGTCTCCACGAATGATTCCCAGCCTGCTGCGGAGCGAACCTCTTCCTTCGTGACTTCGAGGCTGCCGCGCTCCAAACGTACGGCGCGAAGCGCATCCTTACGGCTCATGCCTTCCTTCATCTTTTCCTCGGCTGCCATCTTGACGAAGCCGTTTAGTTCCTCGTCCAATTCCTTGTTGACCTGCTCCTTTTGGAACAGCGGCCGAAGTCCGTGAGTTAGGCTTCGTAGCAGTGACATGGTCCCTCACTCCTACGAAAATAGCCGCGTACCTCATTGAAAAGATTGGCTCAGCAGCGAGCGGCTATTTTCATCCTTCGTTGCGGCTCTGAAAGAGCCATGAGTTACTCGTAACGCAACGCCACCATCGGATTAACGCGAGAGGCGCGGCAGGCTGGAATAAAACTTGCGATGAGCGCGACGCCAATTAGTAGCACGCCTGCTGCAGTGAACGTCAGGGGATCGTGCGGTTGCAGGCCAAAGAGAAGCGAACTTGCGCCGCGCGTAGCGGCAAGCGCGAGAGCCACGCCGACGGTAACGCCAAGAGCCAGGAGCACTACTGTTTGCTGCAGGATGATGCCAACCACATTTCCTCGGTTTGCGCCGAGAGCCATCCGAATTCCGATTTCATTGCGGCGCATGCTCACAATGTAGGAAATCACTCCATAGAGTCCGATTACGGTGAGAAGCGCGGCCAGAGCGCCGAAGAATCCTGATAGCATCGCCATAATGCGTTCGCGTATCAGGCCGTTTTCAATATCCTTCTGGAACATTCGGAATTCCGCGCGGATATCAGGATTGACCTGGCTAATCTTTTCTCGCAGGGCGGGAATCACGGTCGCAGGCGATGACGAGGAGCGGATGAAAACGCTCATCCAGGTTTGGCCGGCCGGAAATTGCGATGCCACACCGAAACTCTCCGGCGGTATCTCCTCCCGCAATGTCGCGTACTTCGTGCCCTTCACGACACCAACGATTTGATACACCTCCGATGGATAATTCGGCTCGGCGGCTGTTCGCATCGTCATGCCAATTGGATTCGCGCCTCCGAGATACTTTCGGACAAAAGCTTCATTGACGACAGCCACGCGCGGAGACGTCGGTGTATCCCGGTCATTAAAGTCGCGCCCGGCAAGCAGTGGGACTCGCATGGTCTGGAAATATCCGGGACTCACCCACGTGAATTTGGACCAGGTGTCCAGGTCTCTGACGTGGATGCCCAGCGTCCAACTGCTGCCGTCGAGCGGTACGTGCGTGGAAGTGGCTGCAGATTCCACCTGCGGAATGGAACGAATCTGCTCGAGCAAGTCGTCCGCAAGATGTTGGTACTGCGCCACATTGGGCAAACGTAGGGATTCCAGGTTGATGAAAGCAAAAAGGATGTTTTTTTCCTGGAATCCCGGATCGAGAGTGGCGAGATTTCGGAAGCTACGAACAAATAGCAGAGCGCCAACGAGCAGCACCAAGGAAACGGCGATTTGCAGAACCACGAGAATGCGCTGGAAGGAAAAGCGTTCGCGCCCGGCGGTCATCCCTCGGCTTCCCGATTTCAGCGCGTCGACAGGTTGGGATCGAGAAGATCGAAGTGTCGGCACAAGAGCGAAGGCCATGCAGGTTGTCATCACGACCGCTGCCGTGAAGCCCAATACGCGCCAGTCCAGATCGAGATTGAGTTTCAGAAGGTTGCGTTGGGTGCTCAACAACCAGAGGATGGTTCTGCTGAAGGCGTTCGCGAACAAAATGCCCAAAACTCCCCCGCTTGTTGCCAAAACCCAGCCTTCGCTGAGTAATTCAACGATTAAACGCCAGCGCGGCGCTCCCAGCGCCAGCCTTACCGCGATTTCGCGCTCGCGTCTGCCAGCGCGCACCAGCATCAAGTTGGCGAGATTCGCACAAGCGATCAGCAACACGAGTCCGGTGATCCCGAGCAACAACCACAATGACGCATCGTATTTCTCTCGCAGGCCGCTCACCCCCGTTCCGCCCGGATAAGCTGCCAGTCGAAACGCTCGATACGTCTCCTGTGACTTTGCGTTATATCCGTCCGGGACGGTTGCCTCGAATAGACCGGGGCTAATGGCATCGAGTTGCGCGGAGGCGCGCTCGATGCTCCAGCCTGGTTTGAGACGCCCCATCACGGTAAGCCAAAAGAGTTCGCGCCGGGTTAAGACTGGTGAGTTGTGAAAAGCGGGAACGGAGCAAAATGGCACCGCAAGATCGAAGTTCGTACCTACGTCCAAGCCGAGGAAGCGAGGCGGCGTCACGCCGAGAACTTCGACGGGTTGGCCATCAATGAGAAGCTTGCTTCCGACTGCGGAGTCTTGGCCGCCAAACTCGCTCTGCCAAAACGCGTAGCTGATCACCGCACCCGGGAACCCACAGCCGGGGTAGTCGTCTTCCGCAGTGAACAGACGTCCGCGATACGGTGACACACCGAGTGTGGTGAACGTGGCGCCGCTGACGAAGAGGCCGCGAGCGTGCTTCGTTTGCGCACCTTGCCCAAGTGGGACATCATCGTTGCCGGTCCAGGCAAAAACGCCGGAAAAGGCTTCCTGACGGGACCGAATTTGCTCGAAAAGCGGGTAAGTGAGGTCGGAACTTGTTCTGCTAACTCCAAATCCGTGATTTCCGCCGCGAACTTCAATTTGGCCTAACTCTTCGGGCCTCGGAACAGGCAAGGTTCTCAAGCGAACCGCATCCAGCAATTGGAAGATCGCGGTGTTAGCCCCGATACCGAGAGCAAGCGTCAGCACAACTACAGCGGTGAAACCGGGCGACTTATACAGTGTTCGAAGTGCGAAACGGAGATCCTGGCAGCACGTCTCCAGAAAGGACTCCCAGCCGGCAGAGCGAACGATTTCCTTCGTAATTTCGAGAGTGCCCTGCTCAAGCCGAACCGCGCGACGAGCTTCCCTGTGGCTCAAGCCATCCTTCACCTTTTCGGCGGCTGCCATCTCCAAGTAAGCCCGCATTTCCTCGTTCAGTTCCCTGTCCACCTGCTCCTTCTGGAACAGTGATCGAAGCCCGCTTGTGATGTTCCGCAACAAGGACATGCCTAGCTTCCTATTCGTAACGCAAGGCGACCATTGGATCGATCTTCGTCGCGCGGCGCGCAGGCAAATAGGTCGCCGCCGCACCGATAGCAACGAGGATCAGAGGTGTGGCGAGCAAGGTCACAGCATCGAGAGGTTGCACGCCGAACAAGAGGCTCGCGACTAGTCGCATCGATAATAGGATCGCCCCAATTCCGGCCGCTGACCCCGCCACTACCAGCACTAGGGAACTCTTGAGCAACATGGAAAGGACTTTGTGCCGTTGAGCGCCAAGAGCCATACGCACTCCAATCTCGCCAGTGCGTCGGGACACCTGATGGGCAGTCAGTCCGTACAAGCCCAAGCAGACCAGGATTGCTGCCGACAACCCAATGAAACCGGATAGTTCAGCTAACATGCGGTCCTGCGCAATCGTTGCATCCACAAGCTGCTCCTGAGTGCCAAATCCTTCGAACCGCAAATACGGGCTCTCCGCACGCGCCACGTCCCATAGGAGGTCAGCCATCCGCTGAGGATCACCAGTTGTTCGTATCTCGAAATTGGCTCCTTCGAAGGGACCAGGAGTTTGCAAGGCTGGCAGGTAAATGATGCGGGGCGACGCTTCCTTTAGGCTTCTATATTTCGTATTCCGCACTAGCCCAACTACAACCAAAGGCACCGGGAAATCGCTGCTCTCCACTTGAAATGTGCGCCCTACCGGATCTGTCGTCGCGAAGTAGAAGTGAGCCATGGCCTCATTCACGATCGCGACTTTTGGTGCCTTTTCATCGTCCTGCGCCGCGAAGTCGCGGCCATGCATGATACGTATGCCCATGGTTCGAAAAAAACTCCGGGAAACGACTAGGAAGATGCACTCACGATCGGTGCCTCGCTGAACTGGGATGCCGGGCACATTCACTGATTCGGTCCAGGTGTTCCCGGAAAACAGACTTTCACTCGACATCGCAACCGAGGCTACGCCTGGGGTCGTCGCGAACCGCTGCAGCACCCTGCCAAAGAGCCGCACATGATCGGCACTTTTGGGAGCTGTCGGGCTCACGCCAAGATGAACAAGAAGCACGTTCTGCGGATTGAACCCCGTGTCAACTCTGGCGAGGGCTTGCAGGCTCCGCGCAAACAACACTGCACCCGCCAGCAACACGCACGAGATCCCCACTTGCGCGGTCATAAGGAGCTTTCCGCGCCTCGCCGACTGCGGGCCGTGTGCACTCCGATAAGATCCAGCGAACATCGTAGTGAGGTCGGCCCGCGTGATGGCGAGAGCCGGGGCCATGCCAAACAACAGCACGACCGCAGTGGACATGAAAACTGTGAACGACAGCATTCGCCCGTTGAGTGAAAAAGGAAGTTGGTATGCGCCCATGGACAAGGAAAGAAAGCGCACCAGAAATCCCGAAGCAGCAGGCCCTAGCAACAGGCCAAGTGCGCTACCGGCCCCGGCCAACATGAAACTCTCAGTCAGCAGTTGTCTTAGCAAACGCGAACGGCTCGCGCCCAGGGACAGCCGTACTCCGACCTCCTGCTGGCGAGCTGATGCTCGCGCCAATAGAAGATTCCCGATGTTCAGGGCCACCATCAAGAACAACAACGCCGAGATGAGCATCAGCACGAGCAGCGGCCGCGTATACCGCCGTCGCAATTGGGTTAGTCCACTGCCGGCCGCCGTCAGTTCGACTCCCAACGGCCCCTCAAATTTCCATTCGAGACTTAACTGGCGCGCTAAAACCTGCACGTTGGCAAGTGCCTGGGCTTGCGAGATACCCGGCTTTCGTCTAGCGATCAGACGAAACATGAAAGCGACAGGATTCGTTGAAGGAGTCGCCGGAACCCAAACGTCCATCGGCTGTCCCGTGGCAACTCCCGTGAAATTCGGCGGACCTACACCCATAATCGTGCAGACATAGTCTGGTCCCAGTTGCAAGGTCTTGCCTAGCACTGAAGGATCGGCTCCAAAGGCCCGCTGCCAAAACCCATAACTGATGACAGCCCCGTTCGAGGTATCCCGGTCCTCGGCGGTAAGGACGCGGCCGATCACCGGCGAAACACCCAGCACTTCAAAATAATTGCCGGAGACCTGTGACACATGAACTACACCAAGATCAGCGCCATCAAAATGAGCACCGGCGGCCAGACGCCCCGCAGAAAGCAGCAAAACTCCTGAAAACACCCCGTTGCGGTCCCGGACGGACTCAAAGAACGGATAGCTAAGTGTTCCTCCTCCAGTGTGCGTCAGCTCCACGAGCTGCTCAGGGTCGCGAACGGGAAGCATTCTCAACAGAATTGTGTCGACCAAACTGAAAACCGCGGTGTTGGCCCCAATGCCGAGAGCCAGCGTGAGCACCGCGACAGCAGTGAAGCCGGGCGACTTGCGTAGGGTGCGTGCGGCGAAACGCAAGTCCTGCCAACACGTCTCCACGAAGGATTCCCAGCCGGCAGAGCGAACGACTTCCTTTGCAAGTTCAAGGCCGCCGTGCTCCAGGCGAACGGCGCGAAGGGCATCCTTGCGACTCATGCCTTGTTTCATCTTTTCCGCCACTTCCATCTCCAAGTAGGCGCCCAGCTCCTCATTCAACTCCCGGTCGACCTGCTCCTTTCGGAAAAGGGAGCGAAGGCCGCTCGTTATATTTCGCAGC
>MNIJ01000058.1 GCA_001919715.1 Acidobacteria bacterium 13_1_20CM_58_21
CACTTCACACTCAGGGCGGAAACATCAAGATGGGACGCATCGGTGGTTCGGGACTCCGCGACGCTTCCTTGGGGCGCTCCGCCGCCAAACTGGAGACAGAAGGCGGACACATCCAGGTTCTCGATGTCGCTGGTGGCCTTACGGCCTTCACCGGAGGCGGCCACATTAACGTGGGCAACATCTCGGGAGATGCTGCGCTGCGCACCGGAGGCGGGCACATCCGCGCCGGCCAAATCGGCGGGCGCGCCGAACTGGAAACGGTTGGCGGCAACATCACCGTCGCTCGTGCTGGGAATTTCGTCAGCGTACGCACTGGTGGCGGGCAGATCGATTTCGGAGAAGTGCGCGGCTCGGTGCACGCCCAGACCGGCGGAGGCGGGATTCGCGTCATGTACGTTTCCGGTCCGATGGAATTGGAATCGAGCAGCGGCAGCATTTGCCTGACTCGCGTAGCCGGTGCCCTGCAGGCGGCCACCTCCGGCGGCACCATTACCGCCTGGATTAATCCAGATTCGCCTTCCGGAGGCGGAAACGTGCGGCTCGCGGGCGCATCGCAGCTCAATTCCGTCGCCGGCGACATCGTCGTGTTTCTGCCGCGGAATCTCGCCGCGAATATCGACGCCACCGTGGCCAACGGAGGCGAGCGCCGCATCGAAGCGGATCCCGCGCTGCACTTGACGATGCAGGGGCCTACTAGTGGTTCCGGACCGGTACACGCCATGGCAGTCTTGAACGGGGGCGGCGCCCCGCTCAAATTGAAAACCACGGCGGGCAAGATTCGTCTCCAGTTCCTGGATTCGGAGGTTGCTCTTCACGAATCGCTCATCCGCGAACAGATGGACCGCCTCAATAAGAGATTGACGGAAAATGGTTTTGAGGCGGTGTCCTTCTCCAAGGGACCAGGATCGAGCTCATCGATCCCCACAGAAATGCCGGCTCCCTCCGAAACTAAGACCGACTGGCTCGAAAGCTGGCTGGTGAATTTGGAAATCACATTCCGGGGTGGCATCACCGAGGATCCTGACGATTTCCAGAGGCGGCTGGTCAATTTTCCAAAGCCTTCCTATCCGACGCTCGCCCAACGCGCTGGCCTGCAAGGCATCGTGAAGCTCCAGGTCCGGCTGAAGAAAGACGGCAGCGTCGAGGTGCAGAAACTGCTGGAAGGCGAGCCGGCGCTCTCCGATGCCGCCATCGCTGCGGTGAAGCAGTGGCGGGCAAGACCGGCCTCGATTAACGGCAAACCGGTCGAAGTGATTTCGACGGTGACGTTTAATTTTCAGTTGCACTGAGCGGCGTAGTCTCGGCGCAAACGAGTTTTGTTGGGTAGCACCTACTCAAAGGGGGTAAAACGTTATGCCTCGTCCAGCTCTCCGCGCGACTGCTCTGTATGTATTGCTTCTGGCCATGGTTGGAGCCGTCCCCGGTTTCGCCGTCAGCAAGGAGTTCAATCAATCCTATCCGCTTCAGCCCGGCGGTTCTTTGGAGTTGCAAAACGTCAACGGAACTGTCGACGTGCAAGGCTGGGACCGCAACGAGATTGAAGTCCACGCGGTGAAGACCGCCAAACACAAGGAGTCCGATCTTGAGCGTGTTTCCATTCAAGTGGACGCCCGGCCGGACGCCATCTCCATCGCCACTCGCTATCCGCAAAATGAGGGCGTGGAAGTGGCCGTGGAATACACCATCCACGTGCCGCACAGCGCGCGCGTGGAGCATATCGGCACGGTGAACGGCACCCTGCGCGTTGCCGGCGTCGAAAGCGTGGAAGACCTGCATACCGTGAACGGCAATATCGAAGTGTTCGAAGCCGGCGGGAACGTTCATGCGCACACAACGAATGGCAATGTGCACCTGGAGTTGGCGCACCTCCCGGACAAAACCGGCGCCACCGCGGAAACCACGAACGGTTCTCTTGTGCTCGCCGTACCGTCCGACATGCAGGCGGATGTCGAAGCTCGCTGCCTGAATGGAAACTTCTCTTCCGAACTCCCCATCACCATGGAGAGTAATCAGCGTCCCCGGGAGATGCATGGCAAATTGGGACGCGGCGGCGCTCCGATTCATTTGCGCACCGTGAATGGCGGAATTCGCGTGGTCATTCTGCGGTCGACCGTCTGACGATTTTCCTTTGTCCGCGTCTAACCGCTCTAGGAGGATGGGACGAAAATGAACAAGCGAAATTTGTTTACGATTGGTGGGGCTGCCGCCTTCGGGCTGGCCTTGGTCGCTCTGCCCGCCAGCCCCGCCAGGGCCCAAAAGCCGGAGGACTCGACGGTCACGCGCTTGCAGCAAAAGCTCGATGAGCTGCAGGCAAAGTTACAGGCGCAGCTCGAGAGCCAGCAAGTTCAAGAGGCAGAACTCGCTGTCACGGACGCGCTCGAGGAGTCGGCGCAGGCTGTCGAGGAGGAGAATCAGGATCCCGAAGTCCTGCCGCGCGTGGCAGCCGATGATCTGAATATCGTGATCGCCGACGACGGCTCCGGCTGGCTCGGCGTCGAAACTCATGAAGTGACGGCGGACAAGGCCAAGGAACTGAAGCTCTCCGCCGAGCGCGGCGTGGTCCTCGGAAGAATCGTTCCGGACAGTCCCGCAGCCAAGGCAGGCCTCAAGGAAAATGACGTGGTGACGGAAATCAACGGACAGCGCGTTGAAGGCGCGGCGCAATTTCGCCGCATGATTCATGAGATTCCTGCGGGCCGCAGCATCCAGCTCACCGTGTGGCGCGATGGACGCACACAGGCCATTAGCGCAACGCTCGGCAAATCCGAAGAGCGTCACCACGCCATGAAGATGGTGACGCCGAGCCCCGGGACCTTCGCTTTCCGCATGCCCGAGATCCCGGAAATTCCCCCCATGGAATGGAACGGCGCCATGCTCGCCGGAGGCCAGCCCCGGCTGGGCATTGACGCCGAAGATCTCAGCGGACAGCTGGGCGCATTCTTCGGTGCTCCCGATGGCGAGGGCATACTGGTTCGCGATGTCAACTCCGGTTCCCCCGCGGAAAAGGCCGGCGTGAAAGCGGGCGACGTAATTACCTCTCTGAACGGCGACCGCATTCGCACCGTCGGCGACCTTCGCGAAAAGCTCTCGGCCAAGCGCGATGATAAGGATCGAACGGTGAAGTTGGGCGTTCTGCGTAACAAGAGTGAGATCTCCCTTGCGGTTGAGTTGCCCGCCGCCGCCGCGCGTCCCAAGCGTCTGGTCTCGCGTCGCACCAGCATCTAACCGAAACTGATCCGTCGCCCAGGCCCCCGACCCTGTGGGGGCCTTTTTATTCTCGCCTGGGCTCGCGGTTACACACGTTTTGTGGACCCGGCTCTTCCGGCCGCAGCGCGGAGAACGCCTCATCGAACGCCGAACAGCGTGCTCGTCCGCTTCAGTGCGGCTCCAGGACGGCGAGGCCCGCAGTTCCGCCGCCCGGAGGATGGCAGCACTTCAGGACATAAGGACTTCCTCTGTCTGGCGCACACCGAAAAAGAGTCCCGATTGTCTTCGAACCGCAGACAGGCTATAAGGTTCCTGGTGCCCGAAGCCGCGATCACTGTCGAAGCTCTCGCGAAATCGTTTCCCCCCGCGCGCAGCGGTTGGCGCACTTTTTTCCAGCCATTTGAAAAGCCCACGGCCGTGGCACTGGCCGGAGTGTCGTTTGAAGTTAAGGAAGGAGAGGCACTGGCGATTCTCGGCGCCAACGGCGCTGGCAAGTCCACACTCCTCCGCATTCTTGCAACGCTTCTTGTCCCCACTCGCGGCCACGCGCGCGTCGCGGGACACGACACCGTCCAGGAGTCGCGCCAAGTTCGCCGGCGCCTGGGCTATCATTCTGGGACGGACCACGGCTTCTATGCCCGGCTTACTGCGCGCGAGAATCTGCTCTTCTTCTGCCAATTGAATCTGCTGTCGAGTTCAGCGGCGGCTCAACGAATCTCACAGCTCGCCGAACAATTTCAACTGGGCCAGGCGCTCGACCGCCAGGTGCGCACGCTCTCCACCGGCACGGTCCAGCGTCTCAGCCTTGCTCGCGCCCTTCTCCATCGGCCCAGCGTCCTGTTGCTCGACGAGCCTACGCGCAGCCTCGACGCCATCGCCGCCGCGGAGTTTCGCCGCTTCCTGAAATCGGAAATCTTGCGCCATGGCCAAACTTCACTGCTGTTCGCTTCCCACACTCTCCCCGAGGTCGAGCTTCTCGCCGATCGCGTGGCCGTGATTCATGCTGGCCGCCTTCTGGCTTGCGACACAACCTCCACACTTAAGCTGAGCACCGGCGCTTCCTCGCTTGAAGAAGTTTTTCTCCGCCTTACGGGTCACCATGCAGCCACATCCAGCGGAGAGCGCGTCCCATGATCCGCATCCTCCGCGAGTTGTGGCTTTTCTTCTGGCGCGACCTCAGCATTGCGCGTACCTATCGCACCATATTCGTGCTGGAAGCCATCCAGGCGCTGTTCGGCGCTGCCATGTTTTATTACGTGGGGCGTTTCGTGGACACGCCCGCGCTACGGCATGCCTTGCCGCAGGGCGGCAGTTATTTTGCGTTCTCACTCGTCGGTTTCGTATTTCTTGACTATCTCAACGCCGCCCTGGACACCTTCGATCGCAGCCTGGAGGAAGCGCGAGACAACGGCACGCTCGAACAACTCCTGGTCACGCAAACTTCGCTTCCCGTCTTTGTGGCCGGTTCGGCCATCTATCCTTTCGCCGCCACCACGCTGCGAATCGTGGTGTACGTCGCGTGGGGAGCAATGCTGTTTGGCTTTCCGCTGCGCGCCGCGAATTGGCTGGCCGTTTTCGCCGTCCTCCTGGCCACGCTGCTCGCATTTTCCGGGCTGGGGATTCTTTCAGCGGGTTATCTTCTGCTTTTCAAGCGCGGCAATCCCGCCAAATGGTTTTTCCTGGGAGTTTCCAGCGTCGCGGGCGGCATGCTTTTCCCGGTCAGCATCTTGCCGGACTGGCTGCAGCTCGTCGCGCGACTCAATCCGGTCAGCTACGCGCTGGAGGCCATGCGCGCGTCACTACTCGGAGGAGCAGGCATCGCGGCCCTTTGGCGCCCTCTCGCCGTTCTGCTTCTGTTCGCGGCCGTGCTACTGCCGCTTTCGATGAGCGTCTTTGCCTGGTCGCTTCGCCGCACCAAAATCACCGGCACGCTTACGCACAGCTAAAAAAAGGCCGGCCCCGCCGAGCGGTACCGGCCTGTGGTAAAGACGGTCTGAACTTTGATCAAGACTTCTTTTTCTTCAGATTGACTTTGGTTTCGATGCCCGGAGCCATCAACTGGAGCTGTTCGAGTCCCTGCTTGGCCTGCTGGCCCCAGGTTCCATTAGGGTCGAGTTCGACCGCCTTTTCGTAGGCTTCGATGGTTCCCGGCGCAAACTGCACTTCTTCTTTGTTGCCGACTCTCTTGGTGGTCATCTTATAAACCAGCGAAGCCCCCAGGAGATACCAGGTCTGGGCATTCTTTGGATCGAGCTCGGCGGCTTTCTGCAAGGGTTCGACGGCGTCACCCAGGCGATTCGCGTTGTACAGGCTGATCCCAAAGTTGCGCCACGCGGTTGCGGCATTCGGCGGGTCAAGTCCCGCGCTCTTCGTGTAAGCAGCCTTGGCATCGTCGATCTTTCCCGAACGTGCCAGCACGTTGCCCAAGTTGTTGTAATACCCCGGCACGTCGGGCTTGGCGGCGATGGCCTGCTGGTAGGCTTGAGCAGCATCGTCGTTGCGGCCCGCGGTGTCGTAAGCTTCTCCGAGCTTGAACCACACGAGGTGGGCATTGGGATCTTTTTCCACCAGGCTCTTGGCGGCCTCCTGGAATTCCTTGGCCGCCTGATCGGAAAGATCTACCAATTTCTGCTTGAACCCATCGCGCTGATCCGCGGGCGCCTTCAGCAGCTCAATCTTCGCCTGTTTCTCTTGATCGATGAGAGCGTTGCCCGCCGCGAAGTGCGTTTTGAGTCCTTCCATTTTGCTTTTTGCCTCTTCCGCCTTCTTCACCTGTTCTTGCGCCTCGGCTCCCTGTTTGGAGACGATGTCTTTGAAGTTGAGATCTACTTTCGCGTCTTCACCGCCTTGTACTCTGCACTTGGCTTCGTAGGGTGCTTGTTTGTCATTGGGCGGCGGGAATACCACAAACACGGTGTAAATCCCTGAGCGCAAGTTAAGCACGCTAAATTTGCCCCCACTATCCGTCTTGGTTTCCTGCTTGGCGCCCTGATCGCTTAGCGTTCGAATGACAACCTCGGCCCAGGGCTTCCCATTCACATCCATAATTGAGCCGCTAATCGATCCTGTCTGGGCCGCAGCCCGCGGTGCAAGTACGCCTGCCAGGCCAGCCATCAGCATGGCCAGAAGGGCCAACGACATATGAAAACGCTTCATACTCCATTCTCCTTTTTCAGCGGGGAGACCCGCCCGGAGTTGTGTGCGCCCCATTATCGCTCTCATGCGGGCCGATTCCAAGCTCACTGCCCGGCAGAAACCGTTCGCCGGTAAGGCAGGGGATCGGGCACGCCGGCTTCGGCAAAAGCGCGCAAGCGCAGCAGGCAGCTATCGCAAGCGCCGCAAGCAGTATCTTCGTTCTGGTAGCACGACCAGGTTAGATGCAGCGGCGCGCCCAGTTCGATGCCCCGCCGGATGATGGCACTCTTTTTCAAGGTGATGACGGGCGTTACGATTTCGATTTGCGTTTCCGGCCGCGTGCCAGCGCGGATCAATTCCTGGAAGACCCGGTAATATTCTGGCCGGCAATCCGGATAGCCGGAACTGTCCTCCGCCACCGCTCCGATGTAAATTGCTCCTGCGCCGATCGCTTCTGCCCAGCTCACCGCCACGGAAAGAAAGTGGGCATTCCGAAAGGGAACGTAGGTCACGGGAATCGCGCTGCCACGGGGGCCCGGCGCACCCAATTCATTTTCAGGAACGGAAATGCTCTTGTCCGTGAGCGCGGAACCGCCAATCGCTCGAAAGTGATCGAGTTCGACGGCCAGCCGTTGGCCCACGCCGTAGAAATTCGCAATGTCGTCGAAGGCGCGCCGTTCACGCTGTTCGGTGAGCTGGCCGTAGCTGGCGTGGAGCAACGCGATGTTTGACACCCCCTGGCGTTCCCGCGCAATTGCCGTGCTCACGCAGGAGTCCATCCCGCCGCTCAAAAGCACCACTGCTTTGGCTCGATCGTTCATCGCTTCCTTGGTCAATTCGCGAGCCTCCAGATGGCCGCCTGCCTCTTTATAAATTCTCTGCGCTCTGGGCGTCTCCGCGCTATCTTTCTTCGCCGGCCGGTCAGACACCCTTGGTCGCGGGGTTCCAGATGAACTTGTGCAGTTGTAGTCCAAGCCGCACGGGAAGACGATCCGCCAGAATCCATTCCACCAGCATGCGCGGCTCTAGACCGGGCCATTTCCCTTGCGGATCCTCGACGACTGGCGAGAATAAAACCTGTTGCACGCGCCGCGCCAGGCTGTGTTGCAACATAAAATCGCGTGCAAACTCATAATCGCGCCGCGTGGACAGCACAAACTTCACTTCATCGTTCTCGGACAGCGCCTGGAGATTGCGCATCTCGAAGGTATCCGGCTCCCCCGAATCGGGACACTTCACGTCCACAATCTTAACGACTTCTCGCGGCAACTCTCCGATGAATCGCTCCCCGCTGGTCTCAATCATGACCATATAGTTGGCAGCCAGTAGCTTCTCCGCCAGCGGATAAATTTCTTCCTGCAGCAACGGTTCCCCGCCAGTCAATTCCACCAGCGGAACAGCCGCTTCGGAGCCGGACATTTCCCGGCCTCCCGCCAGTTCATCCACGCGCGCCAAAACTTCCTCGACGCTCATCTTCTTCCCGCCATGGAATGCGTACGCAGTATCGCACCAGGTACATCGGAGGTTGCACCCCGTCAGACGCACGAATATGCAAGGCAGGCCCGCGCGTGTGCCTTCGCCCTGAATCGACTTGAAGATTTCCGTAATGACCATTTTGGAGTGCGGCGGCATGCCGCCGCTTTTCCTGCTGCGCCCCAGCCCTGGCGATCTAGGCCCGGTTGGAATTCACTTTGCGACCTGTCCGGCGCGACAACCAGTAAATCGTTCCGAAGAAAAGAATCATGGCCACAATGAGCCGCGGATATCCCGGCGCCATTCCCAGGTATCGCAGGACAACAATGTACCCAGCCGCCACGAGCAGCGCAGGAATCATGATAATAAAGAACGATCGATTCATCGGCTCACCCGTCTTCACCTAGGCCCCGGGCCGGTACTGCGCCCGGCTGGTATCCGTCTCCCACAAAATCACGTCCGTAACGCGCGCGCCCGGCGGCAGATCCTTCAATTGCCGCGTAACCTCGTCGTAAAAATACCTGGCCACGTTTTCCGCCGAAGGATTCACGGTCTTGAAGGGTTCGACTTGAGCTGGGTGAAGTCCACTAGCAGCCCGATGGAATCGAGCTGCGGCCCTTCGAGCGTCACGCGGACGCGATAATTGTGGCCATGCACATTCTCGCACTTGCCCCGGTAACCGCGCAGGGCGTGCCCGGCCGAAAAACTCTCTTCTACGCTGACTTGAAACATGTCTCTCCAAACCCGCATTACGAGCCTCTCTGGTTCGTGGCCCTTCAGGAGGAACTTGCGGATTTGGCCCCCAGCCGCTTCGAATCACCATGGGCATCGAGAAACCGGGCGACGTCGGCCAGTTCGTGGGTCACCCCGTAGGGTGGCAGCGACTCCAGGAA
>MNIJ01000047.1:0-17621 GCA_001919715.1 Acidobacteria bacterium 13_1_20CM_58_21
CCCGCTGCTTGTCCGTCAAACGACCCAGCGAACCGGCCAGAAGAAGATCGTAGTATCCCTTGATCACCGCGAGTGGCGTTTTCAACTCGTGGGCCGCTGACGCCAGGAACACCGTCTTCTGGCGGTTTACTTCTTGTAATTTCAGATAGGCGGCCAGGAGATTCCGGTAAGTAATCTCGCGTTCCTGCAGAAGATCTTGCACGGTGAGTTGCGTGGCAGGATCTGCCAGCGGCTGCGCTTCCGATTTGTTTTCGATCTCCAGCACCAGCCAGTCGGGTTGGGGCATCCACTGGACCCGCACACGGGATTTCGTTTCCCCGCGCTGTATCTGCAGGTGCACTTGGTGTTCCCCCTTTTCGATCTCGTCGAAGATCTTCCGCGGTTCCTCATGCAGAAGATCGCTGAACAGATTCATACCCTGGATTGCCGGGTATCCCTGGGATTCCAGACATTGTCTTGCGCGCGAATTTACCATTAGTATATTTCCGCCACGCTCCACCACGATCAGCGGTTTTTCCATCGTGTCGAGCAGCGCAGTGACATAACAGAGAGGGAGAACCGTCCGATTCCCCTCTTCCGACATGGGAGGCACCGTAATCTGACCCGCCATCAGTTCACCTGCCTCTCAGAGATAGAGTGGTAAAAGTTTTCCCGTGGTGGCATCGTTACAGAGGGGCCTCGAAGAGTCAATGGTAAAAGCGTTCCATTTGCACATTTCAGGAAAGGAAGTGGTTATCGCGAGCAAAGTCCTTGTCCTGAGGACTTGTTGCCGACGGTCTGTACTTACAATCAGCTTATAATAAACAACTTATTGGAGTCTCTCGATTGCGTTCTCTGGCATTCCAGATGCAAGTGTCCGTACTAGTTCTTTCGTACTAAGATAGAGAGCGCACTTGTACACCGACGTACTCAGGAAAAAGCAGCTCGTGGAAACTTCCTCAGCCCGACGCTCGCAGCGGATCCGCTTACAGGTGCCCGTCTTCCTGAGGGGGAGGGATGTGTCCGGCGCCGAGTTCATCGAGCTCACCAAAACCCTCAATATCAGCTCCACTGGCGCCTGCATTACCTCCTCCTATATTCTTCGGCCTGATCAGACCGTCCATTTGACTATCCCGGCTCCAGCGCCGGCCTCCTCTAGCCTTGTTCCGAGCGAGACTCCACCGATCGTAGCCAGGGTCTTGCGGCAGGAGTCGGCGGGTGAGATG
Organism: Acidobacteria bacterium 13_1_20CM_58_21; assembly: GCA_001919715.1. Lineage (GTDB taxonomy): Bacteria > Acidobacteriota > Terriglobia > Acidiferrales > UBA7541 > Acidiferrum. Next base: position 1,206 of record MNIJ01000047.1, read on the forward strand.
AAACTATTTGGGTTGGAGTTCCTCCGTCCACTTGAGTAAATACCGGCAATTTCTTGCCTCGCGTTTTCTTCACTCGGGTTAGTTTTGTTACCTAGCACTCGCCCGCCTCCAGTGCGCTACATTTTTTGTACCCTAATGTCCCGAATTTGTAATAGGATACGCGCGCAATTCGGGAGGTAAGATTCCCAGGGTGGACCTGCTGGGATCCAGCACGAATGGACTCATGCTTGCTCCACATCATCGAAGTAAGCTTGATTTGCTTTCCCCAAACCCCGCGGGGATAGGCAGAAGTTAGGTCTATACCGGATATGCCCAGCCCCGGCATCCCTGCGCCCCCGCGCTTGCCGATTGAGGACTCTTATTTCGAGCTGTTAGCCGATACGCTCGAGAGCCTTGATCTGCGCGCGCGCGGCCAGTTTCTCCAGCGATATTTCCGTGCCATCGCGCACCTCGATCTGCGCGAAAGTCAAAGTGTTGAAGTTTGGGATGAAATGCTGGTGCGACGCCGCGAGCTCAGCGATCTCTTGGGTCGCCGGGTTTCTCTGAAGACCGCGCTCACGGATGTCCTTTCGTCCTCCGGTTTTCTTCGGGTTCCCATCCTTATCGAGTATGACGAGCTGAAGAGGCTGGAACTCGATGCCGTGACCGATCCCTTGACGGGTCTCCACAACCGCCGACTCTTTGCTGAAATATTCGAAAAGGAACTCAATCGTGCGCGGCGCTATGGCCAGCCTCTGGGATTGGTTACCCTCGACCTGCACCGCTTCAAGGAAGTAAATGACAAGCACGGTCACCCGCGCGGTGATGACGTATTGCGCGCCGCCGCGGCTACCTTGAAGAAAGCCTTGCGCACTTCTGATTCGGCTTTCCGCATTGGCGGCGATGAATTCGCTTTATTGCTTCCGCACACGGATTCTCCGCAAGCGCTCGCGTTGAGCCGTCGCGTCCCAACGGTATTTGCCGAGATGCTCCAACCGCTGCAGCTTGAGGTCACCGTAGGCATGGATCACGGCGTCGCGATTTTCCCCCAGGATGCTGAGCAAGCCGATCAATTGATTCGCGTCGCAGATGAGCGTCTCTACCGCCTGAAACACGCAAACCACAACAAGACCACCAACGGCTCGGATTGGACCAAGACTCCGTCTGCTCCCGAGGCTGCGGCCGCTCCTGCTCCAGAGCGCGTTGCCCCCGCACCACAACTGATTTCGATCGAAACCCGGCGTGCACCTGAAAAAACCGAAGCAACCATCGAGGCAGCTGCCTCGGCAACCTCCGCCGCGATTTCCGGGGATCTCGCCCCAGCACCTCGGGTCTTCGCCGTCCAACGCAAGGCCGAACGGGTCTCCATGACCGGTACGAATGCCTATGCTGTTCTTGGCGACCCAGGCGCCCGGCGCGCTCGTGTCCTCGATCTTGGCTTTGGCGGTGTCGCAATGGAGCTGGATTCGCCCGAGGATCTTCCGGAAAATCTTCTGGCGGTCTTACACGTGCCTATCCTGCCGCCCGTTCGCGTGAATCTGAAACCCGTGTGGAAGCAACAGACCGGTCATGTCGGTTTCCGCGTCGGATGCGCCTTCGTTTCCTGAGCATCTCCGCAAATTCTGCCGACTGCTTCGGCCTGTCCTCAACTAAGAACCAAGAACATCTCTTGCTTTCCCTCCCGGCCTGATACAATTCGGCCGCAATTCCGTGCCCCGAAAGGACGCGCCATGATCGAACCCAAGGCCAGCCGCCCCCATTGGCCCGATGCCGTTCAAGATCCCTCGAAAGACTTGAGTGTTCTCAAGCCCTGGCACTGGGCTCTGGAGCGCCTGGAAAAATCGCACAACTACTGGATTTCCACCACTCGTCCCGATGGCCGCCCTCACCTCATGCTTGTTTGGGGAGTCTGGTGGCGGGACGCCTTTTGGTTCAGCACCGGCCCGCGCACCCGCAAAGCAAGAAATATCGTCCGCGATCCGCACGTTGCCATCGGCACCGAGAAAGCGGACGAAGCCATCATCCTCGAAGGCACCGCCGAAGAAATCAAGGATCGTTCCATCTGGAAGCAACTCGCTCAAATCTACAACAGCAAATACGGTGGCGACGTCGAGCCTCTTCTCATGGCCTCCGAGGGTTGCGTCTTCCGCGTCACTCCTCAACTCGCCTTCGGTCAGGATGAACACGCCGAGAACTTCACGGACGCCGTCACCCGCTGGCACTTCTAATCCGTCCGGTTTCCTTGCGCGACTCTCAGGGTTTCGGCGCCGCGCTCCACATCTTTTGCCGAACTCTCCATTGGCCGTGGGCCTCACGATGCAACACCAGCGCCAACCCGGGCCACAATTCTTTCTTTTGCAATCACGGGGGCGTCTCCACGTACCTTGCATGTGAAATTCAACCTACCCCTTCGCCTTGGGCATCAATCCACGCTCAATCTCACGCATTATGGCCTTCTAGAGAAGCCCTCCGGCTGCTCCTGATCCCCTGGTTGGCAGAATTTGACACATCGCGTATGATTAGGAATTGCCTGGCGACCTAGCGACGCGGCTGTAGTCTTCTGGCCTTGCCAGAGAGCCGTGCAGACCGGACGCGAGGAATGGAGATTCATGAAACCCGGTATTCACCCCGACTATCACACCGTAACCGTGCATTGCGCCTGCGGCCACAATTTCACGACTCGTTCGACCATCAAGGGCGACAGGCTGAATGTTGAAATTTGCTCGAATTGCCACCCCTTCTTCACCGGCAAGCAGAAGCTGATTGACACCGCCGGCCGCGTCGAGCGCTTCACCAAGAAATATGCGGACGCCGCCGCTAGGGCCGAAGCCGCCAAGAAGTAAACCTGCGCCAATTCTGTGCGACCGCCAGGCCTGGTGTTCCTTCTTTTCCCCCACCCGTGGCGCTTTGCATTTATTCCTCCAACCTCTCGGGGCTATTCGGCGTCCCCGAGCGTCTCTAGGTTGTTTTTATTTTTCCCTCGACTTTCAAGTCTTGGTTCTCGACTTTCGACTTCTCTCTCTCTTCCACCCGTGTACAATGAAGTTCCATTGTGGCTATTCAATCCCGCATGTTTGATGGCGCGCGCCCCGGCGAACTAATCGAAACCGCCCCGCCGTGCGTCACCCTCCGCAATGCCTTCGCTCATCCTTTCGATTCCGCCATTGCCGCGGCGCGCACCTGCTATGCGCCCCGCCTCATCGGCCCGGAAGAAATCACCGACAAGCAGCGCCTCAACATTGGCGCAGCCACCTTCTATAGCGGCCATCACACCGTCTACCAGCACGCCCATTTCGAATTTGGCCTTGAAAACGTCAGCCGCCAGTTCGTGTGGTCCTTCCTTCACGCCCATCCCTTTTACAATTCCGAGCAGCAAAGCCAGCGTTACGTCCGCCTCGATCGCGCCCAAGCCTACGTTCCGCCCACGTCGCTCTTCTTCGACGCAAGCTGTAAGGAACTCTACGAAGCCGCCATCGCCCGCGCCTGGAACTACTACCGCGAACTTTCCTCTCTTCTGATCGCCGACGCCCGCACCATCCTCAACGACATCTGGCACATCGGCCCGATGTCTCACCCCAAGCGTCTCCAGAAAATCGAGCGCTCCGCCGAAAAGCGCGCCATCGAAATCGCCCGCTACGTTTTGCCCGTCGCCGCCTTCACCACCATGGTGCACACCGTCTCCGGCATCGTCCTCCACCGTTTGTGGCGCATGAGCGCCGCCTCGGATACGCCCAGCGAAGCCTGCGCCGTCATCGGCGCGATGGTCGCGCGCGTAAAGGAAATCGACGTCCAGTTTTTCGATCGCTTCGGTACTGTGCCGCTCGAAGAATTGCCCGAATGGAAGAACGCGCAGACGAATGTAAACGCTGGCGAAGCCTTTGCCCGAGAATTTGACGCCAAGCTCAACGGCAAGACTTCAATACTCGTCGATTACTCACCGAACGCCGTTCGCGTGATGGCCGAAGCCTATCGCGCCGTCGCTGGTCTCACCGCGTCGCAATGCTCCGACGCCGAAGCCATCGATCGCCTCTTGAATCCCGCGCGCAATGTCTATCGTCTGGAAACCCTGAACGTTGGCGTCCACGCGCCGATCATGCGTGTTCTCCAGCACGCCAACTACACTTTCGCGAAGAAAATCAGTCACACCGCCGACAGCCAGGACCAGCGCCATCGCATGGTTCCGGGCTCGCGCCCTCTCCTAACCCTCGCCGACACCCGCGAGCCAGACTACATCACGCCCCAGCTCCTCGCCAATAATCCTCGCGCCAGAGAAATTTACGACTGCGCCATGCGCGACGCCTGGACGGCAAAGAACGAACTCCTCGATCGCGGCGTCTCTCCGGAAATCGCGCTCTATCTTGTCCCCAACGCCAAGTCCATCCGCCTCTACGAATCCGGCTCACTCCTCCATCTCATCCACAAGTGGACCATGCGTACCTGCTTCAACGCCCAGGAAGAAATCTATCAGGCCTCCATGGACGAAATTGCCCAACTTCGCGAAGTTCAGCCCGAACTCGCATGCTACGTTGGCCCTCCGTGCCATATCCGCGCCGGCATCACCACCCCCATTTGCACCGAAGGCTCCCACTTCTGCGGCATCAAAGTCTGGCTCGATTTTCCCAACATCCAGCGACGGATCTGATGCTAATAAGTCTACGGCCTCGGAATACCCGGCAGCGGCCCTCCAGGCCCTCTCGAGAACGCTCGAAACCGAAACGCATGGCTACCCTTCCGATAAGGAAAGGGGTTCCACGTGCGCGTTTCTAACCAACCTCTGTTTTCCATACTCTTCGCGCTCTTGCTGCTTTCGCCCTCCTCCTTAGCCTTCGACACTCCCTTGTCCGATCAGGCCGTCCGCGAAGCCTATTTCCTCGGCCAGCGCCGTGACGAATCATGGCCACTTTCCTCAACAAATACACAAGGTTTCTGGAGCCGCCGAAAACCGGTCCGCACATTGTCTCGGTCACTTGCTTCACTCCTTTCGCTGTACTCGTCCAGCAATCCAGCCAGCACAACGCCGGTTACAGCACCCAGACGTGCTTCCGCCGGAGGGTGATCCCGTCACCCTCGACTTCGACCTCGACCACCTCCGCTGACCGGTGCGGCACCTATACTCCGCTTGAAGGCGAGCGTGCTTCCCTCGCGCGGTTAGTCCCAGCCCCTCGATGAATCAAATCACATGGGGATTCCAGGGCAAGGAGCCTTCCTCCAGGGAAGCTTACTGACAAACTTATGCATAACAACTGAGAGCTATTTAGGACCGCCACCGCAGCATTACCGGCCCGTTGAGGGGATGCACCATCGGCGCGCCCGTTCGCCGCGACTCGATCAGGTTGGCCTTCAGCGCGAAATACCATTTCGCCGGCCTGTCCGCGTCATCGATGAGCATCAACCGCGGATTGTGTCTCAATCCTTCCGCCTGCCGGATCATGGTTTGCTGATCCTGACGGAGAAAAACCCTACCAAACATTCGGAAAATCGAGGCAGGCAGGAAGAACAAATTCCACGCCGCCACGAAATCGATCCGGCACAAGTCCCGCCGCACCGGCGTCACCGTCGCGCGACTGGAGAACCACAGCTTCCCGCTGCGATCCTCCTCCGTGCGGATGTTCGGCAGCACGAAATCGATCGTCGTCGTTACTGGCTCCCCGGTGATTTTCTTGAGCAACCGGTAAGGTGCACTATTGGCGCTCGGCGAATGCGGGCTCATCCGGAAACCGTTGGGTATCGGCTCGAACCACTTGGCTTTCTCGTGAATGCTTCCGCGTTTCCGCCAGAACCAAGACTGGTGCACGAACGGCCCATGCGCCGGGTCCATCAATCCAATAATCCCGTGGTCGATATGCGAAGGCAGCTCGCAAGAAAGGTGCGTGATTGTATATTTGCCGCTGAAAACGGTAAGCGCCGGCGCCGCCGGAATGGTCTCCGGCAGCCGCGTCCCCGGCGAATTCATATAAACCCAAACGTAGCCGTCGCGTTCCTCGCAAGGACAATGCCCCGCAAAGATGCGTTCGACTTTCAGTTTGTCCTGGCCGGAAAGCGATGGAATCTCGACACACTGCCCGGTGCACGCCTCGAACCGCCACCCGTGGTAGCAGCACTCCACTACTTTTCCGTCGAGTCGTCCGTACGAGAGCGGAATCCCGCGGTGTGGGCAAGAATCCCGCATCGCGAACACTTTCCCCTCGGACGTGCGTCCCAGCACCAGCGGCACTTCCAGCAGCATGGCGGTCAGGAGTCTCTGCCCCGTAATCTCCGAGCTCCGCACCGCCGGATACCAGAAATCCCACAAAAATCCGGCATCCATCGCTGGTGCAGTCTCTTGCGTTGGCTCTGCGTCCGTCCGCAGAGTGGTTCGCACCGCTTCGCTCATGATCGACTCAACAGGGAACCGTGCAGCGCCGCCTTTTAGCCCGAGAGAAACCGCGGATCCAGGCGGCGCCAACAACCCAGCCGCATCGTAGTATACCGCCTCATGGCAGAGCAATCGCCTGGGGGTCGATTTGCGTGAATTTGACATCGGGGTTATTCTTAGAATTGAGCAAATCGATGTACGCCACCTTTTATTAGCTGACTCCCCGCCGCTCCAACTCTGGGACGCCGCGATTCTTCTTTTCCAATCTCGATTTTCCTGAGGATTTTCCATGGCTGCATTGACGTTATCTGAGAAGTTGGATCAGCTCGGCACTCGCTACGACGAGCTCACGCACGAACTCTCCTCTGCGGAGATCGTCTCGGACTCCTCGCGTTTCCAGAAGATTGCCAAGCAGCAATCCGAGCTCGGTGAGATCGTCGCCAAGCACCGCGAATTCAAACAGATTGAAAATGATCTGGCCGGCACCCACCAGATGTTTCTCGAAGCCGAAGACTCCGAGATGAAGCAGATGGCGCAAGAGGAAGAAAAGGAACTCACCGCCCGCAAGGAAGTGGTCGAGCGCGAATTGAAACTCCTGCTCCTTCCGAAAGATCCCAACGACGAAAAGAGCGTCATCGTGGAAATCCGCGCCGGCACCGGAGGCGATGAAGCCGCGCTCTTTGCCGCGGAGCTCTTCCGCATGTATTCCCGCTACGCGGAAACGCAGGGCTGGAAAGTCGAAGTCCTCGCAAGCTCTCCTTCCTCGCTCGGCGGCCTCAAGGAAGTCGTCGCCGCGATTCAAGGGCAAAAAGTTTATTCCAAACTGAAGTACGAAAGCGGCGTGCACCGCGTCCAGCGCGTTCCCGCCACGGAAACGCAAGGCCGCATCCACACCTCGGCCGCGACCGTCGCGGTTCTCCCCGAAGCCGACGAAATCGACATCAAAATCGAAGCGAAAGACCTGCGCGTCGATACCTTCTGCTCCTCCGGCCCCGGCGGACAGTCGGTCAACACCACGTATTCGGCTGTGCGCATCACGCATATCCCCAGCGGACTGGTCGTTTCCCAACAGGACGAAAAGTCGCAGATCAAGAATCGCGCCAAAGCCATGCGCGTTCTCCGCGCCCGCTTGTACGAGCAGGAACAGGAGAAGCGCCAGGCCGCTCTCTCCGCCGAGCGCCGCGGGCAGATCAAAACTGGCGACCGCTCCGAAAAGATCCGCACCTATAATTTCCCGCAAAACCGCGTCACCGATCACCGCATCAGCTTGACGCTCCACCAGCTAACCGACGTGATGGATGGAAAGCTCGCTCCGCTTGTAGATGGCCTGGTCTCGCACTATGAATCGGAGCGCCTTCAGCAGGAGCTCGCCAGCGCATAATGTTGCGACTCTCTGTGAAATGGCAAGCGATGCACGATTCTTTCTTATTTCTGCTGTTTTTCCTTCTCCCTCCCCGCTCTGTCGGCGCCCGTCCCGACCTGCTCGGGAGGCCCTCCAGGCTAATTCTTTCCGTTCTTTCTAACCGCGTGCCGCAATGAGCGGCGGCGAAAAACACATTGATGTTCGCACCGCGCTGAAGCAAGGGCTTGCCCAACTTCGCGAGGCCAAGGTGCCCTCTTTCACGCTCGCCGCAGAACTCCTGCTGCTTCATGTCCTTGGCCGCGAGCGTACCTGGCTCTACGCCCGAGCCGAAGAGCAAGTCTCCTGCGTGGACGCCGATCGCTTCTTCGCACTCATTGCGCGCCGCGCGCGAGGCGAACCGACGCAACACCTCACCGGCCAGCAGGAATTTTGGGGACTCCAGCTCGAAGTCACGCCCGATGTCTTGATTCCTCGCCCCGAAACCGAGCACGTCATCGAAGTCGCCCTCGACCGCCTCGCGGTTGGCCAGCGCCGCGCCGGCCGCAAACAGGCGCTCACTGGCGAAGGCCTGCAAGTCGCCGATATCGGGACTGGCTCCGGCTGCATCGCCATCGCGCTTGCCAAGGAATTGCCGAGCGCGACGATTTACGCGACGGATATTTCGAGTGCCGCCCTTACCGTCGCGCAACGCAACGCCAAACATCACTCCGTCTCCCATCGCATCCATTTCATCGAATCCAACTTGCTCGAACGAGTGTCCATTGCAGGTCCGCGGCAAGCTGCACACCTGCTCGGCAAGGCCGCCCCCCACGAATCAGGTTCCTTCCATCTGATCGCCAGCAATCCTCCCTACATCGGCCGCCGCGAAGCCGCAACGCTCATGCGCGAGGTCCGCGATCATGAACCAGAAATCGCTCTCTATGGCGGCGAAGACGGCTACGAACTCTACGCCGATCTCATCGCGCAAGCCGCCGCGCATCTCAAGCCAGCCGGAATCCTGGTCCTGGAACTCGGCCACAACAGCCTACCCGCTGTCCAACCACTCCTGGACGCACCCGCCTGGACAAATGTAGGGGTAACCAACGACCTCGCGGGAATCCCTCGGGTCCTGGCTGCCGAACGGTTGTAGCGGACCAAGCCACAGCGTAGGCTAGGGGCATGCCGGACCTCGCGCGATTCCGCGCCAAGCACGACCCGCTCAAATCGGCTTCGAACGAAGAGCCATCGTGCATTCTGCACGTGGACATGGACGCGTTTTTCGTTTCCGTGGAATTGCTCGAGCGGCCGGAGCTTCGCGGCAAGCCGGTGGTGGTCGGCGGGCGCCCGGACCAGCGCGGCGTGGTTTCTGCCGCCAGTTACGAAGCGCGGAAATTCGGGATTCACTCCGCGATGCCGCTTCGAACGGCTGGGCGGCTGTGTCCGCACGCCATTTTCCTTGACGGCCACCACGAAAAATATTCGGAGTGGAGCGACCGAATTGCGACCATCCTCGGACAATTCTCTCCGAGCGTCGAGATGGTTTCGATTGACGAGGCTTATCTCGATCTCGCGGGCACCGGGCGCCTGCACGGACCACCTCTTGCCGCCGCCGACAAGTTGCTTCGAGCCATCACGCGCACGACGGCGCTGCCGTGTTCCGGCGGACTGGCTAGGACGCGGCTGGTAGCGAAAGTTGCGTCGGATCAAGCCAAACCGCGCGGTTTGCTCTGGGTTGCACCCGGCCGTGAAGAACGGTTTCTTGCGCCACTTCCGGTTCGAAAGATTCCCGGCATTGGCGAAGTCACCGAGAGAGCGCTGCGAGTGCTGGGGATTGAAACGGTCGAGCAGATCGCCGCCCTTCCGCAGGAAAAACTGGAGAACATTTTTGGCCAGTGGGGGACGGCGCTTTACTGCAAAGCACGCGGCGGCGATACCTACGAATTCGTGATTGATGCCGAGCCGAAATCGATTTCGCACAATCACACGTTCGGCGAAGACACGGACGATTCGAACGCGATGTCCGCGATGCTCAGCCATTTATCGCAGAAAGCATGCAAGAGGCTCCGCGAAGCGGGCCTGGCGGCCCGGACACTCACGCTGACCATCCGTTATGCGGGATTCGAAACCCACACTCGTTCGAAAACGCTCGCGGAACCGCTGCGGCTCGATTCCGACATTTTTGCTGTGTTGCAAGTACTGTTTCGACTGAACCGCGATGCAAAAAGAAAAGTCCGACTGCTGGGCGTCAGCCTCAGCGGACTCGCTCACGGCGGCGAGCAACTCGGTTTGCTGGATGCGGAGCGCAGAAAAAAACAGGACAAACTTACCAGCGCCGCGGACCGGCTCCGTGACCGCTTCGGTTTTGGAAAGTTGCAATTTGGCGCATCGCTTCATCGGGATCAATCGGGCGACGACCGTGAAGACTCCTGATATGATTTCCTGGCCAGCAGGCTAGGGCGCTTCTTCTTCGCGGGAGGAACAGCCGCGGCAGGACGGCGACTATTTCTAACCAACGGCGAAACGACTCCCGAATGTCCTATAATCAATCTTTCTTGCGACCCATTCCATGAGCGCGCCTCTCACTCCCGGTGTGTCATCTTTGCGTTCGAGCGAGGGCCTGCTGGACCGCATGCGCTCCTTCTGGCAGCGCATCAGCGAAGGCCGTCAGCTTGACGAGCTGTGGTCGCAATTCACGGCCGATGCACGCGCGAGCTACGGCTTCTACATGAAAGAGGCCGAAGGGCTCGAAAGCCAGCGGGGACTCCGCCGCTTGTTCGGCATTGCCAAGACACTCTTCTGGTCTCTGCTGATGAAGCTGACGCCTGCCCGGCGCGTCCTGTTGCTGGTGGCGTTCGCGATGCTGGTGATGTCGGGAATCAAATTTCACTCTGAAAAAAATGTCGCGCTCGACATGAATTTCGAAGCCATGGCGGCGCTTCTCTTTTTGCTGCTTCTTTCCCTGGAATTGGCCGACAAAGTCACGATGAAGCGTGACTTGGAGATCGCACGAGAGATCCAGAGCTGGCTGGTACCTTCGGAACCGCCAAAAGTGGCGGGCGCGGACATTGCTTTCGCGACACGCCCGCAAAATTCCGTGGCGGGCGACTACTACGACGCCTTTTATCCGAATCCGGCCGCACTGGATAGGTTGATGGTGGTTATCGCCGATGTTGCCGGTAAGAGCGTTCCTGCCGCGCTGCTCATGGCCACGCTGCAAGCCAGCCTCCGGACGATCGCGGGAGAAAATGTTCCGCTGGTGGATCTCGTGGCGCGGCTGAATTACTATGCCTGCGCGCATAGTCTAAACGGCCTGCGCTTCACCACCGCGGTTCTCTCTGAGTATAATCCCAATTCACGGCGTCTTACCTATGTGAACGCCGGCCACAACGCACCGATTCTCCGCCGCGCTAATGGCACTCTGGAAACCCTGGAAGCCGGCGGCCTGCCGCTGGGCATTCGACCCGCCACCAATTACGAGACCGCGTCCCTGGAGCTCAAACCGGGTGACGCTTTGATTTTTTTTACCGATGGCGTTGTGGAGGCCTTCAATGGAGGGGGAGAAGAATTTGGGAACGCTCGCTGGCTCAACGCCATGCGCAATCTGCCGGATTGGGATGCTCAACAAACGCTGCAGTTCCTCATGAAACGAGTGGATGAATTCGTGGGCGCCACGCGCCAGTCCGATGACATTACCTGCCTGGTCTTTCGCAGCCGGGCCGAAACTCTCTGACACACAGCCCCCCTTGGTGGCCCCGACTGTCGCATAATCACAGCGTGACGCCACGCGAACTGGCCAACTCGATCGGCGACACCCTTCGCCGCAACGGTTATCAGGCCCTGCTTGTCGGAGGGTGTGTGCGCGACTTGCTGCTCGGCCGGGAGCCCGCCGACTACGACTTGGCCACCGATGCCAAGCCGGAACAGGTGGCAAGCCTGTTCCCTGAGAGCGTTTCAGTCGGTGCACAATTCGGAGTGATCTTGATTCCGCGTGATGGTCTGAAGGTCGAAGTTGCCACGTTCCGCTCGGACGTGGGCCACAGTGATGGCCGCCACCCGGACCGTGTGGTCTACGCAAATACTCCGCAGGAAGATGTGCGGCGACGCGACTTTACGATCAACGGCTTGCTGATGCCGCACGACACGGGGGAAGTGCTCGATTTCGTGGGCGGGCGGGCCGACCTCCAAGCCAAAGTCATCCGCGCCATCGGCGAGCCCGACCGGCGTTTTGCGGAAGACAAACTCCGCATGATGCGCGCGGTACGCTTCGCAGCACGCTTCGGCTTCCAAATCGAACCCGCAACGTTTCGGGCGGTACGCCGCCACGTCGAGGAGATACACCAAGTTTCTCCAGAGCGCCTCCGCGAGGAACTCACCAAACTTCTCACCGAGGGCGCAGCCAAGCGAGCGTTCGAACTACTGGACGAAACCTGGCTTCTAGAGAGAGTTCTTCCTGAAATCGGGGCGATGAAAGGCGTCCAGCAACCTTCGCAATATCATCCAGAAGGGGACGTGTGGATTCACACCCTCATGATGCTCGAAGGACTTCCGGCGGGCACTCGACCGACGCTGGCTTGGGGCGTCCTTCTTCATGACGTTGGCAAGCCTCCGACATTCCAATCCGCCGCCGAGACCGGGGACCGCATTCGTTTCAACAATCACGTAGAAGTCGGCGTGCGCATGGCCGAGGCCATCTGCAGGCGGTTGCGCTTCTCCAACGAGGACACCGAGCAGATCCTGGCGCTGGTGGACAATCACATGAAGTTCGGGGCGGTCGAGGGGATGCGCACCTCCACGCTGAAGAAGTTTGTGCGGCTCCCGCGCTTCGACGAACACCTGGCCTTGCACCGGCTCGACTGTCTTGCCAGCCACGGGCACCTCGATTCCTATGAGTTCGTCCGACGATTCCTTGTCGAGACCCCGCCCGAGCGGGTTCGGCCGGAGCGCTTGCTGACGGGAGACGATTTGCAGGATATGGGCTTCAGGCCGGGCCCACTTTTCAGCGAGATCCTGGAGGCCCTAGAGGACGCGCAACTGGAGGGTCAGATCAAGACCCGCGCGGAAGCGGAAAGATTCGTGCTGGAGAGGTTTGCGTCAAAGGGAAGGCAGGGCTGAAAAAATTAGCTTTCGGCCGGTAGCGGATGCGAGATTAGCTAGGCAGTACTCAAGATATCTAGTAATATATTGAATACAAAAGAGTTATATTGTAGTGGAAAGAGAGCTTGAAATGACGTATAAATATGAGCGTAATGTGCTAAGATTTTATGCTAGCAACAACGATACTTTTTTACACCCTTTCTGGCCTGGCAGCATCTAAGATGGGTGAGCGCGAGACGTTTGGTTGCCCCCGGCTCTGGAGGAACGAATGGCTGAGAAAAAGTTTGTAGTACCAGAGATTCTACCGATCCTGCCGGTTCGGGATACCGTCCTGTTTCCGGGTGCCGTCCTGCCACTGACCGTGGGCCGGGAAAGCTCTTTGGCGCTGGTGAATGCTCTGCAAGGCGAAGAGAAGATGTTGGGAGTGGTCGCCCAGCTCGATCCGCGCGTAGAGGATCCAGCCGCGGCGGACCTGCACAAGGTCGGCACGCTGGCAAAAGTGCACAAGACCGTGAAAATGCCGAATGGCAACGTGGTCATCTTCCTGGAAGGACTGCAACGCATCCAGATGCTTGATCTTGTGGGCTTGCGTCCGTTTCTGCGGGCTCGCGTGCAAGCTGAGCCGGACATCATCGGTGAAGCCGATACGGAACTCGAAGCGCTGCAGCGCAATGCACAGGACCTTTTCCGCGATGTAGTCAGCCATTCTCCGCAACTTTCCGACGATCTGCAATCGGTGGCCATGAATATCGACGATCCCGGCCGGCTGACCGATTTCATCGCCGGTACGTTGCCGTCACTTTCGACGCTGCTGCGGCAGGAATTAATCGAAACTCCCAGCGTGCGCAAGCGGCTGGAATCATTGATCCGCGAGCTCTCGAAGGAGCTGGAAGTCCTGGAGCTGCGTTCGAAAATACACGAGCAGGTGCAGGAGCAGGTCAGCCAGAACCAACGCGAATACCTCCTGCGCGAGCAGATGAAAGCGATCCAAAAGGAACTTGGCGAATCCGACGACTCGATGCAGGAGATCGACGAGCTCCGCAAGAAGGTCGAAGAAGCTGGCATGACGGCCGAAGCAAAGAAAGAGTGCGACCGGGAGCTGAAGCGCCTGTCAAAAATGACACCGGCTTCCGCAGAGTACATGGTTTCGCGGACCTATCTGGAGTGGATGACCTCGCTGCCGTGGAGCAAGTCCTCGGGCAGCTCGGAAATTGATATTGCCAAGGGGCGCGAGATTCTCGACGAAGACCACTACGATCTGCAGAAGGTGAAGGAGCGCATCCTCGATTACCTGGCGGTGAAGAAGCTTCAGCCAGGCATGAAGGGGCCAATCCTGTGCTTCGTGGGCCCTCCAGGCGTGGGGAAAACTTCACTGGGTAAGTCTATCGCCAGGTCGTTGGGACGCAAGTTTGTGCGCATCGCCCTTGGCGGTATGCATGACGAGGCGGAGATCCGCGGTCATCGGCGGACTTACATCGGCGCGCTGCCCGGACAAATTATTCAAGGTTTGAAGCGCGGAGAAACGAACGACCCGGTCATGATGCTTGACGAGGTCGACAAACTCGGCCGCGACTTCCGGGGCGATCCCTCTTCGGCGCTGATGGAAGTTCTCGACCCGGAGCAAAACAACGCCTTCCGTGATCACTATCTGGATGTGCCGTTTGATCTTTCGAAGGTCCTGTTCATCGCCACGGCGAACTGGATGGATCCCATCCCCGAGCCGCTGCGGGACCGCATGGAAATCATCGAATTGCCCGGCTACACGGGAGAAGAGAAGCTGCACATTGCCCACAAGTACCTGATCCCGAAGCAGGCCGCGGAGCACGGCCTCAGAGTCGACGAGCAAATCGCCTTCACCGACGAGGGGCTCCGGGAAATCATTCACAGCTTCACGCGGGAAGCGGGCGTGCGCAACCTGGAGCGCGAGATCGCAACGATCACGCGCAAACAGGCGCGGCGCATCGCCGAAAACAAGACCGAGAAAATGGTCGTTACGCCGGAAATTGTTCGCGAGTTCCTGGGCGTGCCAAAATTTCGCACGGAGAAGGAAGTCGAAGAACGCGTCAAGCGGCCGGGGGTCGCCGTGGGGCTGGTGTGGACTCCGGTGGGAGGCGACATCATCTTCATCGAGGCTACGCGGATGCGCGGCGGTAAGCAGTTCACCATGACCGGGCATCTGGGTGAAGTCATGCAGGAATCGATGACCGCCGCGCTGACTTGGACACGCGCGAATGGCGAGCGTTACGGCATCGATCCGGACTTCTTCCGCAAACAGGACATTCACATCCATGTGCCGTCGGGCGCGGTGCCGAAGGACGGTCCGTCTGCGGGCGCGGCAATGGTGACGGCGCTGGTCAGCCTGCTCAGCGGACGCCCAGTGAAAAACCGCCTGGCGATGACCGGCGAGATGACGCTCTCGGGCGTGGTCCTGCCGATCGGAGGCGTGAAGGAAAAAGTGCTCGGGGCAAAGCGGGCGGGGATCACAGAAGTCCTGTTGCCTGCAGACAATGAGCCGAATGTGGTGGCGGATCTCACTCCGGAGATCCTCGGCGACATTGCGATCACCTATGTCCGCACACTGGACGAAGTGCTTGAGCATGCGCTCCAACGGGAGGCACTGACACCTCCGATCGTGCCGCAGTCTGAGCCAAAACAGAAGCGCGTTGGCCCGGAGGGCCCCAGGGCGATTCACTGAGAAACAGATAGAGCATCAGGGAATGAATGCGGCCCCCCCCGCCTGGCCGGGGCCTTTTTCATTTCGGAGCGGCACCGGGCGGCCCGGAACGAGACTCCTGCTAACATGTTTCGTTGAACATGTCGCTTGAGAAACAGAATTCAGCAGAAGAGCCTGGGCAACTCGCTCGGCGCATTACCGACGCTCTGCTGCACGAGCGCGTCGTGCCGCGTTTTGTGGATTCCTATGTTGTCGAGAACGGCCGCCAGGCGCTACAAGTTCACGCCTCGCTCTACCGTGATCTCCTGGCTCTGTTGCAACGAGAGGCGCTGCTGGCCTTGACGGTGCGGACGCTGGCGATCGTTTGCAACGAGCCGCAGACTGCCGGCAAATCCAAACCGCGCCCCATGCTGCGGCGGGATGCCACGGTGTTCCGCAGAAAGTTTCTGGCCGCACTGACGCGGCAGCAGGGCTGGAACGCGGGAGACGCCCTCGATTTTCAGCGGGACCTGCAAATGTACGAAGAGTTGCTAGCGCGTGCCACCGAGACGCGACGCCGCCGCAAGCCCTTTGAAGCGACGGACCATCCCTTCGTCGACCGTTGCGCCTTCTTGCTGGATTCGTCATTCATGGAGAAGGCGCGGCTGGCTGCGAGCAAGACACTGTCGAGCCTGGAGGAATTGGCGACGCAACTTGTGCCCCCGAAACTCGCGCTGGGAAAGGATCGCCGGGCAGGCTGAGCACCAAGAGAGGCCGACGCGGTCTATTATCGAGCGCGGCCGCTGAGAAGAGCGGTTTGCCCCCCAGACTGGTGTAGAAGCCATAGACGTCGACGGCGGCAATGACAAAAATACTCGCCAGTCCGACCGGCGCATACCACCGCGAGAGGTGGGACGTGAGGGGAAATACCGGAAGAACATTTTGAACGACGAGGCCAACGACCAACGCAAGCAACCCGTAGCGCCTCAGGAT
>MNIJ01000047.1:17659-20924 GCA_001919715.1 Acidobacteria bacterium 13_1_20CM_58_21
CCACTCCCTTCTTCATCGCCAACCCCGGTACATTTCACCCATTCCACCGCGGCCCGCCAGTGCCACAACGTGATAGCGCTCCGCAATGATCTGGCCTGGTGTAAGGCGGCCGTCGCCGATGGGGTCTGAGCTTGAAATTGGATTGCTGCTTGAGGGCGTCCTTGGAGTTCGCAGGGAATGAGGTGGTGGCGGAATTTTTCGCGGGACTGGGATCGGAGGTGCAATGGCTGCACCTCGAGGCTAGCTTCATCCCCTAACAAAGTTGCGCCGGTGTCCCGATTGACCGCTTCTCCACACGAGGAGCAGAACCTTCCGCTCGTGGAAACCGGTGCCGCATTTTGGGCAGAACATGGGAGAAGGGGATTTTACCATTGGTGCGGGGCCGACCGCGAAAGGCCTAGGAAATGCGCTCAACGTGGACGGCCGTGCCATAGGCGAGCACTTCGGTGACGCCTTGCATCATTTCGGTGGCGTCATAGCGCATCCCGATCACGGCGTTGGCGCCGTGCTCGCCGGCGTGCTGCAACAGAAGTTCAAAAGCATCCTCGCGCGTCTTCTCGCAGAGGTTGGTGAGAATGGTGATGTTTCCCCCAACCATGGTCTGTAGCGCAGCGCCAAGATTCCCGATCACGCTGCGCGAGCGCACGATAATTCCGCGAACAATTCCAAAATTCCGGACAATCCGATAGCCGGGCAGTTCGAGCGCTGATGTCACCATTCCAGAATCGACTCGCGGCATTTTGTTCTCCTTTCGAACGGACGTTTACCGCTGCGATTCTAACCGTTCAAACGGCGCTCTGCGAACAATGTTCCTCTGCTATTCTCAAGGAGCGTGGAGACACTATTCTATTTACTCGCGTTTTTGCAGATCCTACTTGGGGTCTACCTCATCGGGCAAGGTTTGCAGTGGCTCGACTACCTGCGGCGGCGCCTGCGCATGGATCCAGGATTCTACGCGCCGCGTGTAGCCGTGCTTTGTCCCTGCAAAGGCATGGAGCCCGGGCTGGAGCGTAATCTTTTGTCGCTTACCGAATTCGACCGCCAGAATTACGAGATATTCTTTATTCTCGCCTCGGGCTCCGATCCAGCGCGCAGCATGGTCGAACGGATAGCCGCGAATTCGAGGGTGAAAGCCCAGGTGATCATCGCAGGGATTCCCAGCAACTCCGGCGAGAAAGTGAACAATTTGCGGGTTGCCCTAGAACAACTGCCGCCGGAATTTGAAGTACTGGTCTTCACCGATTCCGACGGGCGTCCCGGTAAAAGCTGGCTGCATCGCCTCGTGGCGCCGCTGGGTGATGTAAGGATCGGCGCGACGACCACCATGCGCTGGCTGATGCCCAATCGGAGCAACCTCCCGACCGCGCTCCTCGCCGCGTGGAATGCCCCGGTAGTCACCATGCTGAGCGAGAAAGGGAAGAATCTCTGCTGGGGCGGCGGCACGGCGATTCGCCGGAGCATCTTCGAACGGTCGGGTGTCATGGACGAGTGGAGAAACTCGGTCAGCGACGATTATTCCTTGACGCGCGCGCTGGAGCGTAACAATCGCTCGATTGTTTTCTTACCGGAGTGCTTAACGCTTTCTTACGTCGAATCCGATTTCCGCGGATTGCTGGAATTCACGAACCGGCAAATCCTGATCACGCGCGTTTACGCACAGAGGGTTTGGGTGCCTGCAGCCGCCACCCATCTTCTGTACTGCGTGACGCTTTCGCTCGGCTTGTTTCTGATCCTGAGTGACTTTTTCGAGCAGCGACCCGCCTTTCACATCGCCACCCTGACTGTTCTTCCTGTTCTACTTTCCGCGATCCGGAACTCCATCCGGCTCACGGGTGTGACCGAGGCCCTCCCCGCCGAGCGATCCCAGATCACCGGGCAGGCCTGGATTTATGTCATTCTAGCGGTCTTCGTCCCGTTCCTCTACGCCGTAAATTTTGTGAACTCTCTGATCACACGGAAAATTCGCTGGCGGAGTATGGCATACGAATTGATTAGCCCGGAGCAAACGCGCATAGTTCCATTGTGAGATCCTCAATTGCGGTGTGCTGGGCCTGGCCCCTTTGCGACAAGGGTTAGAACAACTTCCTGGCTTTACCGACTCTCCCGCCGTTTGGACCCTCCGTGGATGAGAGGGAAAAAATTCTCCAACCGTGCAATTCCTACCATCAAATGAATTCCTGGGTGTCCGAAACCTGGCGTAAGCCCCCAATTTTTGAGTAAGTTGCATAAGCCTTCCATTCGGAAGAATGTTTGCAGGGACGGAGGGTTAGGTGCCTCAGGCGGACTTTCAGGGAGTCCGCGCTCCTGCCTGGTGGCCGCCGTTCAGTGGGTAAGGGTTCCCGAGCCGCAACCTTTTTTTGGGCTTCTTGCCACCTGTCTACCCCACGGGGGGGATACGCCTCGTCGAGAGGCGCAGAAGAAAAAACTCAATACGCTTCGATCCGTCGCGAGGCTGCATTCGGAGGGGGTGCATGTGAAGGTGATTCGCAGAACTGAACATCCGCAACACTTAACAAATTCTCGGCCAGCTTTTCCCCGGGATGTTTTCTTTTTCTATGAAAAGAGCACTGGAGTGGCCCACTTTCATGTCGAAGCCGGACCAGACGGCAGGTTTCCTGTAGACCAGGCCGCCGGGCTGCTGGCCATGCACTGCATGGTGCGAGGGCAGCTAACGAGCGATTACGTTGTGATGGTCCAGGCCGATGAAGAAGTCCTCGAAGGCCTCAATGAGAAAGCAAACAAGCTCTTGGAAGCCGGGAAGTCGGTCCGCAGTCAAGTGAAGTTGACACGCCGGGAGGAAGAAGTTCTTTCCGGCCTAATGAAGAGCCTCGCAAACAAAGAAATCGCCTCCAACCTGAATCTATCCGAGCGCACCGTAAAATTCCATGTCTCATCGCTGCTTGCGAAGTTCCGTGTGCGCGGTCGCATGGAGTTGGTTCGTGAGGCTTCTAGGCAAACTGCTGGTGGCATGCCAGTGCCGATGCCGGTGGCCACACGGGACGTACACGCATACGCGCCAGTGGCAAAAACCTATCCACCGCCGGGGCGGGCAGTGTCAATGGTTCCGCTGGCTAAACGGCAATTGATGGCCTAATTCGGATTCCATCCCACTTCTTGAGAAAAAAAGAAAAGGCCCCACCGGGGGCCTTTTCTTTTTTTGGGAAACGAACGGAAGAAACTATTTCTTCGCCGCATCGTAAAGCTCCGCGGCTTTGTCCCAATTGACAACGTTCCACCAAGCCTTGATGTAATCAGCACGCACATT
>MNIJ01000150.1 GCA_001919715.1 Acidobacteria bacterium 13_1_20CM_58_21
TCGAGGGTGCTTGTGCGTCGCGTAGTTGTCAGCAATTATGCAATTGCTTGTCAGCCAGGGTCTGCTCATCAATCCGATGCAGGAATTTTAGCCACTCTTGGTGGCGATGCCTATCCATGCAGGTGCCGATGATTTTTCCATCCGCGACATTGAGCGCGGCGAACAGCGTGGTCGTACCGTGGCGCTTATAATCGTGAGTCCTCGTTTCACCTCGCCCTTTCTTCATCGGAAGTCCTGGTTGAGTGCGATCCAGAGCTTGAATTTGGCTCTTCTCATCGATGGACAGGACCAGGGCATGCTCCGGTGGATTTAGGTATAACCCCACGATATCTTCCAGCCTCTCGATGAATTGCGGATCGTTGCTGAGCTTGAAGGTCTTCACCACATGCGGCTTCAAACCGTGTTTGTGCCAGATGCGGCGGACGGTGGCTTCGCTCATGGACATCGCACGCGCCATGCTGCGAGTGCTCCAATGGGTGGCATCCGGGGGCTTTTCTTGAGTGGTCTTTTCGACGACCATCCGAATCTTCTCTGGTGTAAAGATGGGAGTACGTCCGGGACGCGGCGCATCCTTCTTCAGGCCGTCAATTCCCGCTTTCAGGTAGCGAATGCGCCAGCGAGCTGCGGTTCGCGGGGTAACGGATAGCTCCTCGGCAATCTCCAGGTCCTGTTTTCCCATAGCGGCCAGCAAAACGATCTGAGCACGCTCGACGGCCCTTGCCGGCAAACTCCTGGCTCGCGCCAGCGCCTCAAGTTGACTGCGGTCTTCCTCGCTTAGCTGAACAGGGGGTGCAATTCGCATAAGCCGCCGCCCTATTGTATTGGACGCGGCCCGATAATAAACGTCTCTATTTATGACGCACTACACTAGTAGTTCGCCCGCGCGTCTATCCAAAGGTTGGGATTTTCCTCAACGAACTGCGGAAGCAGGTTTGGGGGAAGTTTTGATCAGCTCACTCAAAATGCCAGGAATCTTCTCGAATTCCGCCGATTTGTCGAGAAAGTAATTTGCGCCAGCGGCCAGGCATTCCGCGCGATATTGGTCATATGGATAGTTCGTGCAAATCAAAACCCGGAGGCTGGGTTGGTCTGGACGAACAGCACGGAGCACGTCGAGCGCAGAACCACCGGGCATCTGCAGATCAAGAATCACAGCGTCTGGTTTCAGTCGCTGGATGCAGTGAATGGCTTCCGGCACATCGCCTGCCTGTCCTGCGAGTTCAACGCCCGGCACATCCCTAAGGAGGTCGGCGAGGCGTTCGACGACTGCCGGCGAGTCATCCGCGATAAGGACCCTCATCTTGTTTCTCCTCAAGGACCGCTTGTACATCCTTAGAGAATGACAAATCGGAGCGGAAATACATCAGGCGAAAACCGTATTCTCCTGTAGGACAAAGCGAATAATGGTTGACCGTCCCTGTCCGACACGCCGAGTTCCGCTACCCCAGGGCCGAAGAACCTCAGATTGCGCCCCTCCGGACGGTGGAGTATCTCGACATCTCTAGTCCACCAACTCGGATCGCAGTGCAAAGCGAATGAGTTCGGCGGTCGTTTTCATTCCTGTCTTCTCTAGAATGCGCGAGCGATAGGTGCTGACCGTCTTGACGCTGAGGGAGAGCTGGTCGGCGATTTCCTTGACGGTCTTGCCCGAAGCGATCATGCGCAAGACTTGAAACTCACGGTCTGAGAGCAGTTCGTGAACCGGTTTATCCGCTCCATCCCTCAAGTCGTGGGCCAGCCTTTCGGCCAGTGCGGCGCTGACGTAACGGCCGCCGGTAAGCACGCGCCGGACGGCCTTCTTCATTTCTTCCGGCACGCTCTCTTTGGTGAGGTAACCGGCTGCGCCGGCTTTGAGGGCCCGCCTGGCGTATTGCTCCTCGGGGTGCATGCTGAGGAAAAGAACGGGCAGCTTTGGACGCAATCTCCTCAAGTCCTCCAGGATATCGAAGCCGCTTCTTCCGGGCATGCTGATGTCCAGAATGACAATTTCCCAATCCTGGCGGCGCACACACTCGACCGCTGCCTGCGCCGTGTCTGCTTCCCCGAAGGTCACTTTGGGAAATGCTTCGCCGATGGTCTCCCTGAGCCCGCGGCGAAAGACGGCATGATCGTCGGCAATCAAGACTCTCATCTCAAACCCTGCCCGGGCGGGGGCGCGGGTGGCAGCGGAATTCGTACGGTCATGGTTGTGCCGGCGCCTGGGACTCCTTCAACCTTGAGCTCCCCGTTGAGCAAGAGCGCGCGTTCTTGCATTCCGACCAGGCCGAGAGACCTGCGCGCCTTGGCCTCACCAGGGTCAAAACCTCTTCCGTTGTCATGAACTTGGAACAAAACATGGTCCGCTTCGCGTTCCAAGCGCGCTTCGACGCGCGTGGCGTGAGCGTGGCGGGCGACATTGGTGAGCGACTCTTGAAAGATGCGGAAGATGGCAGTGGATCGTTCCGAATCGAGGGCCAGGCTCTCCCGGGGCAAACTGAGATGACAGCGGATTCCGGTACGGCTTTCGAACTCCTGAGCATGCCCTTCCAAGGCAGCAGTCAAGCCCAGGTCATCCAGAGTTCGGGGCCTGAGCTCAGAGGCGATTCTTCGCAGGGTGACGATCATCTCGTCCACCAATCGAATGGCGGAGTCCACTTTAGTCCGCAATTGAGTCTGTCTCTTGGTTGCCTTGCGACCGATCAGTGCGAGATCCATCTTGATTGCCGTACAAGCCTGGCCGAGCTCGTCATGGATTTCTCGAGCGATTGACGTACGTTCTTCTTCCCGCACGCTTTGGAGACGAGCGGCAAGGGCGCGTAGCTGATCGAGGGACGCTTTGAACTGCCCCTCGGCGCGTTCGCGCTCAGCGATTTCGATTCGCAACTCCTGGTTTACTCGAACGAGGACGGCGTTTCGCTGTTCAGCGCGGAGTTCCAGCAACTGCTTGGCCTTTGCTAGCGTTTCATCTTTCCCGTGCCTTTCAGTCATGTCTCGGGTGACCTTGGCAAACCCTTGCAAACTTCCCTTAGCGTTCCGCAAGGCCGTAACAACGACGCTGGCCCAAAAACGAGAGCCGTCTTTGCGGATTCTCCATCCTTCGACCTCGCTTTGTCCGCGTTGAGCTGCCTCCGCAAGAATCTGCTCAGGCTTTCCACTCGTCACGTCTTCTGGAGGATAAAACACGGAGAAATGTCTCCCGAGGATTTCCTCGACACGGTAGCCTTTCAAGCGCTCGGCGCCACTATTCCAGCTGACAACGTGGCCCAGCGGATCCAACTGGAAAATGGCATATTCCTGCACAGCCTGGACGAGCAAACGGAAGCGTTCTTCGCTTTCGCGCAAAACCTGTTGGGAACGATGGCGTTCGGTGACGTTCTCGAAGACCACACCCAAGAAATTGCCGGAGAGAGGAAAAACCTGGACAGAATAGATGCCCTGGCGAATGCGTTGGTCACCATAGGAAATCTCTCCCAAGTTCTTGGGCTTGCGCGTGTGAAGTGCGTCGAGACACCCATTCGGAAAGGGAGTTTTTAGGAGCATTGGGAATTCCGCCAGTGTCTTGCCACGAAAGTCCTCGAGCGTGGATCCGGTGAGAGAAGCTGTGGCGGGGTTCAGGTCCATGATCCTGAAACTCCGCACGTCCTTAGGGTTTTCGAGATGCAAAACGACTACTCCCATAGGCAGGCCGCTAAATATTTCTAAATAGAAGGGGAGGCTGGCATCACCAGAAGGACTCAACGCAGATTCTACGGCGTGGCCTTGGGGCCCAGTGGTTCGGCGCGTCGTCATTGTGCCTTGCCCATACCGTGAAGCGGACTGCCACCGCTGGACAATCGAGGAAGGACCGGACATGGGTGGGCCTAAGTACCTGAAATCGACCTCGGGTTTTTCCTCTACCGCGACCGCTGTCTCTGGCGACAAAGGACAGGTAAAAACTGTCCTTCTGTAGGACGGTGTGGGACGTTCCTACCACAAAAGGTCTGACGGGAGAATCATTTCCCTGCTGACAGAAACAAGAACGCCAGTAACTTAACCTCTGGCCCGTGGGCAAAATGCTAAGAAGGGCTTAGCACTCTCGCCGGGGCTGCCGAACTTCAAATGCTCAGCAAGCCTCAGTAACCGGGGACCCTCTCCTTCCGAGTTCGTCGCCACTATACCCAGTCCAGCGACCCGGCGAGCTGAAACCCACATAGAACATCTGGGGGTGCAGTGGTGCGACGTCTTAAGGAACTGTGTTTGTTTTTGTGCACACCGCAACGGAGAACGCTGTGTTTGGCAGCAGAAATTCCCGGCCGGGCGTCCAGACTCGAGACGTTGAGATATTTTAAAGGCACGCTCTTGGCGTTGGCCGTTGTTTTGGGCTGTTCGATTAATTCCCTGGCGCAAACCCAGCGAACCATCTGGCCCAGCACGGCCGTACCTGCGACTCCCGACGTTGGGCCCGATTCGGCCGTGGAGCTGGGGGTGAGCTTTACCGCCGACACGAACGGCTTCGTTACGGGCATTCGCTTTTACAGGAGCCCCAGCAACTCAGGGGTGCACGTCGGCAATCTGTGGACCAACACCGGCGTGAAGCTAGCGTCAGCAACTTTCACGGGGGAGACCGCTTTAGGCTGGCAACAGGTAAACTTCTCGACGCCCGTGGCGATTTCGGCGAACAGCGTGTACGTAGCTTCTTACCACACGACCATCGGACACTACAGTGCCAACTGGAACTATTTCGCGACCGCGGGGGTGAACAATGCACCTTTGCATGCCCTGGCGAGCGCGGCTGGTACCCCTGATGGGCGATATGCGTACGGCGGCAACAGTACTTTCCCGACGGGCTCGCATCAAGCTGCGAACTACTGGGTGGATGTGGTGTTCAACCCCAGTGGTGGAACCGGCAGCGCGTTGCAAATCACTACCGTGCAGCTGCCCGGAGGCGCTGTGGCTGGCACCTATAGCGCGACGCTCTCCGCTACCGGTGGCTCTACACCTTACACCTGGAGTCTCCTAAGCGGCACTCTGCCTAATGGACTCACACTGAACGCCAGTGGCTCCCTCTCCGGCACTCCCTCCCTGGCAGGCTCCTTCCCTTTCACCGTGCAGGTCAAGGATGCCGCAGGTCTTTCGGCCTCCGCGAACTTCAGCATTAACGTCGCCTCGCCCGTTCCCACCATCGCCATCACTGCTCCCGCCAGCGGTGCCACCGTCTCCGGCACCATCAGCGTTTCCGGCACCGCTTCCGACTCCGTCAGCATCAGTTCCGTGCAAGTCGCCGTCGACGGTGGCAGCTATTCGAGCGCTTCCGGCACCAACAATTGGACCTTCAGCCTCAATACCGCTGCGCTTTCCAACGGCGCCCATTCCCTTTCCGCAAAAACCACTGATACGGCGGGCATCTCCGCTACCAGTTCGGCCGTATCCATCAACGTCAACAACGGTACCACCGCCGCCGACTGCACTCTTTTCGCTTCCCCCTCCGGCAACAACGCCAATTCCGGCTCCAGTCCCTCTTCCCCCAAAACATTTACCGGCGCTGCCGCCGTCACGCAACCCGGTTCCGTCGTTTGCCTCCTCGCCGGCACCTATAACCTGGGCTCTACTTTCTATCCCCCTACCAGCGGCTCGCCTTCCTCCTGGATCGTCTATAAAAGCTACGGCAACGGTACGGTCAATTTCGTCTGGACTGCCGGTGCCATCGCTCAGCCCATGTTCAAGTTCGGCGGCGGCTCCTTCCCTTCCGGCCCTGCCTACCTGGAATTCCGTGGCTTGAATCTGGATGGCCAAAACAACGCCCTTGACGGCTTCTTCTGCCAGGGCGATCATCACCTACGCTTCATCGGCAACAGCATCAACAACACCGGCGGCTCCGGTGTCGGCGCCATCAACTGCGATTACCTCACCAGCGACCACAACCTCATCAACCACAACGGCTATCTCTACGGTTGGACCAGCGCCATTTCTTACAACAACGATCAATGGTTCGATAACTACAGCGGCTTCCACAACATAGTCTCCAACAACATCATCACCGGGGAATTCGACGGTTCCTCCAATCACACCGACGGCAACGGGATTATCCTTGATCTCGGAGGAAACACGCCTCCGGCGCTGATCATCAACAACGTCGTTTACGGCAATGGCGGAAGGTGCATCCAAGCCAATGTTGCCACCAACTTCTGGTTCGTCAACAATACCTGTTACAAAAACAACCTAGATCCATCCCTCGGAAATGCCGGCTCTCTTACCTCCCAAGGTTCCAGCAACGGCTATTTCATCAACAACATCACGGTGGCCTGGCACAGCAACAATCCGTCTTACGATCAAGAGGGCTCCAACTCCAATATCCAATACTTTGCGGACTTATATATCGGCAGTCCCAATAACTTTAGCTATTCCGATCCTTCGCAGTTCATTCAGGCCGATCCCCTGTTTCTCAATCCCCCGGTCTATAGCCCGACTGCTTTGGGACAATATGCAACGTCACTTGCACCCGCTCTGCTCGCTACTGGACTGACGCTGCTTCCGCTCAGCCCAGCCTACAATCGGGGCATCGATCCCAGCACGCTTCCAGGAGTCCAGGCGAATATCGTTACCGACCTGAAGAAGTACATCTACGCGGACATCAACGGCAAAGCCCGCCCGCAAGGCGGCCGTTCAGACCTGGGGGCCTATCAACACTGAGCTCAGTTATTCGAGATGTAGTTGAAGACCAAACTAGGGCGTAAACAGAAAAGGGCGCCGGCCGCGATCGAGCGACAGCACCAAACGGTTCACCGAGCTATGGCCCAGTAGTCTCAATCTCGTGCGGGAGGGAGCGGACAAGGTCGGCTACGAAAAGTGGCCTTGACCGGCCCGCTCCTCCGGCGCGTTTTAGTCCGTGCCTCCTCTTGATTCGGAAGTCACGGCCGGAAAGTTCTCTACGGGAGCAGGCGTACGGGCCCCGGCAACTCCTTCGACAGCTCGATGATAAATGTCGAGTGTTTTTCTGGCGATAACGCTAGGAGAACATGCTCCTTCCATTTTTCTTTTCCCGTTTTCACCCATTCGTCGACGGAGATGGTCGTCGACCAGCAAGCGCGCAACGGCATCAGCCAACTGTGTTGCATCCCGAGGAGCAACGAGGTAGCCAGTGCGGCCGTCCTCCACCATCTCGGGGAGCCCGCCAACAGCGGTGGCCACAACAGGTTTGGCGGCGGAGTATGCCATGGGGATAACCCCGCTCTGGGAAGCTTCGATATAAGGAAGAACAACAACACTGGCTCGCCGGAAGTAATCGGCGGCGCGGTCTTCGGAGATGAATTCGTTATGAACCATGAAGCGGTCCGGATGAACCATCATGCGGGCATAGCGGGAGAAATCTTCTCCCTGACCGGCAATCAGGATTCGCGCATCTGGCACGCGCGCGGTGATCAGCGGTTCGGCTCGGATCAAGTACTCCAATCCTTTGTACTCCCAGATGCGGCCGAAAAAAAGAACCAGGTGCTCTTCCTCTTTGGTCTCAACTGACGGTAGATCTTCGCCAATCTGAATGTGCGGGATCACAGAGATATGCCCCGTAGTGGCAGGCAGATTCTGAAGCACTCTTTCGCGGAGGTATTCTGAGTGGACGATCAGCTCATCGGCGCGACGCCGGGCAAACATCTCGACCCAGAGTGGGGTCTTCTGCGAAAGGCGATCTCCTGGGTGGGGCTTGAAGTCGTGAATTGTAAAAACGAGTGGATACCGGCGCAGGAAGGGCAACGCCAGGTCAAACCAAAGGTGGGTCCCTTGATAGTGCATCACGTCCGGCGCAAAGTCGCGGACTCTCTGAATGATCTTTCGAAGGGTACGGAATTGCTGCACGGGCTGACGCAGCCTGGGGTTCGTGAAGGAAAACAGCTGTACCGAGTTACTTAGTTTCGCGATAAAGGGTTCAACCATGCGGTCCGGAATGATCAGCAGCACTTCCGCGCGCTGAGCGAGGGCGCTGGCCAGGCGAACGCAATATTCTCCAAAATTGTAGGAAATCAGGGCCACGCGGAGTCGGGCTCTCGATGTCATGTAGCGATCTTTGGCCTTTCGGGATTTAGCGTGCGGTCAGCAACAACGCCGGGCCGAGTACGCCGGTGAGTGCCGGCAAAGATCAAGTTGGCGCCAATGCAGCAGCGACTCCAGCGGCGCTAGTTCCGGTAAAGCGATTGCAGCAACGTAAGCCCCAACCGCTCGGTAAAAAGAGCGGCGCCCTTAGCGTTCAGATGCGCGCCATCCAGGAATGCGTTCTCGGGCAATTCGGCATGTTGAAAGGGGAGCACGACGAGCAGGCCTTCCTTGGATGCGGCTGCTTGAAGCTCATTGGAAGCATCGTTCACATCCCGCGTGGGAGGAATCAAAAGGAAAAAGCGCGTGCCATTCTCCCGGCATAGCTCGTTCAACAAACGCAGGCGCGGCAGTGCTTTCGCTACGATGGCCTCGGTGGGCGGAAGCGGCCGATTCTTCGGTCGAAAATACGGCACTAAGTTATTGATATCGGGCGCGGCTTTTCGCAAGACCCAATTGTGGATTTCTCCGCGGTGTCCCATCCAACTGCTGAGGTTCGCAAAAAAGTAGTCACTCATCATGGTGTTGTCTAGGTGACTCTCTTGCTTGACCCAGACGAGATCACGCCTCAGCATCAGGCTATTGGCGAAGGCCTCGCCGTAAGTCGCATCCGAGACTAAGTCCCGCGTAGACAGGCAAACGCCAACGACGGTAGGGCGGGAACCTTCGGCAAAAAGCCGGCGCAATCCGAAATACCAATCCAGGTAGCTGGTGCCCGAAATTGGGAGATAGGCCAGGGAATAGTTGGGTGCTATCTCCTTTTGCAGATTTTGGCGGTCCACTCCGACTTCCAGGTAGGAGTTGCCAACAATCAGCATGGTTGCTGACTTACCGGCGGCATCCTGCCGAAGCGAAACGGCCGTCAGATGGTCCGCCTGAATGGTGCGCCAGATATGATTGATGCGGGGAAAAGCCATCCGCGTCGCAGCCTCGAGGGCACAGAAATAGCTGAACAACGCGGCAAGCAAGACAACCATCGCGCGAGTGGCATTCCGCCGGTCAGAATCGGAAATAGATGAAGGCACTTTCTTGATTTGCTCCGAACAGTGTAATCAGTACGCAGAACGCAATTCCAGTGGCGACGCGCCAGGTATACGAGCGCGATGCAAACACGTGCTCTCCGTTCGACAGCTCCAATTGAAGGTCGAGTAGGAAGAGGATTACAGCGTAGACAGCCAAGAACAAGAGAGCGGTCAAGTAGGCGGGGTTCCATTGCCAGGTGGCAAGACTGACGATCTGTTCCCAAGCGCCGCTAAGCGAAGGAACCCTGAAGAAGATCCAAGCCAGGCAAACCAGGTGAAAGAGGATGATTCTGCGACCCCACCGTCCGACGAAGGTGGTGGAAAGCTTGATTTCGCGCTTCCTGCTGAACAGCCGCTCGAAAGCAAGCCCGACGCCATGGATGCCGCCCCAGACGACGAAAGTCCAGTTCGCTCCGTGCCACAGTCCCCCCAACAGCATGGTGAGCATCAGGTTGATGTAGGTTCTGACATTTCCGAGACGATTGCCGCCGAGCGGGATGTAGAGATAGTCGCGGAGCCAAGTGCTTAAGCTAATGTGCCATCTTCGCCAGAAATCCTGAAGACTCTCGGCAAGGTACGGTTGTCGGAAGTTAACCATGAAGTGGAAGCCGAAAAGTTGAGCGCTGCCGCGAGCAATGCTGCTGTAGCCGCTGAAATCACCATAGATCTGCCAGGCGAAGGCATATGTTCCGAGCAACACCGTCATGGTGTTTGGTCCGCCAAAACCGCCGGAAAAGATGGCGTTCGCAATGAGCGCACAGTTATCTGCGATGACGACTTTCCGAAACAGGCCCTCCAGGATAAGGACCAATCCGTCGAAGGCTTTGGCGGGGTCCCAAATGCGCGGGCTTTGTACTTGCGGAAGCAAATGCGAAGGACGCTGAATTGGTCCTGCAATCAAGTGTGGGAAAAGACTGATGAAGAGAGCGTAATCCACCAGCGATTTCGCAGGCTCCACTTTGCGATGATAGACATCCACGATATAGGCTACTTCCTGGAAGGTGTAAAAGGAGATTCCCGGGGGCAAGAGGATACGCCAAACACCGACAGGTATCTGTTTCAGCCCAAGCAGTGCCGCCAGGTGGGCCATGGACTCCACAAAGAAATTGAAATACTTGAATACACCGAGGAATGAGAAGTTCAAGACTATGGAGAAAAACAGTAGCAACCGGCGAGTTCTCTCATCGGAGGTTGCGGCAATCTTGCGGGCTACTAGGTAATCCACCAGGGTTGAACCTGCCATTAGGATCAGAAACCGCCAGTCCCACCAGGCGTAGAAGAAGTAGCTCGCCGCGAGCAACAAATAGTTCTGCTTGCGAAATGGCAGGCGCCAATAGATCAGCAAGACCAGGATCAGGAAAAGACCATAAGCTGTTGAATCAAAGAGCATGGCTATTTCGATTGGTTGCGATTTCTGAGCACATTACTCGGAAAGCAGAGGGCGATACTTGTCTCTAAACTGGCGGAGACCTCCCGACGCCCAGATGGCCACCGCGAGCAAGGCGGCACCGTAAATCAGCGTGGCGGAGACACCCCTTAGGATGCCAGGTCGACCGCTAGGCGCAGCCAGATAAGCGGCCATGCACGTTGCCGCCACAAGCGGTTTCCAGACCATCGTCGCGATGGGGATACCGGAGAGCAAGTGCGCGGCCGGGATGTAGTGCTGGCAGCAATCGGCCACCCGCGTTAGGAGCAATGCGACGGCGGCGCCGCGCAAGCCAAACATGGCAATCAGCGGCCAGCCGACGAGTAAGTTGACAACGGTATCGACCAGGACGATTCTCAGCGTGATTTTTTCACGGTGGCTAGCTACCAGCACCTGGCCAAGGACGCTAGTGAATACTTGTAAGATCAGGACCCACGTGACGATACGCAAAACCGGGAAGGCTTGGGAAAATGCGGGGTTCTTGTAAAGCAGCGAAAGCGCGCGGTCGCCGATGAAAAAGAGCCCGGCCGCGGCTGGCAGTGCAAGAACGAGAAGCAACTCCATGGCCTGCTCCGCGATTCGTTTCAGGTTTTGAAAACCTGGCTCCAACTTCCGGCACATTAGCGGAAATATGCTCTGTGCCATGCTTTGGTAGACGAGAAGAAGCGGCACCATCAATTGTGTCGCCGCACCGTACAGGCCCACTTCCGTCTCCGTTGCCAGTTTGGAGAGAAGAAGAATATTCAAACTGCTCATGACGGCCAGCGTTCCATCGATACCCAGAAAAGTGGCGGCGGAGCGCATGGTCGCCAGCGAAAAATGAAAATCAATGGAAGCAGGCTCGGAGGAAAACTTCCGAAGCAAGATCCAAACTTCAACAGCGGCGATGACCGCAAAGGAGGACAGTAAAATCAAGACCACCGGATATAGACCACGGTTGGTGGTCAGGAGAAGGAAGGCACCGGCAACCTTGGCGATATTCACAGGCACATTGACGCAGGCGATGTAGCGCATCCGCTCCCAGGCTTGAAAGATGCCCTCCGAGACCGCGGAAACGGAATACGGGAGCAGGCCGAAGGAGAGCAATAAAATGATTCGAGTCGTCGCGGGAGGGTAATGCATTAAATGGATGAAACTCCACAGCGCAACGATGGAAGCAAGTGAGGTGAACGCCACAATCATGCAGCCGTTGACGAAATACAACTGCGTTTTCGCGCGGTCTTTCGCAACCTGCCGAACGATGAGCGTCTTTAAACCCCCTACAGCGAATACCTGGAACATGTAGAACAACGTGAATGCCAGCGAAAGCTGTCCAAATTCCTGCGCTCCCAGGTGCCGTGCGACCAAAGCGTATAAGACAAAGCTGGTCAACCGGCTCATCACATCACTCGTGAGGATGGACAGCGCGTTGCCTGTCGTCTTGCGTAGATTCAGGCTCATCCGGAGACCCTAGAGCTGCCGACAGCCCCAAAACCCAGGCATCCCGGAACTTCTGAACTCCTGGTTTCCCTCACTGTTGAACACCACATCCGCCCAATAGTTCGCGGACTGGTGTGTATTCCCCGGGAAAACACTGGTGTTGCCATATGCAAATACCCCGTTCGGAGCGGCGGTTCTGTCTGCCAGCGCATGCAGAGGAGCATTGTCCGCGCCGGAAAGTCAGGAAGTAGTCCCAGTCAGCGCTGTAGTGCCCTCCCGTGCTGTGGTAGGAGGCCACGTAGACGGTGTTGGCGGTGATGGCCACGGGCTGCGAGAAGTTGACCTGCTGCCAGCCCGAGCTGGTTTCTGAAGTGAAGGTGGCCGTTGCCAGCAAGGTCTCCGAGCTGCCCCACAAGCTGCCCACATGCGTGCCGGTATTAGCAGAATTCTTATAGAATCGAATACCAGCAATATAACCGCCGACGTCGGAACGGAATGCAACCCCCATCTCTATGGGCGAGTCCGGACCAGCGTCAATATTTGTCGGAGAGGCCGTTGCCGGCCAAATTGTACAGGGACACGGCGGCGGGGCGGCAGCAAGTGCAATTCTCAGCCTCCATCGCGTTTTGAGGCGAGGTACAGCTGCCAAAGACTGAAACGGCCATGTCCGCGTGGACGAGCACCAAGAGCAGATTTTTCTTGAGCACAGGACACATCCCCGTCGATTTAGGTGAATAGTCTGTAGAGATCCTCTCCCGCCCGCTCGGTGACGGGATCGGGAACCAATTGATCGGTGAAACGGTTGGTAAGTTTGCCTAGAAGTTCTCGCATTTCTTTCTCGACCGGGGTCGGCCCGCCGTTGGGCTCGTGACGCAGGAAGGAAATGGTCTTCTCTTCGGTGCCGAACTTTCGCTTGTAGCGCACCAAACCTTCCTGGTCGATATCGCTCAGACCAAAGTCTAGAAGCTCGAGGCCTCGATTTTTTCCGCGTTGAATCCCTTCCCAGATCAGCAGGTCGTTCGGCCGGTGAGACAGATCCCCAGGGAGAGAAGCATTGAACTTGTAGTAGAGCGTGCCCTTCCACTCCAGAAAGAAATCGCCGGCGACGATCTTGTCCCCCGACAGCGCCAGCAAGAGAAATCCATGTTGCGCTTCCACGAAATGTCGCCAGATATTCTGAAAGAAACTGTAAGGTTGCGCGAGCAGGCCATACTTGTATTTTCGAACTTTCAAATGCATCTCAAAGAATACCCGGAGGTCCTCCTCCGACTGAGCCAGGCGAACAACCAGGCCCTCACGCTGAGATTTCCGGATGGCTCGGTGGGTGGAATCGTGCATGGCACCCCAAAGGGCGTCCGGCTCCGGCCGTAAATCCAGCCCGTGCCACTTGGCCTCTTTGACGAGAGAGAATCTCTCGTCGGCAAGAGGCAGATCATTGTGCAAGCAGCGCACGGCAATGGGACAGCGCTCGGGCAACAGCTGGTCGATCAAGCAGCGCCAGGTGTCCGCGTTGTCGACCAGTGGATCGCAATAATCCGAAAAGGGCAGGGCCACGATCCGTTGTCCCAGAATGTCCGTGATCCGGCAAAAAGGAATTCCGGCGCATGGCCCTCCGTCGTCATCGAGAACCACGTAAGCACTGGCCTGCCAGCCATAGGTGTCCGTCAGTACTTGGATCCAGCTGGGCGAGTGAAAAACGCCGCTGGGAGCTTGATCCACGAGTCTGCGCCACAATAGATGGTCACGAGGATCCACCTGCACAATGTTCAAGTACGCTTACCCCCATTCCACGGGACGCTCTTTTCGCCGAACGCTCGGGAGCAAAACCCCGGCAACCGACTCTCTCGAGCGTGACTCATCTCGGATCCCCCGACTCGCAGTGCGCAGTTCGTGCGACCGGCGTCCGTCGAGCCTGATTTTCTATTCCGCCTCCGTACCGTAAGGCCTGCCGTGAACCCGCCGGCGCAGGCAGGATGGCTCGATAGGCTTCCAGTAATTTCGGAATCGAATATTGCCAGGCCAACTCGGTCTCCACCCTCCGGCGCCCCAGCAAGCCCATCTTCTTCCTGCGTTCTGGATCGTCCATAAGCTCTGCGATGGTTCGAGCGAATTCCAGCTCGTCGTTTGGTTTCACGTAGGCTGCCGCTTCTTGTGCCGTGAAACGATGCTCCGTCAGATCGAAGGCGACAATAGGTTTTGCCAGCGTCATGTATTCCATCAGCTTGACCGCCGTGGAGCAATCGTTGTAAGGAGCTGACGGTTCGGGAGCAACACAAAGGTCGGCCGCGCCGAGGAAGCGTGCTATTTCCGAATGATCCACCATCCCGGTCAACAACAAGTACTGGGAGATGTCCAATTGCTTGATTAGTGATTTCAGGTAAGGGAAAGCATCTCCGCCACCCACGAGGATGCAAAAAAAATCAGTTCTTCCTAAGTCCCGGACCAAGTGACCCAGGGCACGCAGGAGGTGGTCCACGCCATCCTGGAACCCCATCACCCCCATATAGCCAATAGTAGTTATTCCCTTGGGGTGCAGAGTGCGGTCACATGCGACGGGGCGGAGATCGTGCAGTTCAACCCCGTTGCGCACGACCGTGATGCGTGTTTCCGGCACATGATCGCGCTCCATCTCAATTTTCTTGTACGACTCGTTTGTAGCAATGACGCGATCGGCAAGACAGCACGTAAGTTTCTCCAGCAAGACGAGCGCGTCGTGGACGAACAGACTTCCGCCGCCCGGGAAGCGCGCCCGATACATTTCCGGGGACAGGTCGTGATGATCAAAGACAAATCGCTTGCCAAGCAACTTGTAGAAGGCGGCGATGAATACAAAAGTATCTGGTGGATTGTGGGCATGGACAACATCAAAGCCCTCGCGGAAGAAAACCAGCAAGGAGAGCACGGACGTGGCGGCCATGGCGTAGCCGTACTCCCAAAGATACCCAAGGAAACCATTGCCTGCCGACGGCTGCGCATAACGGTAAAGGCGTACACCGTTCCATGTTTCCCGAAAAGCTTGGCCCGGGCCCGCCGGACAGATGACCGACACGTGGTAGCCTCCTTCGGTCAGTGCAGTGGCTTCCCGGCGAACCCGAAAGTCCCGCGGGAAAGTTTGGTTCTCCAACAGCATCAGTATTCGGTTATTCGGTGGCTCCTTCACGAGTGTTCCTTTCCCGATCTCCGTCTTCCCGCCTCCATCTCATCAGGCCTGCGCTGCGAAAGCAGCCAACCGCTCCGGACGTTGTCGTGAATCCATGAAAACGCGCTGCCACAATTCGATG
The DNA here is from genome assembly GCA_001919715.1 of Acidobacteria bacterium 13_1_20CM_58_21. Taxonomy (GTDB): domain Bacteria; phylum Acidobacteriota; class Terriglobia; order Acidiferrales; family UBA7541; genus Acidiferrum. Next base: position 15,192 of record MNIJ01000150.1, read on the forward strand.
CTGAGTAAACCCCACAGCAACGAACCGTGATCGGCGAAACCATTTTCGTGCTCGCTGAGCAATTTTTCGACAAAAGCTGGGTTGAAGAGCCCTCGGCGTTGCAATGCGGACGGGGAAAGAACATCGCGAAGGAATGAGCGGGCCTCTTTCCGAAACCACAGAGAAACGGGCATGGGAAATCCCTTCTTCTTCCGGCGGATGATCTCCGGCGGAAGCAAGGTTTGGCCCACTTTCCTCAACAAGTACTTGCGCGTCAGGCCTTTTACTTTCAGATGCTGCGGGAGTGAGGCTGCAAACTCCACCAGCTGGTGATCCAGAAGAGGAACGCGGGCCTCCAGCGACGCAGCCATGCTCATCTTGTCGCCCCGGGCGAGCAGATCGTCGGGCAACCAGAGCTTGGTATCCACGTAGAGCATGCGGTTCAGCGGGCCCGTGGCATCTGTCCGCGCCAAATGTTCGGCGAACACGGCGCTGGCGTCGCCTCCGTTCACATACTGTTTGACGTCTTCCGAAAGCAGAGCTTGTTTGGCTTCCGAATTGAAAAGCGGAAACCAATTGACGAGGCGGTTGACTTCGTCCGGCTGACACAGTGCGTACAGAGCGACCTTCTGACGGCGCAGCCCCGGGAGGCGCCCGCTCGCGGCGAGCGCCACCGACTTGGCGGCCCGCGGAAGATGTTGGAACAAAGGGGACAGCCTTTCACCGGCGTACCGCGCGTAACCCGCAAATAATTCGTCCCCGCCTTCCCCGGTGAGGACCATCTTCACTTGACGCGAGGCCAGCTCCGCGACCATGTAGTTGGCCAAACACGCTTCGTCGGCCACCGGCTGATCCAAATGCCAGACCACTTTCTCTGAAAGGTTGATCAAATCGTGGGGCCGAATGAACACTTCGTGATGATCGGTCTCGTACTTCTTCGCAACCATACGCGCGTAAGGCAACTCGCTGAATGCTTCGGCATCGCCCTGGAATCCTACCGAGTAGGTCTTGACGGGCTCGTTCAGGAACTGGCTCATGAGCGCGACAATCGTGCTGGAATCGAGTCCGCCGCTCAAAAACGCGCCGAACGGGACATCGCTCACGAGGTGCAGCTTGACACACTCTCTCAGTAAGGCATCGAGCTGCTCGGCATAGCTCTCCTCGCTGCGTTCGCCAGTGCCAGGGTTGGTAAACGATACGTCCCAATAGCGTCGGATCTTTATGCCATTCGCATCGCAAGTCAGGCTGCAACCGGGTGGCAGTGCATAAACGCCCTCAAACATAGTTTGGGGCGCTGGCACATACTTCAGCGAAAGGAATTTGCTCAGACCCTCGATGTTCAGATGAACCTGCGCCGCGGGATGCTGAAGAATCGCTTTGATCTCAGACCCGAAAATGAGCCGCCCGCCCGAAACCGCAAAATATAGAGGCTTAATTCCCAGGCGATCGCGGGTCACGAGGAGCCGCCGGCGGCGTGCGTCCCACAAGGCAAAGCCAAACATTCCGCGCAGGTGCTGCACGCAATCTTCGCCGAAGTCCTCGTACAAATGGACGATGACTTCCGTATCACTCGCCGTGCGAAGTGCGTGGCCGCGGCTCGACAGCTGCTCCCTCAGTGCCTGGAAGTTGTAGATCTCGCCGTTGAAAACTGTGACGATGGTCCCGTCTTCATTCGAGATCGGCTGCTTACCCCCGCTCAGGTCGATGATGCTCAAGCGGCGCATTCCGAGCGCCACGTCCTGGTCCAAATACTCGCCGCAATCATCGGGACCCCGGTGACGGATCACATTGAGCATATCGTCCAGAACGTGTCGGTCCGCACGGTCACGCGTTTTGTAGTCGTAGAAACCGCAGATGCCACACATA
>MNIJ01000210.1 GCA_001919715.1 Acidobacteria bacterium 13_1_20CM_58_21
TGAGTGCGATGCAAGAATTCTCCAAGGACCGTTATGGCGTTGATGTTTTGAAAGTTGGGGTGCCTGTAACCATGGCCTATGTCGAAGGCTCTTCGGCTTCATCAGGAACATTTGTGCACACTCGTGCGGAAGCTCTAGACCTTTTTCGAAATGCCGCTGCGGTAACCACCAAACCGTTTCTGTTTCTCTCTGCTGGAGTTAGCAATCGCGCGTTCAATGAGGCTCTTCGGATGGCCCGAGAAGCAGGTGTCCATTTTTGCGGTGTCCTGTGCGGACGGGCAACCTGGAAGGATGGCGTAGGTGTGTTTGTCCGTGGTGGAGCGAATGCCCTTCAGGAATGGCTTGAAAACCAAGGTGTGCAAAACATGCGCAGCATCAACGAAAGCCTCAAGGCTGCTACTTCGTGGTGGGAAAACCATCCGGCAGATGAATAAACCAGCTGCCCACTCCCATCACCTAGAAAACGCATTCTTTTGCGTGAGCTTGAATCCGGCGATCGACACACGGCTTATCGTGAACGGATTTGTTCCCGGCCGCGTCAATCGCGTCCGAGAAGTTTATCGAACACCGGGAGGAAAGGCCGCCCATGTCGCCATGGCGCTCCAAGGATTGGGTGCAACTCCGACATGGATTGGCTTCTCTGGCGGTGCCACAGGCAGCGAGCTGCTTGCGGGACTCCGCCTTTTGGAAATTGCAACCATGCCGGTGTCTGCCGGTCAAGCTTCGCGCGTCAATCTGGAAATCCTGGACACGGGAGGAGAAGTCACAGAGATCCTTGAGCCCGGTGGAACGATTACTCGGTCCGAATGGTCGGAATTTCAAGAAGTGTGCGCTGGCGCCTTTCACCTTGCGGCCAACAAGAGAATCGCCGTGATCTCGGGAAGCGTGCCTCCGGGCGTTCCAGCCGAAGGTTGTGCGGTGCTCGTTAGCTCGGCCCAATCTGCGAATTGTCTGGCATTCGTCGATTCCAGTGGCTTACCACTCTCCAAAGCGCTGGCGGCCGGACCGGACCTGGTCAAGATCAATCGGGAAGAAGCAGAGTGGGTCACCGAGGTGGCCATAGGTGATCCCGTTTCGGCAGCGCAAGCGGCTCAAAAGTTGCTGGACCTCGGCGCGAACTCTGCCGTCGTGAGCCTCGGCGCTAGCGGCCTGGTCGGTGTTCGAAAGCACGATCAGCAGCCAATTCACGCCTGGACCACTCCTGTGCAAACAAAATCAAGTGTCGGCTGCGGTGATTCGGCTCTTGCAGGATTAGCCTATGCTGCCGCAGCGGAACTTACATTTGAGCAAAGTCTAGCTCTCGCAGTGGCTTGCGGGGCTGCGAATTGCCTGGCGGCGCTCCCTGGTCGTATTGCGGGACAAAATGTTTCGCGCATTGAACAGGGCGTTCACATAGAACGGTTGTAGGTGGAAGGAGACTACTCGGTGAAGCGTTTTGACATCAGCGTTCTGGGTGAACTGAATTGTGATTTGATTCTGTACGGTCTTCCTGCAGTACTTGAACCAGAGAGAGAACACCTGGCCAACGACTTTGCGCTGACTCTAGGGAGCTCTTCTGCAATTTTTGCCCACAATATTTCTCTCCTCGGCAGCCGCGTTGGTTTTACCTCTTGCATTGGAGGCGATCCGCTCGGCAAGTTTTGTGTGGAGCGCTTGTCGGAGAGCGGCGTTGACGTTGCGGGCGTGAAAAGCCTTCCGAGCAAGAATACCGGCGTGACGGTCATCCTTCCTCTTGCCGAGAAGCGTCAAATTCTGACTTATCCTGGCACGACTTTTGATTTGAACCATACTCACCTTGACTTGGACTATCTCCGGGACGCGGCACACTTTCATCTTTCATCCTTTTTCCTTCTGCGCGCGCTGCGCCCCAGATTGCCTGAGCTCTTCTTTCAAATGAAGCAGGCTGGTCTCACCACGTCACTCGACACCAACGACGATCCGGATAATCTTTGGGCCGGTGACGTCAAGGCCGTGCTCAAGAACGTCGATGTGTTTCTGCCAAACGAGCACGAAGCTTGCAAGGTTGCAGGCACGGGCGACGTTGATGGCGCGCTCGACGCCTTGGCACATCTCGTTCCCATCATTGTCATCAAGTGTGGTGCGCAAGGCGTACTGGCCAAACGCGGAAAAGAGCACTTTCATGCTGCTTCGCTCTCCGGTCAGCCCGTCGACACTGTTGGGGCAGGAGACAGTTTCAACGCAGGTTTCCTGCACAAATTCATTCGCGGAGCCGACCTTCAGGACTGCCTTGAATATGGCAATGTGAGTGCTGGCCTCTCAACCACGCGCGCCGGCGGCACCGAAGCGTTTCGCGATCGCCAGCACCGTGAGATGTTCCTACAGCGCTGCGCGAAAGCACAATGACATACGCGAAGCTTTTGTGCTCTTCCAGGCACGGTGCTGCCTCTTTACCTGCAGTTCATATGCGTCGCACCAGGCCCTGATCGGTTGCGCGCGTGTTGCGCACGAGTAACAAGACCAGGATCATACCGATGAATGGAATAACCCCGGCGACGATCACGATGGGGTCGAAAGAATGAGTTCCTGAGGCCTGGCGCGCATCGGAAAGGTGGCCAATTAATTCGAATGCGATGATGGTCCCGATCCCCGCTCCAGTGCCGCTCAGACCGCTCACCGAAGCAACGGAATCACTTCTGTAGAGATCGGTCGGCAGCACGTTGGCAATCGTCGAAAAGGAGGCGTAGGAGAACGTAGCGAGCCCAAAGAGCAGCGCGATCAGGTACAGATTCACGGTGAAAATTGTCGGGATGAGAAGCAATACGCCGACGCCGCCAAACACAACCAGCGCTTTTCGGGCGACACCGAGCGACCAGCCGCGCCGAATTAAGTACCCAGAAACACCACCGCCGAAAAAATTGCCCAAGTCCGCAGCGAGAAAAGGAATCCATACAGCCAGCAGACCGCTCTTGAGAGAAATCCCCTTCGCAACCAGGTAGATGGGAAACCAGTCGGTAACGAAAAACCAAACGGGATCGGTAAGGCCCTTGGAGATGATGGTTCCCCAGGTCTGGGGCAGCTTCAAAAGGTCGCGCCATCGCAGCCGCGGTTTTCCTGCGGTCTGTGCTTCCAGGGTCTCCACAAGAATCATGCTTCGCTCGGCATCGCTGATGCGCGGGTGATCCTTAGGAAGGTGATACAGCCAGCGCCACACGATCAACCACAAGAATCCAAGCAGGCCCGGAATGATGAAGGCGACCCGCCATCCCCAGCGAGAGTACACCGGCAAGATCAAGAAGGGCGCGACCGCACCCCCGACCGATGAGCCACTATCGTAAAACGCAGCCGCTAGTCCGCGCTCGCGCTTAGGAAACCATTCGGAAACAGCCTTGCTCGCGCCAGGCCAGTTGGCGGACTCACCCGCCCCGAGCAGAAAACGAAATAGAGCAAAGCTCGAAAGTCCATTGGCGAGCGAAGTCATCAGGGAGACGACCGAGTACCACGTCACGCTTATGGTGAGGCCGCGCCGCGTGCCGACTCGGTCCATCAGCCGTCCGCACACAGTTTGCCCGAGGGAATAGGCGATGCGAAAGGCGATAGCGATATTGGCGTAGTCCACATTGGTCCAGTGATAGTCCTGCTTCAGGTAGGGCGCCAGAATGGAAAGTGTTTGGCGGTCAACGTAGTTGATCACCGTTGAAGCGAACAGAATTCCGCCAATCCACCAGCGTAGGGAGGGAATGGAGCGAGGCTGGGCCGAATTCATATGTCCGCTACCGCCATGTCAATTCCGCAGCCTCGTTTGTTCCAAAAGCGCTGGTGAAAGCCAAAGTGGCCACACATTTATCCGCTGGCGGCGAACGCTGTAAGAGTTGCCGGGCTAAGCAAACTGGCGGATGCTTTATCGAGATAAAGCGTTGCAGCCGGATGGGTGCGCAAGATTGAAGCTGGCGTCATGGGACTGATTTCTCCCTCGAAGCAGAGCTTTACCGCTTGCGCTTTCCGCGCGTCCGGAACGACAGCAATGATTTCCTTCGACTTGAGGATTTGGCGCACAGACATGGAAATGGCCTGCCGGGGGACTTCCGAAATGTCCGCGAACCAGCCCTCACCCACTTGCTGGCGGCGGCAGGCTTCATCGAGAGTGACAACGAGATAAGAGTCCTCCGTTTGGAAATCCGCCGGAGGATCGTTGAACGCCAGATGACCGTTTTCTCCGATGCCGGCAAAAGCAACATCGACGGGCGCCGATCGAAGGGCCTCGCCAACGCGGCGGACAACTTCAGTAGGATCACCGCTTCCGTCAAGCAAGTGATACCGCGTGATCCCCACCTTATGAATCAAGCGCTCGAGAAGATACTTGCGAAAGCTGGCAGGATGATTGAGAGGCAGCCCGACGTACTCATCGAGGTGAAACATCTCGACTTGCTGCCAGTCTATGTTTTTCGTGTTGGTCAGCGCATCGAGAAAGTCCAACTGGGACGTTCCCGTTGCGACGATGATGCGGGCGCGACCGCGATCGAGGATCGCACTGCTCACGGCAGCGGATGCTTGTTCGGCCGCGGCGTTGCTGAGAGAGCGCTTGTCTTCAAAGACTCTGGCAATCACGCTGTGATTTCCTCCGTGTGGGTAATCAAGCCGGTGCTAGAGGGCGGGTGCATTGAAAGAGTTCTTATATCACAGCCTATAGGATGACGATCGATTTGGCATCCGGTCGAATGTGCCACCTAGCCTAGCGCGTAGTTTGTAGCCTGCACCATGCGCCCACAGCGTCCGTAACACCAGCAGGCACGAGTTGAATGCATTGAAGAGCAAAGGATATCCGACCACTTACGAAGAGATCGGTGGATCGCACGAACCGGTCCACTGGCGAAGTGCATTGGCGGAAGGACTCATATCGCTGACCAGGTGATTCGGGCCCACACGGTTTTGAAAATTGGAAGCCTAGCCTCCTGGGACGCCGTTTCCGGATAGTTGTCCATGAGCTATTCGTATCGCAAAGCAACGATCGGATCGACCTTCATCGCTCGCCTCGCCGGGATGTAGCTCGCCGCTAGGGCAACGAGCATCAGCAAAGCCGCCACTCCGGAGAACGTCAGCGGGTCGTGCGCACTGACCTCATAGAGCAGGTTTGATAAGACATGAGTCAATAGGAGAGCGCCGCTAACACCGATACTGACGCCAAGCAGCGCTAACTTGAATCCTTGCTGGACAACGAGCTTGAGAATGTCCTGGCGATTCGCTCCCAGGGCAATCCGAACACCGAATTCATGAGTCCGCTGGGTCGAGGAATACGCAATCACGCCATATACCCCGATTACAGCAAGCAACAGCGCAAGCAACGCAAAAAGTCCCAGCAGCAACGTCCTGAAACGCCGAGGCGCCACGGACTTCGCGATGACCTCGTCCATCGTTGTGGCGCCGGACAGCGGCTGATTTTTGTCAATGCTTTGGACGACCTCTCGGACCGCTCCTGCAAGTATGAGCGGGCTCGATTCGGTTCGCAGCACGAACGCCATGGAGAAAGACGGCTGTTGCAGATAGGGCACGAAGATTTCCGGAACCGGCTCCTTCTCGAGGGCATCTTCTCTTACGTTCGCTACTACGCCGACCACTTCTCTCCACGGAGCGGATGGCCCACCAAGGCTGATGTGCTGACCAATCGCGTTGTGCGCTCCGAACACCATTCGCGCGAGTGACTCGTTAACTGTGACAACCTCCTGAGCACCCGCGACATCACTGGCGCTGAAGGTGCGACCCTTGAGCAACCGAATCCTCATTACGTGGAAATAATCCGGGCTGATCTCCGTGACCGAGATGGGCTGCGGCGGCCGGAAGTTTTCGGCGCCCTGGATACGCAGCATCATCGTGGCATTATGGGGCGGACCCAGCGGATAGCGCTCGGTCAATGCCGCCTCTTTGACGCCGGGCAGGTTGCGGATGCGCTCGAGAGAGGCCTGGAAAAACGCCGCGTGCTGTGAGGAGTCAAACGCCGCAGTCAAGGGCCTCTCGACAGTCGCGACGAGCAGGCTATTCGGATCGAAACCGAGATCGACTTCGGTGAGACGCAACAAACTCCTGACCAGGAGGCCAGCGCCAACCAGCAGAATCAGCGATAGACCAATTTCGACCGCTGACATCATCCCGCGCAGGCGATGCGTTCCAGCGCTTGCGCCCAAGAGCAGTCCACCCTTCTTAAGCGCTTCATTCACATCCGCGCGCGAGGTAATCAAGGCAGGGACAAGGCCGAACAAAAATGATGCCAGAGTGATAATGGCGGCGGAAAAACCAAAGATTCGCGGGTCAAGGCGAACGCTGGCCGGAAGGGTCGCAGGAATCAGGTCCCCCAGAATTTTCGTTGCCCAAAGGCCGGTTATCGACCCGAGCACGCCACCGAAGGCAGCCAGCAGCAAACCCTCGGTGAGCAATTGCCGCACCAGCCGGAGACGCCCGGCCCCGAGCGCCGCCCGGACAGCTATCTCCCGGCCGCGAACAACGCTACGCGAAAGCAGCAAATTGGCAACGTTGGCGCAGGCGATCAACAGAACGAAGCCGACGGTACCCAATAGGATCAGGAGAAGGGAACGCACATTCTGCACCAGCATGTCATGCAGCGGGATCACTTCCACTGTTTCGTGTGCGCGGAACTGCGCGGCTTGCGGCGGGTATTCCTTGTCCATCTCCTGAGCGAGGAGCTGCAGGTCCGCTTGCGCCTTGCTGATTGCAATCCCAGGTTTGAGGCGTCCGATGGCCGCCAGCATCATCCACCGGGGAGAGTGCGGCGAGAAAATCTCCGCATCAAGCGCGAGCGGCTTCCACACATCCGCTTGCGGACGCAAGCTGGCCGGCATCACTCCGACCACGAGGTAGCCAGCGTCGTCCAGACGAATCGTCTCTCCAATAATCCGTGGATCGGCGCCAAAGCTGTTGCGCCACAAAGTCTCACTCAGGACTGCCACGTGCTCTCGGCCTTGCTTCCCCTCTTCCGCTAAGAATGCCCGGCCAGCGACCGGCTGAACTCCTAACATTGAAAACAGCCCGGTCGTGACGTTGGTGACGGTTACACGCGCCGGCTGGCCGGCGCCTGTCAGGTTTGCACCGGAGGTCCCGCCGAAAGCGGCGATTTCCTCGAAAACGTGGTTGCGATCCTTCCAAGCGGGAAAGTCCGCGCTGACCACCGTTGCGGGACCAAACGCAAAATGCTCCGTGGCCCACACCAGTCTAGCCGGATCCCTAAACGGCAATGGCCGCAGCAAGACCGCATCAACCACACTGAAAATCGCTGTGTTCGCGCCGATGGCCAGCGCCAAAGTAAGCACGGCGACAGCGGTGAAGCCGGGACTCTTGGCCAGCATCCGCAGGCCGAAGCGAACGTCCTGCCGGAGGCGATCCCACCAAAGCCAGCGACCGGATTCGTAAAAGCGCTCCTGGGCCTGCGTCAGGTTGCCGAAGGCGCAGTGCGCGGCAGCCCGCGCCTCCTCCTCATTCCAGCCCGCTTCCTGCAACCGCTCGATCTCAAGCTGCAGATGGGCCTCAATTTCAGCATTGAAGTCGCTCGCTGGCCGCTTGCGTCCGAACATAACTCGCCCTCCTTGGCCTCCGCTCCGAGAATCCTTCCGATAGCCGTCACGAGCCGCCTCCAGCGGGTGTTTTCTTTGACAAGCTGTTTTCGACCCGCCTGGGTCAGAGTATAGAAGCGAGCTTTCCGGTTGTTCGCCGAAGTTCCCCAGCGGGCGGCAACCCACCCTTGCGCCTCCCGGCGCTGCAGCGCGGGATAGAGCGCGCCGTGTTCCACCAGCAGTGCTTCTTCCGATGTTTTCTGAATGGATCGCGCGATGCCCTGTCCGTGCCAAAAACAAGTGTGCGAAGGATGAGCAGGTCCAGCGTGCCCTGCAGCAGCTTGAGCCGTTCTCTGGCTTCTTGGGTAGACATATAACCTGTGTATCAGGTATTTGGGTAAGGTGTCAACCCAACGATTGGCCAACGATTGGCGAACACCGTCATTGCGCTGGGAGGGTCAGCATGGAATCACAGCAGGTGCAGCGCCTCCGTCGCTAACCAGGGCCACCGGGCCGCGCAGGCGTGACCTCCTCGATTCGCCGGAGTTTGGGAGAGAAATGCGCTCTTCGCCAAATTCCGGCGGACAAGTCCGGTTCGAGGAAGCGCGATTTCGTCGAGGGTCCCTTGAGTTCTCATCTCCTCAAACGTTGATCGGGAACAACCTTGAGCTTGACTCGGAAGGACGAGGTTAACAATTATCCGCATTTGTGGTAAACGTTTCTGAATCTCTGAATTCTTAATAAGCGTGGCGGATACAGAAAGGAGGAGAGGCAAGGATGATCAGAGGCCGGATTGTTTTTGTTTTCTTGCTCGTTTGCGGTCTGGTGGCCCTCGGCTCGCTTTCGGCGCAGCAAGAGCACAGATCTCGGGCCAGCTGGATCAGCGACGAGGGTTGTGGGGCCAAACACATGAAGGCTGGCGGCGCGGATTGCGTGCAGAAATGCTGGCGTGGAGGCGCTTCGGTGGGGCACCCGGAATGGAAACCCCAACGAGCCGTCTTTGTAGCAGATGATGATCAAGGAATTTGGATAGTCGAAAACTCCGAAGCCGTTAGGAACTTCCCTGCCGCGCATGTGGTGCTGGAGGGCAAATTCGATTCCGCGAAGAAGACGCTTCACGTTGAGAAGATCACCCCCGCTACGCAGTAGGGTGGTCCAAAATACACGTCAGATCCGGAACTCCCGATTGCCGGGCAGGTGGTAGAGATCACCCGGGAGGCAAATCAACGAACGGCGAAGTCACCCTAACTGAACTGGAGCACATTCTTATTTGGTCGCTCGCACGTGCCCGGTCTAGAGCCGATCTTGCCCGGCGACCAAGGCCCTCGATATAGTGGTGGTTGACGGCAGATCATTCCTGCCTTGCACTCAACACTCAACCCGTGGAGTTTAATATCACCGTGGCGAAGACGAGCGTGGCCAAGTCGAAGGAATCAGAGAGCGGTAAATTGCGGATCGGCGATGATTGGAATGCCATCCGCATCATTGCACTCTCGCAAAGCAATCCGCTCAAGGCCATCGCGGAGTTGGTCGAGAACAGCATCGATGCGCATGCCAAGACCATTGCCATCACGCGCGGCCGCGAGCAAGGCGAGCACTATCTAACGGTCAAAGACGATGGCGACGGCATCCCGCGTGATCCGACCGGGCTGCCTGACTTCAAGTACGTCGCAACCCATATCTGCGACTCGGTCAAGCGACGCTTGAAAGCAGACGGCGCCGGAGACGGCGTACAAGGGGAATTTGGCATCGGTCTTTTGAGCTTCTGGACCGTGGGCGACGCGCTTACGATGACTTCTTCCGGTGCCGATCAACGAGTCTATCAGATGGTTATGAGTAAAGGGGATCCGCGCTACATCGTAAAGCTTCGACGGGTGCTCTTTGCCGAGCGGGGCACCGAACTCAAGATCAGGCCCTTGCTCGAGGGCATCCGGGGATTGAGCGGTGAGAAGATCCAGTGGTATCTGGCCTCGGAGCTGCGCGATCGTATTCGCAATACGCAGGTTCGTGTAACGGTGATCGATAAACTTGCGCGCAAGCAGTACCAGGTCGAGCCGCGACAGTTCGAAGGCCGCCTGCTTCACCAGCTGCCCACGGTTCGGTCGCCATTCGGCGAGGCGTATGCCGAACTGTATCTCACGGAACCGGCCGAGGACTGCCGGGTCGCCCTTACCAGAGATGGCACCCGGGTGATCGCGGATATCGGAACGCTGCCCGGTTTGGAGCGCCCGCCGTGGAGTTCTCGTTACCTGCAGGGCCTGATTGACGTGCCCTACCTTAACCTCACACCCGGAACGCGTTCTGGGATCGTCCACGATGAACGATATGGGGCCTTCGTGGAAGCTCTGGTGCCGGTGGAAGCGCACCTCAATGGCCTCATCGACGCACAGCGCCGGGCCGAGGAAGAACAGGCCAGCCGGGAGTCCCTACGTTCCATCCAACGTGCGTTTCGCGAGGCCATGCTGGTCTTGCCGCGCGAGGAATACGACTGGTTCGACATCCAGTCCCGGTCGCCGCAAGCTGCCGGTGCCGGCGGGTCACCGGAGCGAAGTGCGGAGGACTCAGGTGCAGAGGAAGCGGGTGCTCCGGAACCAAGCGGAGGCGAAACTACCCAGCGGCAATTCTTCGACTATGCAGGACCTTTGCACACCGTGGTAGTTTCACCAGCGGCAAGCACATTGGCAGTGAGCCAAAGCCGACGCCTTCGCGCGCTGCCTCGAGATCGTTCACACCGGCGAGTCGAGCAGGACTTGACATTTTCCTGGGAGATCGTCGAAGGGGGTGGCACGCTCTTGTCCACGTCCGATCAAGAAGTGAGCTTCGAGGCTCCCTCATCGCCCGTTCTCGTACGTTTGTCCGTCGCCGTCTCGCAGGGTGACATGCGCTGCAGCGCCGAGGCGTTGATCACCGTCACCGACAGCCTGGATGTAGCTATCGGTCCAACTGTTGTTAATGCGCGCGGATTACCGGGCTACACCTTTGAACGGGCCGCCGGGGAACTGTGGCGTTCGCGGTTCGATGCCGAGCGCAACCTGATCGTCGTGAATAACGGGCATCGCGATTTTGTTTTCGCCACGCGCAGTCGCGCGCTGCAGCTGCGTTATCTGGTGCGGCTCTATGTCAAGGAGTTGGTGCTCAAGAACTTCGCGGGTCTGCCGGTCGAACAAGTGGCGGAGCGCATGATTGAGCTCTCCCTGTATGTCGAAGAGAAATTGAAGTCCGCGTGAAGGTTGGCCCGGGAGACGCGGCGTGAATGGAGCTTCCGGTAACCACTGGATCACAAAGTGCTTGGTTGGAGAGGAGGGTAGAACATGACTCGGACGTGGTATCGTGGGGCTCGATGTTCTATCATCTTTTTGCGCCAACCGTGGCCCCGGAACAGCAGGGTTCAAACGGAAGTTGTTGTGTTAGCGCTTCAAATATCCTAGCTTCGGCACGCCGACGCGCGGCTGCCACGAAACGCGTTAGTACTTTTTTCCTTCTCTACTGAAATTTTATTTGGCGATTTGCCCTCCATTTGTGGGGATTAGCCTTACATGCTCGGGACCGTCGGGATGTTTCGCGGATCGCCCCGCGGTTAGAGCGGCGGACTCTCAAGCCTAATTCTTGCTAGGTGCTTGACCAAAATCTCTCAAACACGTTAGAGCAGGACAAGACCGCGACGAATGCCGAGAGTGACAGCTTCGGTGCGGGTTCCAGCGCCGAGCTTGCCAAGGATTGACGCCACGTGAAATTTGGCGGTGTGCTCAGAGATTGCCAGCCGCGCGGCGATTTCCTTGTTGGTTAGGCCATTCGCGAGCATTTCAAGCACTTCGCTTTCGCGAGGAGTAAGGGGCTCAGTGAGTTCTGCGAGTGGGTGTGATGCTGGCTCTGCCGCCGGAAACATGGCCCTGACTTCCGTAGGATGCATGACAATAAGTCCTGCCGCCGCGGCCTCGAGAGCAGCGACGAGTTGCTCTGATGATATATCGCTCGGCAATACAGTCCGGACGCCCGCTCGCAGCGCTTCAACAAGCCAGGTGGGCTCAGCATGGTCCGAGAGAACCACGATGGTGGCTTCGGAAGCAAGTTCGGACGCGACAAGAGAATCCATCATCGCTGCGAACTGTTCGCCGGATGCCTCAACGAGAACGATCTCAGCTTCCACGTCCGGCCATTGACCGGCGAGCGATTCGAAGTTTGGGGCGCTGCCGACTACCTCCACATCCCGGGTCGGGAGCAGACTCAGCAGGCCTGCACGAGCGAGCGGCGAAGCGGCGACGATGAACACGCGAATCACGCTGCCGCGAAGCTCCTCGACGCGTTCAGAACACCTAACTGAACGGTTACGCGGCGGACTCGCGAGTAGTCTCCGCGCAGAAATTCGAGCCTCACGAGTCGCGGACCGCTGCCTTCGAGGACTTGCCAGAGGTCCTCGAGCAATGTGAAGGCTTTTTGTTCGGTGCCCAGCAAAATGTCACCCGGCAAAAGAGAAGCAGAGGAAGCCGGACTGCGGGACTCCACTTCGAGGACCATCAAACCAAAAGTGTGGCTGCTGCCATGAGCCGCATTGGATCGGGGAACTCGCACTGGACGAACGGTCACGCCAAGCCAGGCGTCGGATGGGCCAGCGGAAAGAAAAATTCGAACCACATCACTTGGAATGGCAAGCGCGAGGCGTCCTGCGACCATGGTGTTGATTCCAATGACCCGGCCGCGGGCGTCGGCTAGTGGTCCACCGGAATTGCCAGGAGCCAGGCGGACGTCGGCCTGCACCCAAAGTCGCGAGCCGAGGCCGTGAAGCGGCCCGACTGCATGGATCAGCCCGGTTGTCAGGGCGCCAACGAAACCCAAGGGATTTCCGATGGCAATGGCGAGTTCGCCGGGGCGAACCTGGGATGAGTCGGCGACGAGAGCGAAGGGGAGGTTCGTCGCATCGATGCGAAGTACAGCCAGGTCTCGGCGAGGATCGCGTGTCGCGACCGTGGCATCAAACTCGCGTCCGTCCCAAAGTTGAAGGCTAACCTGTGCGCTCCGCACCACATGGGCGTTTGTGACGATGGTGCCGTCGCTCGACCAGATCACGCCGGAGCCGCTGCCGCGACCCCTGGCGTGAAGGACCACTGTCGAGCGACGGAGTTTCTCTGCGATTTCGCCGAATCCCGTGACGGCCATCTCATTCGCCTCCATGCGGGCGTTCCCCGACTACGATGGTCCTTTCTTGGACGGAGCCGCCACGAACGATTTGGAGCGAGAGTGATTTGCCGATTGCGTCCCCGGCCAGAACAGCCTGAACGTCTTCGAGTCGATTGATTGAGTGGCCACCGATTGAGACGAGAATGTCGCCGATGACGATGCCAGCATTGTCTGCGGGGCCGCCGGGGTGTACTTCCAGAGCGATCGCGGCGGTCTGCTCGTTCCGCTGCAACGTTTCTCGAAGAGCCGCCGGTAAGCTCACCGGCTGCAAACCGACGCCAAGATATCCACGTGGTATGCGCCCCTTTTTGAGAAGCGTGTCCGTGGTCTTATTTATGGCCGAGGCTGGAACTGCAATCGCGCCGACACGCGTAAAGCGCGGTGTCGCCAAGCCGACCGCAGCGCCGTGCGCATCGATGACCGCGCCACCGATGGCCGTGGGCTGCAGCCCGACGTCGAGCCGCATGTATGGAGCGAGTGACGCGCCGGTCCAAGTGCGGCGGTCCGGCGCAACAAGGCTGACGACTCCGAGGGCAGCTACCGGCCCACTTGCACGCGTGCGGCCCACCACGAGCGCCAGGCTACCCGGTTTCAGCGTGGCCACATCGCCGAATTCTGGCACCGCGTTATCGGCCTCGGCACATTTCAGGACCGCGATATCTGTTGAGGGATCGCGGCCGGCAAGAGTTGCTGACACGATGCGGCCATTCGGTAGTGTCAGCTGAATTTCTTCATCGCGGCGCAGCGCGTGTTCGGACGTGACGATCACTCCGCGACGCCACACGACGCCGCTCGAAGAACCGCGTTTCTCCGTGTGAACGGCCACCACGCTAGCAGCAGCGCGATCCGTGGCTTGCGCCAGGGCGTTTGAAAGCTCGATGAGTTCTTTAGACATGTTCTATCCTCCATGAAGAAGATTCCACAGAAGCGTATCCGGCTACATCCGCCGATTGGCTAGGTCCGAACCCGGAAGATTGGGCGGGTCTTGGGCGTGGCAGGTGAGGTCGAACCAGCTAGACGCGATCCGGCCGCCAACGCTCAAGACCTGAAGTTCGAAGCGCTACTACCTTCCGGATTTCTGCCCGGAGTGCACTTAGCGCATCCTGCTTGCGTCCCGGGTCGCAACCGATAGGAGGAGAACTCCAGAAAGTCCTCTTCGTAAGTCTGATGAGGGGCCTCAGCACGGCCTGTTGGACGATCGTGTCCTCCAGCGCCACGATCCCTAACGGAGGTGGTCGTCTGTCCTTGACATAAAGTACTTTGTACTATAAACTTAATTTTATGAGCGTACCTGCTGAGCCCTTTGTGAGACCCCCGCGACACCATTGGAGTCCTCCGGAGATGACCCGGCCGCCGCTCCTTGATCCCGCCAGCCGAGCAGGTCCGTTGCAGCGGCGGTACGCGCTGCTGATCAATCCCTTCTATCCGAAAGACCCGAACGCGAGCTTCGGGAAACACATGCTTACTCCGACACTGGCTCTGACCAGCTTCGCGGCGACGACACCGGAAGACTGGGAAGTTCGATATTGGGACGAAAACCTGCTTGACGGCCGGCCGCCCTTTCGGCCCATGCCCGAGCTAGTGGGGATTACGGTCCACCTGACCTTCGCAAGGCGCGCTTTCGAGCTTGCGCACTGGTACCGAAGCCGCGGAAGTAAGGTCATCCTGGGAGGACTGCACGTGCTGTCGTGTCCCGAAGAGTGCGCACCACACGCAGACGCGCTCGCCGTAGGCGATGGAGTGCAGCTGTGGCCGCGCATCGTGGCTGATGTGGAGTCGCGCCAGCTGCGGTCAAAATACGTGGCAACCTATGAAAACAACTATCGCGAGGATCCGGCGCCAAGGCGATCTATTCTACCGCGACAGAGTTTTTTGACGACCACCAGTCTGATTGCTACGCGTGGTTGTCACAATCGGTGTGGGTTCTGCTACCTGGCAACTGATGGCTTGCGCATGCCGTATCGAATGCGAGATCCCCAGCAAATAGCCGGAGAGTTTGAAGCGGATGACCAGCCGTACGGCGTCTTCATCGACAATAACCTGGGCTCGAACAGGGAGTATCTCCGCAAGCTGTGTCATGCGCTGAGACCGCTGAACAAGATCTGGAGTGCCGCAGTCTCGATCGATGTCACCGACGATCCCGGTCTAATCCGAACCATGGCGCTTGCAGGCTGTACGGGCGTATTCGTCGGCTTCGAGTCACTGACGGATGAAAACCTCACCGATGCACGGAAGAAAACGCCGAAGACGGCCGATTACGCGCGCCGCGTGAGCATGTTCCACGAGAATGGAATCCAAGTGAACGGTTCGTTCGTGCTGGGATTTGATCACGACCGCAAGGATGTTTTCGCTCGCACGGCCGGATGGGTCGAGGAGAACCGCCTGGAATGCTCAACGTTTCACATTCTCACCCCTTATCCGGCGACTCCACTGTTCAAGCAAATGGAGGCGGAAGGGCG
>MNIJ01000151.1 GCA_001919715.1 Acidobacteria bacterium 13_1_20CM_58_21
AATCCGGGCTAGTGATCCTCCAACAATTTCAAATTGTTTAGTTTCATTTGTTTATGGTGTGGACCATGGCTTGCTACATTCTTCGAACAAAGGTGTTCTATAGGGCAGGACGACACACCCCATCCCAGTCGGGGCGACACTTGGAGGAACGATGACCGTGCAGACGGGAGAGAAGAAGTTTCTAGCCAGGACCTTGCTCGTATCGGCGGCGTTTCTGGGCCTGCTGGCATTTCCAGGAGCACCCCGGGCGTCCGCCGAAAACTACGATAGTTGCCAGCGCCGCATTGCCAAGGCGGACCACAAACTCCACGAAGCCGTGGAGCATCACGGCTGGGACAGCAGACAAGCGGATCGTGCGCGGCATCAGTTGCATGAAGCCCGGGAGCACTGCTGGAACCAGGGGCACCGCTGGTGGGATGAAGACGGACACCGCTGGCGCGCCGAGCGCGATTGGGATGACCATGACCATGATCATGACCATGATCATCACTAATCCGTGAAGCTATTTCTTTGGGCGCGGCCGGCCGCGCCCTTTTTTTCTTTGACGAAAGCTTCCCTGGTTTCTTTTCGGAGCGCGAACACCACCGGGTTCGTGATGCTCATCGCTATTATGGCGGTGGCCACAGAAACCGGGAGTAACGCGCGGCAGGTATTGGATGAGGAATTAAAAAGCGGTTGGCCCTGCTTCTATTTTGCGACGGGAAACAAGATTAGTGTGGCGTCACCAGCTGTTCATCGGAAAAAACAGCTTCGAAGCGGCGAGTTTCATCCTGATCGTGTAACATCACGATGGGAACCACGCGCAAGTATTGTTTGCAGGCATGGCACTGCGTCACTTCGCCCTGCAAGTCTTGCAAGAAACCATCCGTAAAATGATAGAGCGCGCGCTCGCGCCGGGCATTTTTCTTGTCCCGCGCGCCGCAGTGCGGACAGATGAACTCCACCGTGTCCTGCTGCGGATCGCGGTCCAGAGCGGCCCAGCCGGTGCGGCGCACACCAACAGTCTCCAGATTACGCCGGTCCATCGGATTTGCCCTCCCGAGATCCACGTACACAGAGCATGAGATGCAGGAGCGCGACTTTCGGATACAGGGTCTCCTAACTCATTCATTAACAATAGCTTGTTGATGAATTCAGGAGGCCCGTAGCGCCTCTAGAAAGAGCCTGCCCCGGACGGCGGGAAAGCGCCGTTACCTAGCTGGCGTCGGGAACTTGTTTCTAGCCATGGTGTCCAACCGGGGGAGGACGCGCGCAACCTCACATCCCTGCGAGCGCGGCGCCGGTCTGCCGGATCTAATGCAACCTCCGGGAAATCGGCGCCGCAAAATTTTCTGTCGTCCCGCTTTGGGGGACCACCGAGCGGTCGACACTCGCAGAAAAAATGATGGAGGTGGGTGATGACGCCCGAGTCGCGCAGAGTTTCAAAAGAAAGCAGCCAACAATCGGTGGGATCGTTGAGCGCCTGCCTGGTAGACGGAGATGCCGACCAACGCCGGCGTGAACGCCGCCGCGCCCTGGTCCTGTCAGTCCTTCTACAGAGCGTGGTTCTCACCCTGCTGGTTTTGCTTCCACTATTCGGCAAAACGGAACGAATAGTGATCCGAGATTACCTACCTATTCCGCCGTACGGACACATCAGCAATCATCCGCGAAGCCACGAAAAGCCCGGCACTTCCCGGCCTACTAAATCTGACTGGCGCTTTAACTTCCATCCACCGACCGGCCGCGCCGATGCGCATCCGGTCGATGACCAGAATCTCGGGGCGCCAGTATTTGGTTCCGGAAATCAGGCGAACCGTGGCCCGGACTGTTCCTGGTGCGTGAACCTTGGCGGGAACGACACCGGGCCTCGTCCGCCACCAGCGGAAGTTCCTACCAAGTCGCGAGTGGTGCAAATCACACGGCTAGACCCCGCGATGCTGATCCACCGGGTCGAGCCCGTCTATCCCGCGCTCGGAAGGCAATTGCACCGCGATGGTCACGTGGAATTGCGAGCCATCATCGGGACCGAGGGCACCATTCAGTCTTTGCAGATTGTTGTGAGTGATCCGCTCTTTGACCAGTCCGCGGTGGAAGCCGTTCGGCAATGGCGGTATCGGCCGACGGTTCTCAACGGCCAGCCCGTCGAAATCGACACTTACATCACCGTGATTTACACCACCCAGCACTGAAAATCTGCTTCCCAGGGTGCCAGGGGCCCCGTCTGCCTTGAACGCGGCCCCTCTGCCTGCACCGGGCAACCGATTCTTGATGTTTCCGCCGGAAGAATTATTTGAAATGGAAAACAATTCCGGTGGAGACGCGCAGATTGTTCTGTGTTTGGGTGTTTCCGTTAGTGACTTCCGGGAAATGCGTCAATAGGTAGTCGAATTGGAGAGGGCGGATCGAGAAACGGTCGCGCACGTTCCAATCAATTCCCGCGCCGAACGCGGTAGCAAACTCTGTGTGGGAACGCGAAGTGGCGAATATTCCCGAAGCGGTACGCGCCGTGCCCAACAAGACGTGCGCAAACGGCGTGATCCGGCGGGAGTTGCGATAGGTGAAGCGGGGGCCAAAAAGATACGTGGTTACGTGGTTGTCCAAGTTCACGCCGTTGGCACTACCCACGTGATAGGCGCCGAAATCGGCGACACCGCCCAGCCAGTCCCGGAAATGATAGGACGCCGAAGCGCTGCCTCCGTTGAGATTGAATCCGCCAACCCCGGAAGTGGCAGGGTTGGCACGAAGATAGGAGTAGCTGACGGACGCATCTATCTTGGGGAGCTCTTGTGCCTGGGTACCAAGTCCAAAAACGGTCACAAGAGCAAGCGAAGACACAATGAATCTGAGCTTCATGGAACCTCCGAAGAAATTAGATTTTGCTCGCGGGCCAGGGAACGGCTTGTATAACCCCCGAGTTCGCGGCACGCCCAAGGCAGGTAGGCAGAACACCGCATTTGTACTCGTTTTCAGATTCAGATGCCGCGCCTGAACTCCGGGTTGCATAACCCGGTCGTCGGAGGGCCGCAATCATTCTTTACAGCAGCGGTTCGCCGGAGAAGCGCTGAATCGCTGCGCGTGTGGCGTCACGCAAGCGAATCAGTTCGTGCCAGTCGGACGAATCGGCGGGGTTCGCGGTGCTTGGATAGATGGGCGGCGAAAGCGTGATGACGACACTGGTCGGTCGAGGCAAGTACTTGGCGTCCGGCAGAAATCGGCGAGTCCCGGCAAGAGACACGGGGATGATTGGCGCGCTCGTCACGACGGCAGCCTTGAAGGCGCCCAGCTGGAACGGCCGCACGCCCTCCTCGGCGGTGAAAGTACCTTCCGGAAAAACAAAAACAGATTCGCCGTTGCGCAAGAATTCTTCCATCTCCTGCGCCTGGCGCAATCGTGACTCCGGATCGGTTCGGTCAAACTTGAGATGTCCCATCTGTCGTAAAAATGTGCCGACGAAAGGCATGCCGCCGACCTCCATTTTTGCGACGAAGCGATACGGCACGCCAAGCCCCAACATCAGGGGCAACACGTCGAAATAACTGGTATGATTTGACGCGTAGATTTTTGCGCCGGGCGTTTCCATATACTCCTTACCGACGACGCGCACACGGCATCCTATCAGCGCGAACAAAACCTTCAGAGCGGACGAGGTGAAGCGTCCCGCTTCCTGGTGATCCTTGATAAATTGCACCATCACCCAGGCCGGAACAATCCAAAGCAAAAACACCAAGCCGAAATACACACCGTACAAAATCTGGAGTCCACGTTTTAGGCCGGCAAGGGCCTGGCGGCCGAGATTGCGCAAGGCGCTCCCGGCTCCCAGGCGTGCGATTTGCAGCCAGGCGGGCGCCCGCGAGGCGGAAAGAGTCCCGGCAAGATAGAGCTGCTTTGTTTCTTCGCGGCGCAATTTTCCACTGGACGTTTTCGGAATGCTACCCGGGGGAAGTAGCTCGACGCGATCCGGCGGGAGCCCCAAGCCTCGGGAAACAAGATCAGTCACTGCCGAAGCGAGAGCGGCGCGGCGCGCCGCGTCACGTTCGCGGGTCTCCGCAACGACGACCAGTTTTTCCGTGCCCGCGGCTTGGTCCGTCAAGCCGAAGGCCACGATACAGCCTTTGCGAATTCCATCGGCGCGCGCCGCAAGTTCCTCGACTTCGTGGGGATACAAATTGCGCCCGCCTTTGATGATGATGTCCTTCACGCGGCCGGTAACGTAGATTTCGCCGTCGGCGCGATACGCGCGATCGCCCGAATTCACCCAAGAGTATTCCCCGTCTCGGGTGGCCGGGCCCCATGGCAGCAGCGCCGCGGTGGCTTGCGGATTGCGGTAATAGCCGCTGGTGGCCGACGGTCCCCGGAACCACAAAAACCCTTCCGTGCGGTCCGGCACTGCGGTTCCGTTTCGATCCACGATGAGCACTTCATGTCGTGGCAAAGGTTTTCCTGAGGAAACAAAGGCGATGGCCGCGTCGTCCGAGCGGAGCGTCGTGGGCACCGCACGCCCTTGGGCCGTAAACGTCTCGCGTTCCACACGATCGATCAATGGCCCGCGATCGAGCGGCGGGACAGTGACCGCCAGCGCAGCTTCCGCCAAACCGTAAACGGGAAGCTGCGCTTCGCGGCGGAAGCCGTAACCCGCGAAGCGTTCCGCAAAACGATCGAGCGTTTCCGGATTCACCGGCTCGGCGCCATTCAGCGCCGCGCGCCAAGAGCTGAGATCCACGCCCTGGATGTCTTTGTCCGCGATCTTGCGCACGCAGAGTTCATAAGCAAAATTCGGCGCTGCCGAGATCGTTCCGCGATGTTTGTGAAAGGCCTGCAACCAGCGCTCGGGGCGCGTCAAGAAAGCCAGCGGCGACATCACTGACAAGGGGATGCCGAAATGCAGCAGCGTAAGCCACGCGCCAATTAAACCCATGTCGTGGTATAGCGGGAGCCAGCTAATCCCGACATCGTCCGGCCCGAGCTGCACTGCTTCGCCGACGGCGCGGATGTTGGCAAGCAGGTTGGCGTGCGTCAGCATGACCCCTTTGGGGTCGCCCGTGGAACCGGAAGTGTACTGCAGCAGCGCGAGGTCGCTGCCTTGACGCGCGCGGCTCCCGGTGACATGCAATGGCAGTGCACCGGGCGACGGGGGCGGAGCTTTATCTGCGGACTCTATTAGCTTTTCCGCGTCCAGGACTCCCGCAAGCGAAGGCACGCGAGGCCGCAGCAATTTGGCCACGGATTCGGCGCGGCGGAAGGTCAGCAAGAGACCTACCTCGGCATTGTTCAAGATCGCCGATTGCCGCGCGGCATATTCCTCGATGCGGTCGGCGCGAAATGGGGGATAGATGGGGACGGGAATCGCTCCGGCGAGAAGAATCCCCGCATAGGATACGAAGAAGGCGCGCGAAGTCGGCAGCATGAGCGCCACGCGTCCGCCGGCGGGCACACCACGCCTGGCCAGCTCCGCGGCGCAGCGGTTTCCAGCGGCATAGAGCTCGCCGAAGGTCAGCGTACAGCCGCGTTCCCCGGCATCACTGTCGTCGGTGATCAACAGGTGCGCGCGCTGGGCGTCGTGCGCGGCGCGATACCGCAGCACCCCGATGAGCGTCTCGGCGGAGAAGACTCCTCGGTCCGCAGCTGCCCGGTACAGCTTTTGAGCCGTTACCGAAGCTCGCAGCACAGAGCTGGCTTCCACATCGTTGACGGTTGCTCCTGGAGCGGTCAGAATGGCGCGCGCCAGATCCTCCGGAGTATTGGCCTCCGCAGCCACGCGGTCCGGCAAACGGATGTGGAATGTCGTTTCCAGTCGCGCCAGCAGTTCCACTCGCTCCAGGCTGCCGAGTCCCAAGTCGCGGTCGAGTTGCGAGTCGGGATTGAGCAGCGGCAAGGCGCCCTGGCTCCCCAGTTCATCGAGCAAACCACGGATTACATCCAGGACGCGTTGGCCCACGGCCGAGCGGTCGAGTTGAGTGACGGAAGTGGCCACAGGACTCACGAAGGGGTTGGTTCTCTTCCGCGAGAGGCTACCACGTCATTACGCGGATTGCTATCCAGCGAAATCGGCTCTAGGCGCTCTTCTTTGCGGCCCGCTCCATGATAAAGCCCCGGGGGAGCAGGGCGGTCGAGAGGTCCACGCCGGAAAGATCCGCGCCGGCTAGATCCGTCTCGCGCAGGATGGCCACGCCCATATCGGCGCCAGAAAACTTTGCGCCGCGCACATTTGCCAAACGCAGATTCACGTTGCGCAGATGCGCGCGCTGGAAATTCACATTCGCAAGATCGCAACGAAAGAATTCCACGCCGCTGGCTTGCGCCTCGGTCAGGTCGGCCCCGGGAAGCATCGCTTCGGTCATGTCCGTGTTGCGGAGATCGGCCTTGCGCAGGTTTGCACCAGACAGATCCGCGCCGGGCAGTTTTGCCTTGCGCAGGTCGGTGCCCTCGAGGTTGGCGTTGCGCAGAATTGTCCCGCTCAGATTTGCCCCACTCAGGTCCGCGTGGGATAGGTCCGCGCCGGTGAGGTTAGCGCGGACTCCGCCGTCTTTATCGCTGAAAAAGCGCTCGTGAGCATCGAGAATATCCGCGAGCGACTTTCCGTGGTGTTTGATATTTTTTGGCTTTCTGAGTCCCATGCTTGCTGCTGGTCCGCGATCGATGATTTGACATCCTCCTCTCCCTAAGGGAGAGGATTCCCGCGGAGCCGGATGCTGGTCGGTTTCTTCGGTGGGTTCCTCTCGAGGAGCGCCCTTACTCCAGGCGAGGACAACGAAGAGGCATCACTTTTGGGCTATCCGCCCATAGGTCTTTGGGACGGGAGGATGATAGAACATGCCGAATAAAAAAGAAAGCAGCCTTATTTTCTATTCGAGGGTTTCGAACATCCGCGCCATTCCAGATAGGAAATCGTCGAACTAGCCTGAGTTTCCGAGTTACAGCTCGTCTGGCACCGCGGAAAGAGCGAAAAGGGCCAATGGGGGCGGGTTTTGAGGCGTCGGAGCAGCAAGGAGAGACGTATATACTAACTGGCGAGAAAACGGTCCAGCTTCAGCGCGCGGAAAATGCGATCTTGTTGAGGATCCACGAGTCATGGTGCGCTCGGCACGGGGTCGGCCTCCCAAGTGAGGCTTTCCGGTTTTGTGAGCGGGATAGTAGTTGGTGATCTCCTTGATCTGTTTGAGTTGCTCGATGAGGCGGGACTGAGTAACCTGCACTCCCGCCTGGTGCACTCGACGGTGAAGCAGGGATACCAGCGTCAGTGCGAGAACGCAGTAAAACGCATGGACGCGAAGCATCTGGTCGGTCCAATGGTGGGGCGGGGAAAAGCTGATGAAGTAGGGATCTTTCATGTCTCGGAAAGCTCGCTCGACGTGATGTTGGCCGCGATAGCCAAAGATGATTTCTTCGTCGGTCAGATCGGTACGATCGGTGAATAAAATCCTGGAGGCCGCGAATCTTGCTAGCCTTCGTCAGGGGAGTCTCGGGAGTGGCAGTCCCGGCCGCGCTGCTTGTTGCATCTGGGCCAGCTCACGCGACGCCGTATAGCCCTGCCAGATCATCCACAGCGCGTAGGCATGTACCGAGCCACATGCTGAAGAGCAAGAGCAAAACACCATCGAGCGCGTAGGCCACCATTCCGCCGAGGAAGGCCCCCTGGGAACCCGCCTTTGCCCAACGGGAACAGAGGATCAGCATGACGATGAAGAGGCCGTCGACAACGGCGATTACGACTGTTCCGCCCTGCCCCATTCCGCGTGCCATTCCGTCCACCACCTGGGTTATGCCAAGGCCAAAGATGAAGCGGATCTTGGCGTTAAAAATCTGCAGGACAGAATTCACGCCGGACAGAACTGCGATGGTGAAAAACCATCCCGCACCACGCCGCATGCGCAGGATAACGGGAACGCGAGGATCCATCGCCCCAGCTGGCCGAGAGGTGTTGGCCGGAGTACCGCCGGGACTCAGTGACATGTCTGCTCTCTCTTACTACGGGCGGAACGGTCAAGCTCAGGATTCTGTATTGCTACGCGAACGCCCTTCAGCCGTCAAGCGAGATTTTGCGCCGTGTTGGCAACTTCCCAGTTCCGCCCGCCCCTCCCGGGTGCGATAATGTAGGCCAAATAACTTCGGTTGGCCCGGATGGGTCGTGTGGCGTGAAGGTTCTTCGAAAACGTTGGGAGTCTCGTGAGCGTGTCTATCCCTGCCTCCCCTTCACTCCGTTGCGGCGAATCACACTGTTGGTTTTATGCGTCCTCGGCGCGCTCCCGGTTGACGTTCTTGCCCAGGAAACGCACGAGGACGAAATCGTCGCCAATCTCGCTGGCGGGCGCGCCATCGTTCACGTGGCGAAGGACGCCATCGTCTTTGCGGCCATCGATCAACCGGTGGAGCGAAATTCCATTCCACCGCGCGTGATGGATCTGGACGCCACGCACATCGGCGTGCTCTTCGGAGCTTCAGAATGGCGCGTTCCTGCTGATCCTAAGCCCATTCGGCTGGACCGTAATTTTCAGCGGGTCGCCCGGGGCGATCCTCGTTACCAGTCCGCTCCCGGCGAGGGTGAGACGGATTTGGAGACCATCGGCATCGCTTTCCTCGAGAAACTTCGCCCACTGGTCGCTCAACTCCATTCATTGGCTACGCTCCGAACGAGTACGGCCCGGAGGTGTGGGTCGTGGAGTATCGTATCGAACAGGAGCAAGTGGCCGCGCGTGGCGACTACTGGCAGACGCGTGTCCAGCGGCCGCGGTTCACACAGCTGTACCCCCCGGAAAAACACGCTCCGCGCACGATCGTGGAGAGCCGTTACCCTCAGGACGCGAAAGGTCCCACATTGGCGGAACAGATCCAGGGCAACGACCCGCACATCACCCATCTCGGGTCCGGTGAGCCGCGCTTTGCCAAAGTCCTCGAGAACATCAATCGCGGCCAGGCGCAGAAGGCCGCTCCCATCGATTCAGCTGATTTCCTGCGCGCGGTGCTGCCCTTCCTCGCCGGGAATCGAACGTTTGTTCTTGGCACCATGGACGAGCGGCACGGCTTCGAATGGATGGTTCCACCTGAGGAACCCGTCGAAAAAGTGCAGGAAGACAAGAACCGCCCGCCCGAAGCGCCGACGTTGCGGCGAGCTCCCAAGCCCTGAACTTGGCCCAGCTTTGAGACTATTCACAGACCATCGGTTCTCGCCCGGCTGCCGGCCGAAGGTCCGACGATCGAAGAGCAAGTTGGCGCTGGCCCCTGGGCCCGGCGTGGACGCAAGCCTGCCAGGCCGGTGTCGATCACTGCCGAGACTTCAGGTGTTTTGTGCGGGGCGCGGAAACGATCGGGCATAGCCTCTAGTCTCCTGCGGCCTTCCGCCCCGTTTGGTGAGCACCGATGTCCTTGCGGTAGTGCATTCCTGCAAAATGGATTCTTGAAACCGCTTCATAAGCGGAGGCCAAAGCGGCCTCAAGTGACCTGGCTGCTGCAGTAACGCCAAGGACTCTTCCCCCATTTGTTACCACGGATTCTCCGGAGAGCTTCGTTCCAGCGTGCAACACTTTCACACCGGTAATCTGCTCCGCGGCGGTTAGTCCTTCGATTGGTTGGCTATTCTCAAATTTTCCCGGATAGCCACCCGAAGTCAGAACCACGCACGCGCTAGCGCCGGGCTTCCAGCGCAGTTTTGAGGGGTTGAAGCACCCGGCAGCAACATCGCTGAGGATTTCGGCCAAGTCAAAATCCAGGCGCGCCAGAATCGCTTGTGCTTCGGGGTCGCCCAACCGACAGTTGAATTCCAGGACTTTTGGACCATGGTTCGTGAGCATCAGGCCGATATACAAGAACCCTTGATACGCGATGCCCTCGGCGGCGAGCCCGTCTAAGCACGGTTCGACAATCGTCGAACGGATGGTTTCGGCTAGATCAATCGGCAGCAATTCATCGGTGGAGTAGGCCCCCATGCCACCCGTGTTGGGGCCCTGGTTGCCATCGAAGACGCGCTTGTGATCGCGAGTCGGTACCAGTGGCGCATACCGCTTTCCATCGGTGAGCAGGATAAACGATAGCTCTTCGCCTTCTAGCGTCTCCTCCAGAAGGATGCGCCTACCGCCCGGCCCGAGTTCGTTCTTCTCCATCACGCGTTCGACAAAGTCTTTCGCTGCCGCCAAGTGCGGCGCCAGAAAAACACCTTTGCCGGCACACAATCCGTCCGCCTTGATCACCGCCGGCCAAGTCACCGAACTCAGCACGCTGTAGACATCTCGCGGAGACTCATACGCGCCGTACATTTTTGCGGTGGGAAGAGCGTGCCGCTCCAGAAACTTTTTCGAAAAAATCTTGCTCCCTTCGAGCTGTGCCGCCTGCTCGGAGGGCCCTACAATGGCCCAATTTCGCTGGCGAAACGCGTCCGTCAGCCCGTTTACCAGCGGCCGTTCCGGTCCCACGATGGTCAGATGGGGTTGAATCTTTTCGGCCAGCGCGATGATCGCTGTGACGTCACCGGCGTCGACGGCCACGCACTCCGCTTCCGCCGCGATGCCGCCATTGCCGGGAGCGCACCAGATTTTTTCTACCCGCGGGCTCTGTCTTAGTTTCCACACCAGCGCGTGTTCTCGTCCACCACCACCCAGCACGAGAATCTTCATCCGCCATCCCTCACGAACGACTGATCGGAACGATAGACGCACCTTTTGGGGGTGTCAACCGGGGCGAGTTACACTGCGCTTCCTCTAAGTCTTCCTGACGGGCTGGTTCCGACCGACGCTAGGAAACGCGCACCGTGTTTATCCATTGGCCACGCCCTGCTCCAATGGCCAGTTACGCCGTCGCCGAAAGGCCTTCTAGACTCTATTCCTCGCCATCTTTTGGATCGGAAGGTTTTGTCTGATGCTCATTCCGTTGCGCCACGAGAACATGGAGGGCCGCCGCTGGCCGGTGGTCACCTTTCTGCTGATCGCTCTGAACGTGGCGATTTTCCTGGGCACTCACTGGACCATAGAAGCGCAAGAACCCGCTCGTCGCGAAGTGCGCTTGCACGTCCTCGTACTTGCAGCGACGCACCCCGATTTAAAAATGCCAGACGATGTCGAGCGGTTCGTCAACGAAGTGCAAAGCAAGACCCCCGAGGCTGTCTGGAAGCAGCTGGCCTCGACCAATCGGAAGGCCGAGGATACTTGGGACGCACAGATCCGAGACGTTCGGGACCCCGAACGGCTCCAACAGGAAATGGATTCTCTCTCCGAGCGTTTTGCCGAGCAAAAGAAGAATTCGATCTTGGAGAATTACGCCTTTGTGCCGGCTCATCCGCGACCTATTTCGTACCTAACCTCTATGTTTCTACATACAGGTTGGCTCCATCTCATCGGCAACCTGTGGTTTCTGTGGCTTGCCGGGTTCGTCCTCGAAGATCGATGGGGCCGCGTCATTTACCCCATTTTTTATCTTCTGGCCGGAATTTTTGCATCACTTTTTCACGTGCTGTTCTACCCGGGCAGCCTCGCTCCCGTTCTGGGGGCTTCGGGTGCTGTTGCCGCGCTCATGGGTGGTTTTCTGGTACGTTTTCCGAAGCTCAAGGTTGAGATGCTGTGGTACATGTTGATCTTCCGGATTCGTTTTAAAGCCCCGGCCTACTGGCTGCTCCCATTGTGGCTGTTCATGGAGATCTTCTACGGCAGCCTAATCGGCCAAGCTTCAGGAGTCGCCCACTGGGCGCACGTCGGTGGATTTATTTCCGGAGCTCTAGGCGCACTGATCATCGCTCGGACCGGTCTGGAGCACCAGGCCAATGTGGTCATCGAAGACAAGATCGGTTGGACTGCCGATCGCGCCGTCGTAGAAGGAGCAACGTTGCTCGAGCAGGGAAAGTTCGATGAGGGCATTGCGGTTCTTCAAAAGCATGTAGCCGCGAAACCAGAGGCCATCGACGCTCATTCCCTGTTGCGGCAACTGCATTGGCGTAAGAACGATATCCGGGCGCACCTGGAAGCCACGATCAAGCTATGCCAGCTTCACCTCCAAGCACAAGACGCGGAGGCGGCTTGGCAGGATTACCAGGAATATTTGAACGCCGGCGGTGATCGCATGCCGGCATCGACGTGGCTGGAACTGTGCCGCCTTGCCGAGGGGCAGGAGAATTACGAGCGTGCTGTGTCGGAGTACGAGCGCCTGGCCCAGGCCTACCCGGCCGAACGGCAATCGCTCCTGGCGCTGCTCGCCGCCGGGCGCCTCGCGCTAAAGCAACTCCAGCGCCCTTCCGACGCGTTGCTTTATTACAAAGCTGCGAAAGCCTCCAAAGTGCCCCACCTGGATTGGGAATCGAATATCCAGGCGGGAATTCAAGATGCGCAGAGAGCGGTGGCGGCATCCTGCGCTCCCCTGGTGAAATCTTAAGCTCAGAACAACCTGGGAACGGGCCACGCCAGAGGGAACATGATATTATTCTCTGAATACGTGATCCTATAATTAATAGAAACTCGGACAAATATCATCCGTTGCCGGCAGCGCGGATGGGAATGGTCACCGTCGAAGCCGTCTCCGAAGATCCCAGCATGTGGCAGCGTCCGTCGAAGATTCCTCCCGGATCGATGACCATGCATGGAGAGTGAACCTCTCCGGTCACCACGCCTTTGGCCTCAATCTCCACGCGCCCCTTTGCGAAAATCACCCCATCGAAGCGGCCGGAGATCACCACGCGATTGCCTTCGATTTGTCCTTCGACCTTGGCTCCGTCGCCCAGGATCACGGTCTGTTCCGAAATGATGTTGCCTTTCACGTGGCCGTCAATGCGAAACGTGCCTGTGACGGTCAAGGTGCCTTCGAGCGTTACGCCCTGGTCGATGAATCCTGTCCATTCTTCGGTTGCGCCACTCTTTGCTGCGCTGGGCCACTTCCATGCCATGTCAAACCCCCGGTCTAGAGACTCTTCTACTTTAGCGGCGTGAGCAGAGAAGTCAACGCGACCGAGCAACCGGGTTGTCGAATGAAGCGCCTGAACGAACGGGCAGTGCTAGCGAAGTCCGCGAGCTATCTCATCAAACGATCGTAGAGCCCCATGAGCTGGGCATCGTCATAATACTCAAGCACCAGCTGCCCTGGACGCAGCTTCGATTTTTGATGGAGAAGCACCTTCGTGCCTAGGTGCCGCTGAAGCTCGTCGAGGGCCGACCGGATGTTGGCGTCCAAGAGGACCTCTGTTGGCACAGGCCCGCCGCTCGAGCGCCGTGCAGCGAGGCGTTCGACCTGACGAACGGTTAATCCCCCGCGTGCGGCTCTCTGCGCATAACGCATCCGTAGTTGCGCATCCGCTACGGCCAGCAAAGCGCGACCGTGCCCTGCCGTCAGCTTGCCTTCCTCGATCCATTCCTGAATCGTCGGCTCCAGCTTCAACAGCCGAATCGCGTTCGCTACCGTCGCGCGGTCCTTGCCGGTTCGCTCTGCGACCGCTTCCTGGGTTAACTGAGCCTGGTCCATCAAACGCCGAAACGCGCGCGCGGCTTCCATGGCATTCAGATCTTCCCGCTGGATGTTTTCAACGAGCGTTATCTCGAGCGCCGCGTCGTCGGCCACTTGCCGCACGATCACGGGAACTCTGTTCAAATCGGCGCGCTGCGCCGCGCGCCACCGGCGCTCCCCGGCAATCAACTGAAACCGTGAGCCGATGGGCCGAACGACCAAGGGCTGGATGATGCCGCTGGCCTGAATCGAACGTGCCAGTTCGTCGAGGGCTTCTTCACGAAACCGCGTGCGAGGCTGGTATGGGCTGGGATCGATCAGGTCGATGTCCACCTGTTGAGGGCCCGGATGCGCGGCTTCACGAGCCGGAGCGCTTGCGGCACCACTGGCGGTGGTGGCATGGGGTGGTGTCTGATCCGGCGAAGTCTTGGGTTCAGACTCCCGAATGAGCGCTCCGAGCCCCCGTCCCAACGCGTTTCTTGGCATTGGCAATGACCTCCTGGGCGAGCTGCGTGTAGCCTTCAGCTCCCTTGCTCTGGATGTCGTAATAGATAATCGGTTTCCCGAAACTTGGTGCTTCTGCCAGGCGTACATTGCGCGGAATCACGCTTTGAAAGACTTGTTTCCCAAAAAAACTGCGCAAATCAGTGGCTACCTGTCGCGAAAGCGAAGTTCGTTCGTCATACATTGTAAGCAAGATCCCTTCGACTTCGAGGCTAGGGTTCAGCGTGCGCCGGATACGCATGAGCGTGTCTAGCAACTCGGAAACGCCCTCGAGCGCCAGGTACTCGCATTGAATAGGAACGAGCACAGCTCCAGCGGCTACCAGCGCATTCAGGGTGAGAAGATCCAAGGCTGGAGGACAGTCCAGCAAGATGAATCGATATTTATTGTCGAGTGATTTTAGCGCCGCCTGCAGCTTGTACTCGCGATTTTCAGAATTGACCAGCTCGACGGCAGCCCCAGCCAGATTCTTATCGGCGGGGACGACATCCAACCGGTCGACCTGCGACTTTTGGATCACCTTGTCGAAAGACTCATTCAGAATCAGTATGTGATAAAGGGTTTTTCGCGAGGGATCTTTTGCGAACCCGATGGCCGCTGTAGCATTCGATTGGGAATCGCAATCTACCAGGAGCGTGGGTTGTTCGGCGGCAGCGAGGCAGGCAGCTAGATTCACTGCTGTGGTGGTCTTTCCAACCCCACCTTTTTGGTTAGCGACTGCAATGATCCTCGCCAAACATTACCTCGCGAGCAAAAATCTAACAAAGACCACCTCGGGATGCAAGTTGTTTCACGTGGAACAATGATGAGGACGTGGAGCTCAGGATTGTTCCACGTGGAACATTTTTGGTTCCCGCCCGAACCTGTTCTCCGGGGAGGAGTGCCGCCGCTCTTCCGCAAAGACTGTTCCACGTGGAACACTCTGAGAGTCACCCGCGTGGACCAGCAGGGGAATACACGCTTCCGTCCAGCCCGGCTTCCCCGATTGACTTTGCCGAGAACAATCTCGATCGCTCGAAGCCAGGTGCTTGGCCATCATCCGCCAATTCCTCATCGCAGCCGGCTCAGCCGTTCCTGGAAGAAACATCTATCCGGCTAGCCAGTTCGTTCAGTGGAGACATGGCAAAACCAGCCGGCGAAAGAGATCTCGTATGGCCCCTCGATGTGCGGAGTCTCCCTAGTCAACAACGCTAGTTGCTCGCTCCTAGGAGGGTTTCTTCCTACCCACGAGGAGAAGCCGTCGCAGCGAATGAGGTACGGCGATCGGCTCCTGCCACTCCCAATGGCGGATTTCGCGAATCTCGGGGAGGTCGCGAGCGCCAATCCAAAGAATAACCTGTTTCGCGGCTATCTGTTCCGACCGCGCCCAGGCAAGAAAGGCAGGGAATTCACCGAGCGCGCGCGAGCAGACATAATCGAGGGGAGCGACCTCCTCCCCCAGCTCTTGGTATCGCCGCACTAGAACTTGTGCGTCCCTAAGTCCCAATTCACGAATGACTTCAGCGAGAAATGTGACTTTCTTGACGTTGGTTTCGACCAAGAACACTTGCAAATCCGGCTGGAGGATCTTCAGCGGCAGGCCAGGGAATCCGCCTCCTGACCCCACGTCGGCCAGCCGACCACTCCTGAGAGCCAGGGCCTTGACCGCGTACATGCTCTCACAGAAATGACGGTAAAGGATCTCCAGCGGATCACGGATCGCGGTCAGGTTTACCTTTTCATTCCACAGCAACAAGATCTCCATATACCGTTGAATTTGAAGCACTTGCTCGTCCGTCGCGAGGAGCTCGAACTCGCCGAGCGCGCGCTGGATCACCGCCGCCCGTGGGGTAGCTGGGATGTCCATTAGCATATTAGTAAATCATCTTCCCTCGACAGCCCCAGGCTTCCCCGCGTGGGCCGCCCAGCTGGGGAGCAGATATCGAGGTCCGGCCGTCCCGGCGACTACGTCTACCGCGGTATGCCAGACGATCGCGGGCACCAGGCTATCGTAGGCCATCCGGCTGGTCCCTAGAATGAGCCCGACAAACAGGGTCATTACCACTCCGCCGCGCCCCTGATAACTATGTGCCAGCCCGAAAAGAACCGAAGAAATCAGCACCACGGCCCAAGATGGTAATCCTACGCTTACGAGCACCGCCATTACGAACCCACGATAGAGAAACTCCTCACAGAGTCCCGCGGTAATCGCGAGCGCTAAATAGGGTAACAACTCCACCGTAGATTGCGGCAGGATACGTTCTGCAAGGGCCTGCACCGGGCCCCGCGCCTCCAGGGAAATTCTCCCCACCCGCCGCAGGTTCAGCCACTGGAAAGCCGCCATGGTCAGGGCGCCGGCGATCGAAACAACCAGAATCCTGGTGCGGTCATGGATCGTCAAACCAAGCTGCGAGGCGGTGAATCGGTGCGCCCAGCCGCGCCAGGCCACCAAGGCAACGGCACACCATTGCCAGGCCATGGTCGAAGCGTAAAGCGTGAGCCGCTCCACGGTCGTGACCCGTGGCATGGCCAGCAGTTTCTTCATGCGCTGTTGGCCGCGCCACGGCAGGATCAAGCCGAGTAAGAGAAAAATCACCCAGATATCCCAAGGCATCCGCGAATGAGAACACTTTCCGCATCCGCGGCGCAAGTATCGATAGCGGCGTTGTGCGCCACCAGCACGAACCGCCACACCTGGTTATAATCGAACGGCTTTAGGAGCTTGACCTAGGTGAGTGGGATGAGTGTAAATGTGAGTAATGCTGCACGAAGGAGTCACGACCGGACAGGCGGCCAAGTATATTTCCCGGCATCCCAACGACGACGCCGGGGTGTATCTGCTGAGCCCTCAAATGGCGCTGGTCCAGACGGTCGATTTCTTTACCCCCATCGTTGATGACCCGTCTACCTTTGGACAAATTGCGGCAGCCAATGCCTTGAGCGATGTTTACGCCATGGGCGGCCAGCCGGTTTCCGCGCTCTCGATTGTGGGTTTCCCCGACCAGGGGGATGCGCAGATTCTGGAAGCCATCATTCGCGGCGGACTTTCTAAGATGGTGGAAGCAAATTGCGCCGTCATCGGCGGCCACTCGATTCGCAATGACGATATTCAATTTGGCTACGCGGTGACCGGCCTCATCAATCCGCAGCGAGTTTGGCGAAACGTGGGCGCGCGCCCGGGTGACGTCTTGCTGCTGACGAAAGCCATTGGAACCGGCGTGCTCGCAACGGCGCTGAAGAAAGGGCGCCTGGCCGAGGCCGATTTGGAGGCCGCCATTGCTTCCATGACCCAATTGAATCGCACGGCCGCCGCAGCGCTCGAAGAGATACAAGAAAAGGCGGGAGCGGCCTGTCCGATTCACGCAGTGACGGACGTTACGGGGTTCGCTTTGCTGGGCCACGCGCGGGAAATGGCGCTGGGGGATTCCCAGCGCAGCGTCGAAGCCGTGTCTTTCGAAATCGATCATGCGGCTGTCGCTTATCTTCACGGGGCCGTGGAAGCCGTGCGGGCAGGATTTCTCCCGGGCGGCCTAAAGAATAACCGCGATTTCATTGGCGATTCGGTGGGTTTCGCCGAAAGCGTTGGACCGGAGTACCGCGACCTGCTGTTCGATCCGCAGACCTCCGGCGGCCTGCTGATCGCTATCTCCGCTGAATCCGCCGAGGCTGCCACCGCGGCCCTCGATGGTCGTCGAGTCTCGGCGCGCTCGATCGGCAGAGTCATCAGGAAAACAGATCCGCTCCTAGCGGTCCGCTAGAATGTTAGGTTCGCAGTCGATCAGCTAGACTCGAACAATGGACACCATCACCCACGGCATCGCCGGCGCATTGATCGGAAAAGCTGTTTTCCGCGGCCAGGACCTGTGGGCCTCGCCGCCCATGAACCGCGGCCGCATGATCACCTGGTCGCTGACGCTCGGTGCGATCTTCCCGGATTCCGATGTAGTGCGGGATATTTTCTCTCACGATAAACTCCTGGTGATCACTTGGCACCGCAGCATCACCCATTCCTTGGTCATGCTTCCCCTGTGGGCGGTGCTTCTAGCGGGGATCACGCGCGTGTTTGCCAATTCGCGGAAGTGGGAAACGCCATCCTTTGTCGCGCTGGCGGGCATCTACGCGGTCGGCATCCTGAGCCACATTGTGCTCGACTTGGTGACGTCTTTTGGCACCATGATCTGGTCGCCGCTCGGATGGTCGCGCCCCGCTTGGGACCTCATCTTCATCATCGATTTCACGCTCACCGCGATTCTTCTTGTCCCGCAAATGCTTGCCTGGGTTTGTGCCCAGCCGCAGAAATTGAAGCGCCGCGCCATGGGCATGTGGCTGGTGTTCCTGCCGGCCCCTTTTCTGATTGCCAGAATGGGTGAAGTTGTCGGCGCGCCGATCTCCGATCGAGTCGTGCTGACGGCCATGGTCATCTTTGCCGCGCTCTTCCTCCTGCCCGCGCTCCTCGGTGGGGGCGGCAAGATCCGGCATGACACTTGGAATCGCGCTGGTTTGGCCGCGGCGGTGATCTATGTCGCGTGCACCGGGTATACCCACCACATGGCGCTGTCGCGCATGCAAAAGTTCGCTGAACTGGATGGCTTGCAGGTGGACTCCATCGGAGCGCTGCCGCTGCCCCCGTCGCTGTGGCACTGGGACGGGCTGGTGCGGTCGGAGCACGGCGTCTACGAACTACGAATGGACCTGAGCCAGCAAGCGGTAAGCAATGGGGAATTGCTCGCGCTCGAGCACCACTACTACCCCGATGCACCGCCAAATTCGTTTATCGAGGTTGCCAAACGCCTCCCCGAAGTGCAGAAGGTCTTGTGGTTCTCGCGATTTCCGGTGACGCGCTTCCACCAGGAAGGCGACGTAGCGGTGGTGGAAATCTCCGATCTGCGGTTTCCCCGGGTGCGTCCCGGCCGTCCCGCATCCTTCACCTATCGCGTTCGCTTGGGCACTGACGGCAACGTTCTGTCGCAAGGCTGGGCGACGCGCTGAGACCAGCATCCTGGATCGTTTTCTTCGCGCGGCAAATTCAGATCTAGGAGGGTTTGCTGTCCGCGGGATGGATGACCACCTGGCGGTCTTCGCCGACGCCGGCGCTTTCCGTGCGCACCCCGGTCATATCCTTCAACGCCATATGCACGATGCGGCGCTCGCGCGAAGACATGGGATTCAAGCGGAAGGGCTGGCGAGAAGTTTGCACTCGTTCGGCGGCCACGCGCGCGGTCAGGCGCAATTCCTCAAAACGCAGCGCGCGGTAGCCGCCGCAATCGATATGGATCTTTTCATGGTAAGCAGGTTCCAGCCGTAGCGCCCGGAAGGCCAAATGCTCGAACGCTTTCAGAACTTCCCCGCCGCGCTCCAGGAGCATTTCTTTGTCCTTGCCGTCCATATCGGCGAGCACTTCCGCGTCGCTTCCCGAAACTGGGCCTTCTAGCGAGACCGTTCGCACGCTCACCTGCAACTCCAGCCCGGAGACCAGGACGATATTCTCCAGAAAATGGCGCAGCGCCTCGGCCGCCGCTTGCCGGTCGAGCTTCCCATCGCGGATGAGTTCTTTAGCCATCGGGAGTTCAGACCGCGACCGCCTCCGTTCCGGAATGGTCTAGTTAAGACTTCTTCCCGCGCACGGGCTTTGCAGGTGCGGGCACAGGATGCGTGCGGTTCAAGTACCACTGTTGCGCTATACCAACCACGCTGCTGGTGAGAATATACACTGCCAAGCCGCTGGATATGGGAGAAATCATGAAGATGCCCGCCATGGTGATGGGCATGATCTTCATCATGGCCTGCTGCTGGGGGTCCGTGGCGGTCATCGGCGTCATCTTCGAAACCAGGTACATGGATAGGCCCATGAGCACCGGAAGAATGTAATAAGGATCTTTCGCGGAAAGATCCGAGACCCACAGCCAGGCAGCATGTCGCATTTCAATCGCGCCACGAAGCGCGGTGTTCAACCCGAACCACACCGGCATTTGCAGAAACATCTGGAAGCAGCCGCCCACCGGGTTGATGCCCTCGCGGCTGTAGATGGCCATGACTTCCTTGTTCATCTCCGCCTTGCGCGGATCGCGCATCGAATATTTCTTGTATTTCTCCTGAATGGCTTTGATTTCCGGCGCCACGCGCTGCATTTTCAGCGTGGTCTTGTAGCTCGAAATCCTCAGCGGGAACAACAGCATATTGATGATCAGCGTCAGTACCACGATCGACCATCCCCAATTGGGGACGTAGTTATGCAACCACTTCAGCCCGTGGAAGAGCGGCTCGGCGATGAATTCCAGCCAAGTGAAATTAATCAGTCCGTGCAACGGTGGGTTCATCTTCTTCAGGTCGTCGTAATCTTTCGGTCCCACGTAAACACGTAGCAAGAGAGACGGCGTGGGTGTCGCCGCGGCCACCTGCGGCACCGGCTCGAGGGTGTCTTGTCCAGCCACCTTGGCGGTCCGCGAAGTCTTCCAGTAGCGCGTTTCGAGCCTACCCGGCGTCGCGCCATTCGCGGCCAAGAAAGCCGCCGTAAAATAGCGGTCCTCGATGCCCAGGAA
Source organism: Acidobacteria bacterium 13_1_20CM_58_21 (assembly GCA_001919715.1). GTDB lineage: Bacteria > Acidobacteriota > Terriglobia > Acidiferrales > UBA7541 > Acidiferrum. The sequence continues at coordinate 20,415 of MNIJ01000151.1, forward strand.
GTCTTTGCCGCCTTGCCAGACCCCCGGGCCCCATTTGTCCGGCCCATCCAGCTTCTTATGCACAAAACTGGTGATCTTGCCGCCTGCGCTGTAATAGGTCGCCACTGTCTCGACAGGGGCGGGGTTGGTCACCGTCAAATCACCGAACCCGCCGAGCCAGGCGAGCCCCGTGGTCATGGGCCGGCCGTTAAATTTGACGGAGGTTTCCACGCCGACTACATAGGAATGATCAAACTGGAAATGCTTGGCAACTTCTAGGTGGCCATCGCTCCAGTTGAGGGTCACTTCGGCGGGAGCCTCCAGCGCTGTCGCCGGGGAAGAGAGCTGATAAAGACCGCCATTGGCCGCATTCTGCAACTGTTCATCATCGAGCACCACAGAAAAGGGCCAGCCGCCGGTTTGCTCGGAGACCTCCGGGTGTACCACGTCCAGCACGCGCTGCGGCTTGGCATCATCCTTGTAGTTCTTCAGCTGCCAGCTCTTCACCACCGCGCCACGGTTCGAGATCTCCACGCGGTAGAGACTGTTTTCAACGACGATCGTGCGTTCCTCGGAATCGTTCTTCACCGCGGCCGCCGTCGCCTTCGCTAGGGGTGCCGCGGGAACTGGCAGTGGATTCGCCGTGGCTCGGGTCGCCGGACCCGGCACGGCCGGAGCGGTCTCGGCCGGACGGTTCGTGGGCATCGGCTGGACGGATGGCTTGGGCCCGAAGAACTTCGCCCACAGGATGATCACCCCAAAAGACAGCAGCGAAGCCACGAGAATTCGCAGCTCGGGTGTGAACTTGTCCTTTTGCCCAGGCGTGTTCATGAGCGCGCCTCAGGCTTCAGAACGTTACTGGCGGCTGTACTGGTCGGCATCTCTTCCCATTTCTCCGGAACCGGGTCGTAACCAAATTTCGGCGAGAGCGGATGGCACCTGAGCAGCCGCTTTAGCCCAAGCCAAACTCCGCGCGCCACGCCAAATCGTTCAATGGCGACGTAGGCATAACGCGAACAGGTCGGCAGAAAGCGGCAACTGCCCGCGAACAAGATCGACAAATACGCTTTGTAGAACCTCAGCGCGAAGAGCGCCGTCGACCGAGCGATGGATCGATCTTTGACTGGGGGCCGTGCTGGGGTAGGTCGGCTCTTGTCGCTAGCGTCCATGGTGGGAACCAAGGGCACACTAAAGTGCGCCGCTACAGGCCTTTCAGCAGACGCAGCAAATCGGATGTCAGCGCTAAAAACGGCGCGCGCGCCGCCATGCTCTTCGGGTGAATGACGATGTCCCATCCTGCGGGTATCTCCAGCCGGTGGCAGCGCACGACCTCGCGCAGACGCCGCCGGATACGATTGCGCACTACTGCGCCGCCCAAGGCCTTTTTGATGCTGAAGCCAAAACGGCTCTGCGGCAGTTCGTTGGCGCGGAAGAAAACTGTGTAATGGGAACTCGAACGGCGCTTTCCGGCGCGGTAGACCGCATCAAATTCTCCGCGCCGCACCAGCCGCGCTTCACGCGGAAACAGATTCCCGCGCGCACTCGAACTGGCCGTGGGCAACGGGCTCCCCGCCTTAT
>MNIJ01000235.1:0-3772 GCA_001919715.1 Acidobacteria bacterium 13_1_20CM_58_21
ATGAAGTTCTCGGCCAGATGAGCCAAATCACTGGCCTGCAATTGGTCACTCCATTGAAAAAATCCCTACGTTCGCGCGAGGAAATCCGCGCCTACGTCATCAAACAGATGAACGAAGACAAGAATGCCGCCGAACGCTACGCCGACGAGCGCAGCGCCGAAGCCTTTGGCCTCCTTCCCAAGGGATTCGACCTCGATTCGTTCATGGTCAACGTGCTCACGGAACAGGTCGAAGGGCTTTATGATCCGCAGACCCGCGAGTTTTACATCGCCGACTGGAGCCCGCCTGCGGACCAGCGCATGGTCATGGCGCATGAACTGACGCATGCGCTGGAGGACCAGCATTTCCAGATCGAAGCGTGGGCTAAAGCAGCCCGGCCCAATGAGGATGCCGAGCTGGCGCGCGACTCCGTGCTGGAGGGCAGCGCCATGGCTGCCATGATCGATTACCTGATGCTTGGGACGGGCCGCTCCCTGAAGGACGTGCCGGACTTCGACCCGGGGGTCTTGATCGGCGATTTGGGCAGCTCTCCGACGCTGCAAAAAGCTCCACCGTTCCTCAAGGACGCGCTGATGTTTCCCTATCTCGGCGGACTTACCTTCTCGGCTGCAGTCATGAAGAATACCGGCTGGTCCGCTCTGCCGGGCTTGTTCGAGAAGCCGCCGGTTTCCACACAGCAGATCCTCCACCCGGCGCTCTATCAGTCCGGCAGGACTCCCAGGAAGGTCACTCTTCCGCCGCTCGAGAAGATGCTCGGCGACAACTGGTCAAAGCTCGACGAAAACATCATGGGTGAATTTGGCTGGAAGGAAGTATTGAAACAATTCCTCGACAACGATCGGGCCAAGTCCCTGGCAGCAGCCTGGGATGGCGACCGCTATATGGTCTTCGAGCAGAAAAGAACCAAAAGACTCCTCCTGGTGACCCGCCTCTACCTGGACAGCGAAGAACTCGCGGCGCGTTTCTTCGGGCAATATTCGGAAGCGCTCGAGAAGAAGCACTCGGAGCGCACGAATTTGCTTCGCCGCCCGAACTTTTTCTCGTTTGATACTCCCGATGGCGGCGTGTTCCTGGATTGTCTGGGAGACGAGTGCGTGACCCTGGAAGGCGCGACCCGCAACGTCTTCGACGGTTTCACCAAAGCCCTGAACTGGCCTTTGGCTCCGCCACCACGCGAGCGTCCCGGGGCCGCGCCGGCGAAGACAGCCGCGATTTCCGCCCCAGCCGCGCCACTCGTTGCAGGAATTTTTTCTCCAGCCGCGCAAACCGCGCCGTGAGAAGCAGGTCGCGCGAATTGGCGCGCTGTCGCCGCACCGTGGCCACCGCCAATTTGGCAAATTGAGCCGCCTTGGCCGGGTCTTTGGCGTGACGCTCGTAGTAAATGGCCAGTTGCTCCGAGGCGTGAATGCCCTCGTGCAGATCGGCAACCATGTCCAGCCATATCTCGGCGGCGCGCTCGTGTTCGCCGCGGCGCTTGGCCATCAGCGCAAGATCGCGGCGCGCCTTGGGACGGAATTCCGCTGGCAGCCCAATCGCTAGGGCCTGCGCGCACGCGGAATGCGCGCGATCGGCGTCACCGCGCCGCTGCAAGAATCTTGAGAGCCCGAAGAGATCCAGGCTTTCGATTTCCTTTGCGGAATCGGCTGGCTTGGAAAGTAGAGAGTTGATCTTGCCGAACAGAGCGGCCAGCCCGCGTAAATCCATCTGATTATGGCGCACCACGCCCGCGAGCGGCGCGGCGGGCCCGCCGCGCAGGTAATCGAAATAAAATTGCGGGATCAGCGCCGACGCCACATCGTTTTCGCGATGCCAGCCGAGCCGGGGCGCGTCGAGGACGTGGCGTTCCAGTTCCGCGAGCCGCACGGAACGGAGACGGAGCTTCCACAACGCGCGGGCGGGATGCAGCAAATCAAGGTGAGCGGCGAGTTTCGGCGCAGCGATGGAGCGCGTCATCGTGAAACGATTTTCGAGCAACGGCCAATCGAACGATTTGCCATTGAAAGTAACCAGCACGGGTCGTTCGACAACACGCGTAGATAACTCATGAAGTATCGAATGTTCTTCCGTAAAATCACGCATGAACAATTGTTCGACCTGCAAACCGCCCGCATCCCACCATCCCAGGCCAATCAGAAAGGCATACGTGCCGGTGCCCCCCGCGAGTCCGGTGGTTTCCGTATCGAGGAAAAGCCACTTCGTCGGGTCTTCGAGTGCGGTGCGGGTCTTGCGGGAGAGCGATTCATCGCGCGTGCGCGACAGTAATTCCAGCGCTATGCACGATGGCTCAGTAAATTCCGGAGTGGAGAACCAGTTTCGAATGGCCAGGTGCTCGCCAAAATGAGTATTGGCGACGCCCGCGCCGAGGAGCTGGCCGACCGAGTCTGCTTCGCCGGGTGTGCGCAGGGCGGCGGGCCGCGCCGGGATTGGTCGCGTGGGCTTCAGCGCAGCGAGCCTGGAAAATCTGTCGGTGGTGGCAGGCATTTTAGGCACACAACCTGTCGAGGATAGCGAGGGCGGCCTCTTTCGCGCGGGGGGCGAGATCGCCGGCGGGGCCGACGCAGGAGGGGCAGCCTTGCTTGCAGGGGCACCCGGCGATGAGTTCGCGGGTTTTTTGTATGAGAAGAGCGTGCGTTCGAAAGAGGGGTTCGGAGAAGCCGATTCCGCCGGGGTAGGCGTCGAAGAGATAAAGATTTGGTTCGAAGAATTCCTTGGCATTGCTGGAGATGGCGTCCTGCAACCGAGCGGGAGAGCAGTCTGATTCGAACGGAGAGCTGATCGAGAGTGACGCGTGATCCTTCGCTTCGCTCAGGATGACAGCGTGCGGATCTGGCGAATCGGATGAGGGCCCTGCGGCCACTTTCGGTGGCCGCAGGAGAAACGGGCGTTCGCCGATGGCCGTACCTAGGTCTCGGCAATCGCACATGAGGAGAAGGGTGGCGACGGATTCGAGGGCTTCGAGGAGACCGAACATGCCGGTCTGGCGCTCGCTCACGGTAAAAGGAAGTGAGTCGAGGAGCGGGCGTTCGAGAGTGATCCAGTAGGAGGTCGTGTGCATCTCGTTTTCGGGGAGTTCGAGTTTGCCGTCGCCGATGGTTTCGTTGGTGAAGAATTTGATTTTCTTGAAGCCCACGACTTGGGAGCGGACGAGCACGTCGCCGTGGGAGCGGGAGTGCGCGGATCGCAAGGAAACGGCGCCGGTGTGTTGTGAGGCGGCGACTTCTAAGATACGGACTTGCGTGTAGCGGACGGCGTCGGTGTAGTAGTCGACGTCGACGCGCTTGACGAAGACTTTGCGTTCCTTGAAGTCGAGATGTTCGACGTGGTGTTGCTGGCCGCCGTGGAGGTAGATAGCTTTTTCGTGGACGTAGGCCAGCGCGCTGGGGAAATCAATTTCGCCGATGACATTTGGCAGAGCGGTGACGTCGACGATCACGAAATTGTCGCTGGTGACGGAACGCAGGCTTATGGTATCGGCGGGATAGGCCTCCTGCGTCCAATGGAAATTATCTCCCGCTAAATGGAGAAAACCGGCTTCGGCGAGCCGCGCGCAAAGATCTGGGAGGTCGACATCGCCGAATTTGTCGTGCGGCGTGATGGGCAATTCGAACGCCGCGCATTTCAGATGATTGACGAGGATTTCGAGATTGTCGGGCTGGATGAAAGCGTGCTCGGGAGTGTTGCCGAAGAAATAGTCGGGATGGCGAACAATGAATTGATCGAGAGGCGCAGAGGAGGCCACCAGCACGGCGCAGGAGCTTCCTCTGCGGCGGCC
>MNIJ01000235.1:3839-25395 GCA_001919715.1 Acidobacteria bacterium 13_1_20CM_58_21
AGGCCGCGTTCGATTTCGCGGCGCTCGTTCGGCAAGTACCCGCCGCGATAGCCGCGAATGTTTTTCGGTTTTCCCGGCGGCTGGGGATTTGCGTCCTGCAAATAGGTGAGGAGAATTTCCGTGTGCAGGCGCGAATTGGCGAACACCATGGTTTGCAGATCGCGTTTCAGGAATTCCTGCGCGACGCGAGAGGCTTCGTTGATGTAGCTGCGGCGGATGCCCAGGGCGCGATTTACAACCGGAGGATTGTAGAAAACGAAAGTCTTCTCCGCGGCCGGCGCGCCATTGGCATTCAAGACTTCGACTTCGGATTCGAGAAGGCGTGAAGCGAGGTCGCCGGGGTTGGCGATGGTTGCAGAGCAACAGATGAATTGGGGGTCGCGGCCGTAGAAGCGAGCGATGCGGCGGAGGCGGCGCAGGACATTGCACAAGTGGCTGCCAAAGACGCCGCGGTAGGTGTGCAGCTCGTCGATGACGATGTAGCGGAGGTTTTCGAACAGGCGCGTCCAGCGCGTGTGGTGTGGCAGGATGCCGGTGTGCAGCATGTCTGGATTGGTCAGGACCACGTGGCTTTTTTCGCGGATGGCTTTGCGGGCGTCGGCGGGCGTGTCTCCATCGTAGGTGAAAACGCCGAAACAATTTTGCAGACGCTGGTTGAGGTCGTGAAGTTCGGCGAGCTGGTCTTGCGCGAGCGCTTTGGTGGGGAAGAGGTAGAGCGCGCGGGTGTCGGAATTCTCGAGGACCTCGTTCAACACCGGCAGGTTGTAGCACAGCGTTTTTCCGGAAGCGGTGGGCGTGACGATGACTGCGTTTTTTCCGGCGTGGACGGTTTCCGCTGCGGCGGCTTGATGGATGTACAGGCGGCGGATGCCCTTGGCGGCGTAGCAGGAGGCGAGGTCAGCATGCACCCAAGCAGGGAAGTCCGCCCATTGGGCATCGCGTGCAGGAAAATGGCGCACGGCGGTAAGGATTTCGCCGCTGTGGTCGCGGGCGGCGAAGGCGTCGAGGACTTCGTGAACGCGTGTGATGGTTGCCGACATGCAGGACCTGCGAACTGCCAGCGATTCGGGCATGAAAAGCGCCTTTCTTTATTCGCCTTTTGTTCGCTTACAGTAGCACGGGGCGTTTTCGGACGCAAGACGGAAAATGGGTGCATGCAACGAGGACATCGAGAAGCAGCAAAGATGGGGATGCTGCCAGTTGCAAGGCAAGTTGTACGCCATGAGGGTTTCGTTGCGGTGCCGTCGAAGAACACCAAATGGCTTTGGACCGGGACGCTACGGATTATTTCTAGGACAAGTCCAAAGCAGGCGAGCACGAAGCCGAAGCCCAATGAGCGACGCCCGACGGCGAGAAAGTCGCGCGGAGTGTCTCTCGGATAGGTCGGGCATGACGAAGGCTCAAACGCTTAGCGAAGCCGCAAAATGAATATAGCACCGATGATGAAAAGGAGCGCCGAGGCGGCGAAGGCAGTCTGGAGGTTGAAGGCCGACCACAGGAAGCCGACGAGGAGACTGGAGACGAAGTCGCCAACGGCGTTGACGGCGGCGAGGGTGCCGAAGGCCATGCCGTGTTGCTCTTTGGGAACCAGTTCGGCGGAGAGAGAATCTTCGAGCGCCTCTTCGGTGCCGATGTAGAGACCAGCCAGAACAAAAATCACCGCGAGCAGCCATAGGGAATTTGTTCCGCTGCAGAGAAGGAGCGCGGTGACCGCGGCAAGCGCGTATCCTCCTGCGAGGACCGCTTTGCGACTGGGCACATGGTCGCTCAGCCAGCCGCCGAGATACGCCGAGCCGGCATAGAAAACGTTGTGGAGCGTATAGAGGCCGACGGCGAGGGTTGCTGCGCGGGCCATGCCGTGGCCGGGGGCCAGCGTTCGCGTGGCGTAAAGAATCAGCATGGTGTGCGAGAAATCGCCCGCGCCGAAGACTCCCACGCCCGCGAGTAATTGCCGGAAAGGAAGCGGCAGCGCTTGCAGACCGAGGAGGAAGGATCGTGGGCGCCGGGCTGCGATGGGCTGCTCGCGGACGAGCAGCCAGAAAATCACGACGGCCATGAGGCCGGGCAGAAGCGTCCAGAGAAAAACTTTGCGATAAGAATGCGCAGTTGCTTGGAGCAGCCCGAGCCCAGTGAGCGGGCCGGCGATGGCGCCTAGCGTGTCCATCAAACGCTCGAAACCGAAGGCGCGGCCGTAAGCGCTCGGCGGGACATCGGCGGCGAGCAGGGCCTTCTTGGCAGGCGAGCGCACACCGCGACCCATCCAGGCGGCGACGCGGCCGACGAGGACATGATAGGCGTGGGTGGCGAAGGCGAACGACGCCGTCGCCAGCGCAGTGAAGGCGTAGCCAAAGACAGCAAGAGGCTTGCGATGCTTCAGGCGATCGGTGTAGTGGCCGGCGGCGAGTTTTAGGAAGCTGGAGAGACCGTCGGCGATGCCTTCGATGGCGCCAAGCCACATCGGGCCTGCGCCGATGGCGGCCAGAAATGCGGGAAGCACAGCTGTGGTAGTTTCGTGGCTCCAGTCGCTGAAGAGGCTGGTTAGGCCGACGCCGAGTACGGTGCGATTCAGCCAGGATTGCTCTTCGGGGGCGTCGGGCATGGGAAGGCAGTTTATAGTTGAAAGTTCAAAGTTAAAAGTTCGGAGCTCTGCCAATAGTGATGTACCTGAAATTCCAAATCGAGATGGGCGGAGCGCGGCAGCTCTGCCGCCACACTCCAAATTTATTTCTTGGCCGCGCGGTAGAGGATGACGCGGACTTTTTCGAGAGTGATTAGGCCGCCTTCCACCATTTCGTCCAGGTGGGGGAGAATTCTTTCGATGCGCTCGATGGATTCGATGACTTCGAGGATGATGGGGAGGTCCTGCGACAAGCGCAGCAGCTTGTCGGTGTGATAGACGCTTGAGCCGCCGTAGCCGCCGACGCCCCGCAGCACGGTTGCGCCGGAGAAGCCGTCTTTCCTTAGCATGTCCACGATGGCTTCGTGAAGGGGTCGGCCATGCCATTTGTCCGATTCGCCGATGTGGATGCGCATCAGCGTGCGTTCGCCTTCGAATTTTTCGTGGGTCATGTGTGAACCTCGTGACTCGTGACACTCGCAACGCGGAGTGTCACAAACTCATCGCCCTAGCCTTTCAGATTGAAGGGCACGATGTATGGTGCCCCTACGGGCGTCGCAACCAGATGCCATGGCCCAGCTGAATTCCAGTGCGACTAGAAGCGATTCGCTAGGCGAATTCCGGCAACCGACAAAAGCAGGCCAGCGACTACGCTTGCTCCCACATAGGTGGTGGCCCAGGCCCATTCGCCGGCATCCAGCATCTTGGCCGTTTCCCAGCCGAAGCTGGAGAAGGTTGTGTATCCGCCGAAAAAACCGACGGCGATGGCCACGCGCCAGTCCGGGGAAATCACCATGCGATTGAGCGTGAATTGGCCGATCAAGCCGAGCAGGAAGCAGCCAGTCAAGTTGACGACCAGGGTGCCGACAGGGAAGGTGCTTGCCGCGCGGACTTGTACGACGCCCTGGAGGCCGTAACGCGCCAGCGTGCCAACGGCGCCAAAAACCGCGATCAGCGCAAGACGCAATGTCGCTCCAATCCGCCATTTGCCACGGCGGGCGCGCAAATGTCCCGCGGTTCACCAAACAAAAAACTCCTGGCGCCACTGGGCTGCCAGGAGTCATCAGCACCGGGGAACATCACCGGGGCGGTTATGGCGAACTCCATCGCCAAATCGAAAATCACTTCAGTTTAGCATTTTCCCGCATTGCTGGAAGGCCAATTCAATGGCTTGATCCATGGCAGCAAGCGGAGATTCAATCGTCTCTCCGTGTCCGACGGCCAGGCGCGCGGGCTTCACATTTCGAAGTTTCTTTGCGCTTTCGGCTGCGCACTCCCGGTTCCAGGAGAATAACAGAGGAAAAGGAAAGTAGAACTTGAATACGCCGGCCGCGATCAACCCCATTTGCGTGGTGAAAGCGTCTCCGGCGATCAAGGAACCGTCGCGGACATCCAGGTACGCCATGTGACCCGGCGTATGACCTGGAGAAAAAACGGCCTGAAGAGAGCCTACGCGGTCACCATCGTTGAGGAGGAACGCAGGGCGGGATTTCACGCCTGGAAAACCGAGCAGCTTTTTCCCTGTTTCACCCGCATCCAATGAAAAATCGCGAGTCAGAAGGCGAGACTCACGCTGCCCAACAAAGAAATCGATACCTGGAAGTTCGCGGACAAGATCGTCTGCGGATCCCACATGATCAATGTGGGCGTGTGTGAGAACGATGCGGCGAATCGGCGCGCCCAGGGTTCGTGCTGCTTTGCGTATGCCGGGCGCTGATCCGGCGAGGCTGGTATCGATGAGAGTGAGCCCATCGTCTTCCCTGACCAGAAAACAATTGATCATGCCGAAGCGAGTCAGACGAAAAAGGTTTTTGGCTTCTTGCCTTGGTTCCACGCCGCTACCCAAGTGAGGCATCGGCCCTCGATGTTGCCGGCGCCCGATTCGGTTTGGCTTTTTCGAGGAGGACGATTTTTTCGAGCCGCGCTTTGCTGCTGGAGACAACCAAATCGGCGGAGATCTTGTCGCCAGGTCCCAGCGATTCGGGGATGGCGATGGCGTAGCTCATGGTCATCGTCGGCATCAATCCTGGAATGTCTCCATGTTTTACGATAACAAGTTTCTTCGACAATTCAACCGCGATAACTTCGGCCTGGATAGGATAATGCCTCTCCTTCGGGCTTGCTTTCACACCCTGCCAAGACGGAAATCAGCCAGTATCACGAAGGTCTGCAAGTGTCGCACTGGCTTCTCACTCCCTCCGACGATTCTCATGAAGAGGGCCGTGGCGACAAAGAGCTTGGGGGCTCCCTCCCAGGCGGCCAACGACTCTGCGGCCGCCGTTACAAATGAAAACGGTAGCGAACCTGGACGTAGAGTTCGCGCGGATTCGAGTAGTGAGTTCCGCCGAAAGCAAAACTGTTGTCGAGGAGAACGCGGCGATTGGCGACGTTCAAGGCTTGAAGGTTTACGGAGAACCTCTCACCGAAACTCTTTCCCAGCGCGAGGTCAAATGTGGTGTGCGGTTGGAGATGATCGCCGGGGACCAGGGGGTCGCCGTTGGTGAAGCCGGAGGCGTAGTAGACGTCGGTCGAAGCGTAGGAATCGAATGGGAGATCGTAACGCGCGCCCAGGTGCAGGGTGTGGCGCTGGTCGTGATCGAGGAGCTGGAAGCCGTCACCAAAGGAAAAGTCGGTGAGTCCGCCATTGATGTTGCCAAAGGCGAGGGCCAGCTGATTCGAATAGGTTAAGTAAACCTGGGCGCCGTGGCGAATGCGGGGGGAGCGGAGCGTGAGCTCCCATCCGTTGATGCGCGCACCCTGAATAGTTACGGGGAAAAACAAATCGGAGTTGTTGAAGTTGTTGTGGTCGAAGAAATTCTCGGTACGAGTGAGAAAATTGCTGGCGTCGAGCGTCCAGCCGTGGAAGGGAATGGTGACGCCAAACTGGTGTTCTTCATCTCGTTCTCCGCGGAGCGGAATAAAGCTCAGATTCTGATTGTTGGCGGCTTCGAGGAGCGGACCGGAAACCGTCAACAAAGGCGGCGCCTGGTAGAAATGGCCGTAGAAGGCGCGGAAAACCCAGTGGAGCTTGGGAATTCGCAGGGAAGCGCCGACACGCGGGCTGGTGGCATTCTCGACCACTCCGCCAGAGAAGTGCGTTTGTCGGAGGCCGGCACTCAAGTTGAGCCAGGATGCTGCTTTGAACTGTTCTTCGGCGTAGAGGGCCGCGAGCCCTCCACCCGGGCTATGTCTCTCTTGTGGGTCCACGTTCTGGCATTGCGCGGGGTCCTGGCAGATCAAACCAAAGAGTTGATCGTCCCGTTGAGAGAAGCCATAAAGACCGACGCGAAGGTTGCTGCGGTTCTTGATCCATGAAAGCGTGGCCTGGCCACCAAGGTAGTTCGAGCGGCGGTCTTCGGTTGCGGAACTGGGGAAGTCCTCGAGGATACTTTGATAATTTGCGCTGTTGTAGTGGTAGAAGGGCGAGATCGTGAGCATGAGCCCCGGACTGAACGTGCGGACCCAAGAAAAAGCAACAAAGGAGTCGTCCTCGCGGTTGGCGTCGCCGAGGAACTGACCCTGCGTGCCGGGGTCGTTTGGGTCGAAGGGCACTTGATAGAAATCACGCCGCAACTGCGCGAGCAGGCGCAACTGGTTTTGTGAATCCGCGTTGTAAATCAACGAAGTGAAGCCGCCGAAGCCGTTGGCCGCATCGTGGATGACCGTGGAGGTTGGAGTCTGCAAGCCGAGATTGGTGCGGTTTCCGTTCACGCTGGCGTAATAGGCGAAGCGATTGGTGTGGCCACCGAAGTTCAGCTGGTCGTCGGTTTGATAGAAATTGCCGGCACTGAGGACGAGCTCGGCTTCGTTGTCGCGCTCGAACCCGGTGCGGGGGGCGACGTTGAAAATGCCGTAGGTGCGGTCGCCGTAGTCGGCCGAGTAGCTCCCGCGTTGCGCCTCCATGGTATCGATGTCTTTTGGGTCGACCTGAGGACCGAGGTTGCTGGCGATGCTGGTGTTGGGAATCGCGACGCCGTCGATCAGCCAGGTCACTTGATGGCCGCCGCGGACGTGCAACTGATCGTGGACGACGTAGGAACCGGGGACGTAATCGGTAATCAGCGCCAAGCTGTTGGTTCGTGAGGCGCCGGGTGTATCGCTGATTTCCAGCCGGTTGACCAGGGTGCTGGGCGTGATGGACTCGAGCTGGCCCGGTCCGACGTCAGCGGAAACGGTGATTGACTCAGATTGGGAGCCAAGCTTCATCTCAAAGTGCAAAATGGGAGCCGTGCCGGAGAGCACAACGATGGTTTGTTCCTCGCTGGCGAAGGAAGCGGCGGAGGCTGTTACGCGATATTCGCCAAGTGGAACCGCATCGAAACGAAACTCGCCGTTTGCATCGGTTGGTGCGGTTTGAACGTAGCTGGAGTTCCCGGACTTCAGCGTGACGGTGACGTCTGGCACCGGCCGGTGCTGCGGATCGTGCACGATGCCTCGTACCGTACCGAAGACCGTGCCGAAAACCGGAAAAGCGACAAATAAGAGACCTATTAATAGGAAAGTGCGTTTCATGGAATCCCATCCTCGAAGGATCAGTCGCACGGCATGGAAAGCCGCAGCTCGGGTTGATCAGCGAATGTGAGGAGACAGCTGCGCGTCAGATGGCCGCGGAGACGGAGCGAGGAGGAGGAGAGAGAGGTTCGATCGAACGCGGAAAATCGGAGGCTTTCGCCAGCTCCATGGGCGAATTGATCGCCGCCGACACGTCAACTGCTAGGGACGCGGGCAGCACGAAGGCAATCGAAGCGACCAGCCAGCGGTCAGAATCATGACAGCAAGACATGCTGCAGGCCATCATTCCGGACATCTCATGCCCACAGTCCATGTGATGCGCGGGGGCGGCGGGGGTCTTCTGGTGATGATGCGCGGGGACCTGGCACTGACCGGAGGTGCAGCAGGCGGATTGAGATGACGACCATGCGGCTCCAGCGAGCGGCGCGTAGAGCAAAACAACCACGAGCAAGCAGACACTTGCGGAAATCGAACGCTGGCGACGTTGATCGCGGAGGGTCATGGGTCTCCCGATAGCCAGTCAATTATACAGGAAAAGGCTTTTCCATGCGCGACGACACCTATTCGGCAAGGCGTGCTGTGGTCGCCTTCCTATTTCGCCGCCAGTTAGGGCGGCGCCCCCCTGCCTGAAGTCCGGGGCTTTACGGCCCCAGCGGTAGGAAAGGCGTTATCGTTCGAATCTTGACTTGGCGGCCGGCACGTCGCAGACTCGAATCATGGCGCACAGCTATATTCGGTTGGATTTTGGCACGGACGAGGAGAAGGCTCAGCAGGCTCGACACAAACTCGACGGCTGGAGGCAAGCTTTTCGCCTCGACAAAAAGCTGCAGTACAAGTTGGAGCGTCCTCAAAGCGCGGCTGCCGAAGACCGTTCCAAGCCTGAACCCACTGCCCAGGCGAAGCCACCGGGAAAATCCAAACGACAAGCCGCGGAAAAGACCAAAGGCAAGGCAGCATCCGCTAAATCGAGCGAGCCGGCGGCGGAAAAACCGGCAACGGGCGCCAACGGGAAAGTGGGCTTGCTGGTCAGGCTCTATTTTTCTTCGCACGAAAAACTTTCCGAACAGCGCTGGCTGGATCGCATCCCGTCCGAGGAGCCTTTCAAGAGCGCTTCACCGAAAGTTGTTTATCACCGCGATCCGGAATTCGAGTCCATCGACCGGCAATTCGAAACTCTCGAGTGATTTGACCGCGGCAAGAATTACCGGGCATCAAGTTTCAAGGCCAAATTGGCTGCCAAGTTCGGGGCCCACGGTGAGCCGGCAACACCAATTGGGACTGAGTCCGATGGAAATCCGGTATAATTGAATCCCGCGACTCCAACTTGAGGGCAGAACGAATGGCGTTACAAACGCGCGTCAAACTGGCAAAGCTTGACGCCCCCAAGGTTAGCGGCCTCGATCACCATACCCTGATTCGCATCTACCGTACGATGTTCCTTTCGCGGCGGCTCGATGACCGCGAGATTCAACTGAAGCGCCAGAACAAAATCTACTTCCAGATCTCCAGTGCCGGACACGAAGCAGTTTGTGCAGCCATGGGATTATCCCTGCGGCCGGGAGTTGACTGGCTTTATCCCTATTATCGCGACCGCGCTCTCTGCCTCATGCTCGGCGTAACCCCACTAGAAACTCTTCTTGCGGCAGTGGGAGCAAAGGACGACCCCAGCTCCGGCGGCCGGCAGATGCCGTCGCATTGGGGCCAGCCCAAGTTGAACATCGTCAGCAAGTCCTCCTGCACAGGCACGCAATTTGTACAGGCGGTGGGCGCCGCCGAAGCCACGCTCTATTACGAGGGACGGCCCCAGGCTCTGACCCAAGCGAAGAACGCCCCGCTCGGCGAATACGTCAGTAACCGCCGTGACGAAATCGTCTATGTTTCGGGCGGAGAAGGGGCAAGCAGCGAGGGCGAGTTCTGGGAATCCTTGAACGTCGCCTGCGCCAAGAAACTCCCGCTGCTGTATCTGGTGGAAGACAATGGCTACGCCATCTCCGTGCCGGTTGAAGTGCAGTCCGCCGGCGGGAGCATCTCGAAACTTGTGCGAGGGTTTCCCGGGCTGCATGTGGCGGAATGCGACGGCACCGATCCGCTCGAAAGCTATGCCGTCTGCAAGGAAGCGGCGCAGCACTGCCGCGACCGCCGCGGTCCCGCGCTGATCCATGCGCACGTGACGCGCCCCTATTCGCATTCGCTTTCCGATGACGAAAAACTGTATAAGAGCGCCGAGGAGCGCGAAGGAGAGGCGCGCCGCGATCCGATTTCAAAGTTTGCGCTCTTTCTGGTGCGGGAAGGCATCCTCGATCAGAAGCAAATCGAGAGCCTGGAAGCGGAAATCGACAATGAAGTCCGCGAAGCCGCCGACCAGGCGCTGGCTGCCGAGGCGCCGTCCATCGATTCGATTCGAATGAACGTGTATTCGCCGGACGTGGATCCGACGTCCGCCGCGTTCGAAGCGGAACCCCAACTGCACGGCGCGCCAAAGACCATGGTTGAAATGGTCACGCTGACCCTTGCCGACGAGATGGCACGCGACGAGCGCATTACCGTTTTCGGCGAAGACGTCGCCGATGCCAGCCGCGAAGACAACCTCAAGCATGTAAAGGGGAAGGGCGGCGTATTCAAAGCCACCGCGGGATTGCAGCGCAAGTACGGCAGCGACCGCGTTTTTAATACACCGCTTGCGGAAGCGAGCATCGTCGGGCGCGCACTGGGAATGGCCACGCGCGGATTGAAGCCCGTTGCAGAAATCCAGTTCTTTGACTACATCTGGCCGGCCATGATGCAGATTCGCGACGAACTGTGCGTGATGCGCTGGCGTTCGAATGGGGCCTTCAAGGCGCCGGTGGTCATTCGAGTGGCGATCGGCGGCTACCTGACAGGTGGCGGGGTGTATCACAGCCAGAGCGGCGAATCGATTTTCACGCACTGCCCGGGGCTGCGAGTGGTGATGCCATCCACGGCGCTCGACGTGGCGGGTCTTTTGCGTACCGCCATCCGATGCGACGATCCGGTGATGTTCCTCGAACACAAGCATCTGTATCGCCAGCCGTATAACCGCTCGGAGAATCCCGGGCCCGATTTTACGATTCCGTTCGGCAAGGCGCGCTTGGTGAAAGAGGGCAGCGACCTCAGCATCGTCACCTACGGTGCGGTGGTCCATCGAGCGGAAGTGGCGGCGGCACAGCTCGAGCGCGAAGGCATTTCCGTTGAAATCATTGACCTGCGTTCGCTATCGCCTTACGACTGGGAGGCCATTCAGCGGACCGTTCGGAAGACTCACCGGGTCATCGTGGCTTACGAAGACATGTTGAGTTGGGGTTATGGAGCGGAGATCACCGCGCGCATCGCGGACGAACTCTTCGAGGAGCTGGACGCCCCGATTAGGCGCGTTGCGGCCATGGACACTTTCTGCGCGTACCAGCCCAAGCTGGAGGACGTGATCCTTCCTCAGACAAGCCACCTTACGGCGGCGGTCAAGCAGCTGCTGGACTATTGAGCCCTTTCGGTTTAGACTTCGAGGAAAGGAAACTTTTTCGGGTGCATTTACGTATTTCGATAGGGACGCCAAGATAAACCGCTCTGTGGGGTGACTCGAATGACTTGCGTAAACTGCCGAAAAGACATCGCGGTGGGCTCAAGGTTTTGCTACAACTGCGGCGCCAAGCAGCCGGAAACTCCAGCGCCAGGCTTTTCGCCGGAGACAGGTGGCAAGAAGAAACTGATGCGCTCGAGCACCGACAAGAAGATTGCCGGCGTGTGCGCCGGTTTGGCAGACTATTTTGACCTTGATCCCACGATCGTCCGCGTCGTGTGGCTGCTGGCCATTCTCTTTGCCGGGACAGGCTTTCTTGCTTACATCGTTCTTTGGGTTGTGCTCCCGGTGGCCCCGGCTGGAGTAATACCAACCTCGGCAACCGCGGTTTCCTAGACCGCCTTTCAAAACCCAACGCACGGAACATTTGGTGATGGTTCCGTTTCCAGGTCCGTCTAATCAGACTTTTCATCGGTGGGCATTGCCCGTGCCACCGATGCCATCCTCAGCATAAGCAAACATACACTTGAGCCTTGCTTCCGCGAACCTGCGCGTCCCGGCGCAAGACGAAGCGAGGGAACAAAGCATGTTCGAGCGCGACACTGAAAAGGCTCGCTAGGTGATTTTCTTCGCACGCTACCAGGCAGTACGGCAGCCCCAGGACCGACTCGGTCTACCTTGATCGGAAACTGACCCTGCGACTGAATTCGCTCGATAGGGATTCACCTCGCTAGCTTCGAATTCCTGGAAAACCGAGACTTGCCTCCAGGCTCGAGAAGGGGATGATCGAGAGACAATAATCCTGCGCCGACAGTGGCGAGGGCGAAGCTGCCAGCTAGCACCGCGAGGGGGAACTCGTAATTGTGCACGGCCAAGTAGCTTCCGGTACTGTGGACCTTCCAAATGGCCACACCCATTTCGATGGCCAGGAGCAACGCCGCGGCACGCGTGAACAACCCTAGCACCAAGAGAATGGCGCCGAAGACTTCCAAGACGCCGGCAATGTAAACGAAGTATCCCGGCAGACCGTGCTGCACAAAGAAGTCCTGCATCTCCGCGCCGGAGTGCACCAGCTTCGGATAACCGTGGGAGAAGAAAATCAGTCCGAGAGAGAGGCGAAGGACCAGCAATCCCAGCGGCTGAAGGGAATTGAGAGACTTCATGAAGGGTCCTCCGCCTTTTCATTTCAGGAGTTTGCTTCGAACGCTTCGGAATTTTAGCAGAAAAGCAAAGGCCTCGGCGGCGCCCGCGGCGTGGCCAGGGTTTCAGGTACAATCTTTAGCGAATCAAAAAGAGCGACGGGGAATCATGACCGAGGTTGCGTCGATTGGCGTCGTGTGCAGCGGAGGTGACGCTGGGGGATTGCCAAGCGTCCTTCGCGGCGTGGTGCGCCGCGCGAAGCGCACTCCCCCCGGGCGGGCCGCCGGAGCGGCATTCGTGGGCCGCGCATGAGGAGGAAACTCCTCATTGCCGTGCCGCTGCTTGCCCTGGTGACGCTGGCGGCGTGGATGCTCCGGCCCAAGCATGAAACGGTGGGAGAAGCGTTTATCAGCGATAAAGGTGCTCCGCTCCTGAGCAGCATCGCTCAGGTCCGCGAGCAAATGGTAATGCTGCATTACGGTGAGCGGGTGGACGTGATCGGCAAGCGTAATGACTACGTAAAGGTCCGCACCAACGCAGGCATGGTTGGCTGGGTGGAGGGCCGCCAGTTAATGGAAACAGCCCTGTGGCAGCGCAGCCTCAAGCTGCTCGACGAAACCAGAGGAATGCCAGTGCAGGCGCGCGGGCGCACCAAGGTCTCCACCAATATGCGGGTCCAGCCTGGGCGGACGGAGCCACGCGTCTATCAATTCGGACGAAACGTGCCGGTGGAGATTGTAGGCCGCGCCGTGGCGGATTGGGTGCAAGTCACGGATGAGAAAGACGCATCGAATGAGCCGGAGGAAACGAAGAAAGAGGACTGGTTTCTGGTCCGCGGTGTTGCGACCCGACCGCCTGGGGACGCCTCGGCTCGCGGAGCCGAATCCGCGAACACCACGCAACCCGGCGACCAGACTGTGCCCATCGCCGGCTGGGTGGTGGCGCGTTTCGTCGAGTTGGATCTGCCAGATGCCGTGCGCGAAGGAGCGGCTTCCGCAAATATCCGCCCGATGGCGTGGTTTGAGCTGAATCGCGTGAACGACCCATCGGGACCCAAGCCCCAGTACCTGGTGGCCGCGGCGCGCGGGCCAGAAGGGCAAGTCTGTGACTTTACGGCGCTGCGCGTTTACACGTGGTATGTCAAGAAGAGCCGATACGAGACTGCCTTCATCGAAAATAATCTCTGCGGCCAGCTACCTGTTCGCCTGAGCAAAGGACCCAAAGGCGAGCCTGAATTTCGCTTCCGCGTGATAGAAGGGAACAGAGAGGAACGCGTCTACCGCTTGAACCAGACGGTTGTGCGCCGCGTCCGGGAAGCGAGCAAAGCTTCCGGACAACATGGTTCGGCGAGGCAGGCAAAGCCGGCGGCCAGATGACTCATTTTGTTCAGAGTCATCTCGATTTGAACAGGGGCGGTCGGACCGATATCCGAGTTCCGGGGATGTCGCTCGCATTCTGAGATCACCGGGCTGGGGTGGAGAGGGAAACGATGACGCTGCATATCAGCGAGGCGGAAGCGCGTGCGGTGTTAACGATGCCGATCGCAGTGGAGGCCGTGGAAGTAATTTCGCGCAAGCAGGCGACCGGGGAAGTGGTTGTCCACCCACGCAGGCGATTCGAACTGCCCGGGGGCGGATTTTTTCATTATATGGCCGCCGCGGATTTCTCCCTGGGCTTTGTGGCCATGAAGCAGTACACCTTTGTGCGTGGCAAGCTGCGGTTTCTTGTTCCTATCTACGAAATGTCGACGGGCGATTTGCTGGCGCTGATCGAAGCGGACCACATGGGGCAACTGCGGACCGGCGCGGCTTCCGGCGTGGCCACGAAATACCTGGCGCGCAAGGATGCTAGTGTCGCGGCAATCATTGGCACTGGGGGCCAGGCGAAGACGCAGCTCGAAGCGGTTGCGGCGGTTCGAAAGCTGGAATCCGCGCGCGTTTATGGGCGCGATGCGGCGAAGCGCGGGCGGTTCTCGGAAGAGATGGCCAAACGGCTGGGCATTCCAGTACATATTTGCTCATCTGCGGCAGAGGCAGTGCACGGTGCGGACATCGTCTGCACAGCCACAACCGCCTCGCAGCCGGTTGTATTTGGCGCCAATCTGTCACCCGGGGTCCACATCAATGCCATTGGAGCCAACCACGCCAACAAGCGCGAGTTGGACGATGAAGCAGTCGCCAGTGCCGACATCATTGTCGTGGATTCCGTGGAACAGTCGCGGCAGGAAGCGGGCGATCTGATCATCGCTTTTCATGGCGACGAGAGTTGCTGGACAGGGGTCAAAAAGCTTTCCGAGATTGTCGCCGGAAAGGCAAGCGGAAGGACCAGTGATACAGAAGTCACGCTCTTCAAGTCAAATGGGATTGCGTCCTGGGACCTCGCGGTGGCAATAAAGGTCTACGCGATGGCGCGAGAGAAAGGCCTTGGAAGGGAATTGCCACTTTGGAGTGACGGCGCGAAAGGCTAGGAAAGCAGTCTAACTGCTTTCTGCATGCAGCTTGCGGCGCAGGGCGTCATGCAGCCGGGACTTCACGTCACCCGGCAGATCGATCGGTTTCGAATCGCAGAAGACATCCACGGTCAGCCTGGTTTGATCGACCACCATCTTACACTCTTCACAGTGTTCCAGATGGCGCTCGAGTTCCTGCTTCACCGATAGAACGAGTTCACCGTCGATATAGTCCGAAATCTCGCGAATGACGTCCTTACAATTCAATTTGTGCCACCCTGCCGAAAGTAGCGATTCAGCTTCTGGCGGAGTTTGAGCCGGGCCCGCAACAGCCTGGATTTTACCGCGGGAACCGAAATGCCGAGCACTTTGGCTGTTTCTTCGGTCGAAAGCTCTTCGACGTCGCGCAGCACAAAAACAACGCGGAAG
Source organism: Acidobacteria bacterium 13_1_20CM_58_21 (assembly GCA_001919715.1). Classification (GTDB taxonomy): domain Bacteria; phylum Acidobacteriota; class Terriglobia; order Acidiferrales; family UBA7541; genus Acidiferrum. Next base: position 18,519 of record MNIJ01000235.1, read on the forward strand.
TCCGGCTCGAGTTTATCGATGACCTCAGACAGGATTTCGTGCATTTCCGTCTGGGCAAACCGCTGCTCCGGGCTGGGCCCCCAATCCTCAAGCTCGCGGGGCATGAGGTCTTCGTCGCCTTCCACTGGCTCGTCGAGTGAAAACTGATTCGGGCGGCGTTTGCGGAGGCGCATCAGCGCTTCGTTCGCGGCGATGCGCACCAGCCAGGTGTAAAAGCGGGAGTCTTCCTGGAAGTCCTTGAGGTGCGCGTAAGACTTGAGAAAGGCGTCCTGCATGGCGTCCTCGGCGTCTTCGCGATTCCGTGTGATGTTCATGGTCAGCCGGAAGATTTTCGCTTCATAGCGGTTTACCAGCTCTTCGAAGGCCTGCGCATCGCCGCGCTTGGCGGCGGCAACGAGCAGATGTTCGTCGTCGCGCGCAACGGTGGAAGGCAAACGGTGGGGATTCGGTGCGCTCAATGGTCTAGGCAGGCCGATCGGCGGCTGCATCCTCGCTTTCGGTTGTATTAAGATAGCACAGAGCATCGAACAGTTCCCCGGTCCTCCTGTTTTGATGATGTGGCTGGTAAATGAGATTCAGGAAATGAGGCAAAGTTACCGCCATGCCGCTCTTTAGAAATGGACGGCACTTCATGGTCGTCGCGAAAAGTGCTTCTTAAGTCGTTTAATGGAAGCCATTTAGGCTCATCCTGCCATTGCGGAGGTGACGCCCAAGATGTGGACTGACTTGAAAACTCCAGATCGCGCGGAAGTTGCCGCATGGGGGCACCGCTAGTACAATCTGGCCCGGGAGTTCTTCGACGAACTCCCTTTCGGCACTCTCGCTGCGGCGCTCAGAGTCCGGTTCGCGGACCTAAGAGTTTCCGGAGCCATGAACTGGATTTGTGAATGGCATTGAGCGCGATCTCCGGCAGTTTCTTTTTGCCAGCGAGGAACCCAAGGAAGGCCGACCCCCATGTCGAAAAGCGCGCCCACCATTTTAAGCGTAAGCAGTAAAATCAAGAGGAATAGTAAACTGGGGTAATGCGAACACTTCCCGACCACCTCCGCAAAGGCATGAAGCTCGTGATCGTTGGCTGCAATCCGAGTGAGTCGTCCGTCCGCGTGGGCCACTACTATGCCGGCCGCGGGAACGAATTCTGGCCGATGCTTTATGAAAGTGGGGTTGTGCCGGAGCCCTTCGATTACCATGACGACAAGCGCGTGATTGAGTTTGGCGTAGGGCTTACCGATCTGGTGAAGCGTCCCACGAAAGGCATTGAGGAACTGAAGCGCGAAGACTACGCCGAAGGAAGAATCGTCCTTTCGCAAAAGCTCGAGGAGTTTGCTCCTCATGTCGTGGCTTTTAACGGGAAACTGACTTACGAACAGTTTGCCCAGCGGAAATGCAAATTCGGGATGCAGAAAGAGCTGCTCTACGGCGCGCGGGTGTACGTCCTGCCTTCCACCAGCGGCGTGAACACCATAAGCAAGAGCGAGAAGCTGCGGCATTTTAGAAAGCTGGCGCAACTGGTGGCTCGTATCGGAGAGGAACACGAGACCCGAGACCACTGAACGGAGTTGCCCGTGAGTAACACTCTACAACCTGCCGAAACTAGACCAGTCATCCTGGAACGGAGGCACGATGGCATTGCCACATTGGTGATGAACCGCCCCGACCGGCTGAATGCGCTGAACAACGAGTTGGCCATGGCCGTCAATGACGTGCTCGGCCGTATCGCGGATGATCAGAGCATCGGCGTGGTGGTCATTACCGGCGCGGGGCGCGCTTTTTGCGCTGGAGGGGACCTCGGCGCGCTGGGGAAGGGCCGCCAGACCGGCGCCACGCATGAACTCGAGCCGCTCCTGCGCGCCGGCATGCAAATGGTCCTCAAGATGCGCACCATGCCCCAGCCCGTGATTGCCGCTGTGAATGGCGCAGCTGCCGGAGCGGGCATGAACATCGCTCTGGCTGCGGATATTCGAATTGCCGCGGAAGAAGCGACCTTCGGGCAGAATTTTGCAAAAGTCGGACTGTTCCCAGATTATGGCGGGACCTATTTCCTGCCACAGCTGGTCGGGCCTTCGAAAGCTGCAGAGCTTTTCTACACCGGCGACATGATTGACGCGAAAACCGCACACCGGCTTGGCCTTGTCAATCAGGTCGTTCCGGCTGCGCAGCTCGAAGCGGAAGTGAAGACCCTGGCGCAAAAGATTACTCAGGGTCCGTCACTGGCCATCCGCGCGGTGAAGAAAGCGCTTTTTGCCAGTCAGGAAAACGAACTTGCTCAGGCTCTCGATAATGAAGTCCTGGAACAGATTCGTTGTTACTTATCGGATGACTGCAACGAGGGAATTCGAGCGTTCTTCGAAAAGCGGCATCCGAAATTTCAAGGCAGGTAACCTCCCGGATTCAGCTGCGACTCGAACATGACGCGGCGTGGATAACGCTCAATCGCCCACCGCTCAACATTCTCGACGTTTCGATGATGCAGGAGCTCGATGCGGTGCTGGAACGCGCTCTTCCCCAATGTGATTTCCTGATTTTTCAGGGCGCGGGCCCCAAAGCCTTTTCCGGTGGGGCGGAAATCGCCGATCATACCCCGGAGCGCGTGGGAAAAATGCTCTCCGCGTTTCACGCCGTCTTTCGCAGGCTGGTCGCCGCGGACTGCCTAAAGATCGCCGCTGTCCATGGTTACTGTCTCGGCGGTGGCATGGAACTGGCCACCTGCTGTGATTTTGTGCTGGCGGCCGAATCCGCGCGGTTTGGCCAGCCGGAGATTAAGCTCGGCTGTTTCCCTCCCGTAGCCATGGTCACGTTGCCACGCCTCATTGGAATGCGCGCAGCAGTGCATTTGATCCTCACTGGCAATCAAATCGGAGCGGCCGAGGCCTGCCGCCTCGGTCTCGCCACGCGCGTGGTTCCCGATGGCGAGCTTCCCCGAGCGGTGGACAATTTGCTCGCTCAGCTACGAGCTTTGAGTCCGGCCGTCCTTCGGCTGACTCGAAGAACCCTAACGCGTGTCCACGCCGAAGGCTTTCGGGAGCAACTCCAGGATGTAGAACGCGTATACTTGTCGGAGCTGATCGAAACCGAAGATGCTCAGGAAGGGATTCGGGCGTTCCTTGAAAAACGCCCGCCTGTTTGGAAGGGAAAATAGATGGACAACTTAGAAATCACGCCGGCCGACGTGAAGGCGCGTTTGGAACAGGGCGAAAAGCTAGTTCTCATCGATGTACGCGAACCCTGGGAGTACGCCTTGTGCCGGATCGAGGGCGCAAAACACGTTCCGCTTGGCACGTTGGCGGCAAGCCTCGAGACGGTTCCGGATGTGGACGAAGTAATTTGCTATTGCCATCACGGTATGCGCAGCCTGGACGCGGCGGCTTGGCTGCGGTTTCAGGGTATCGAAAGAGCTAAATCTTTGGCAGGTGGGATCGAGCGCTGGTCGATTGAAATCGACCCGAAAATTCCACGATATTAGGAACCGTCTTCAAGGGGCGCAGCCTGCTGCAACCCTACAACGAAGGAGTGAGCTTGCCGCGTGTGAAAATCAAGTTTCTGCAGAAGCCGACGTGAACTACTTGCCGCAAAGCAAGAGGTCTCTTGCTGGAAATGGGTGCCCAACTGGAATCACGCGACTTGGATAAACAGCGATTGACCGGGGCCGAACTGGAAGAACTCATCGGCAACCGCGACTACAGAGAGTTCCTGAATCCACGAAATGAGCTCTATCGCACGCGGAAAATGAAGGATCATCCACCCTCGCGCGCGGAGGCCATCAAACTGATGGCCAAGGAGCCAAATCTCATTCGCAGGCCCGTGCTCCTTAGAGGTTCGCAGATGGTTCTGGGCTTTGATGAAGAGGCTTACAAGGAACTTGTGAAGTGATGGTCCGTCGAACGGAGACCAAGAGATGGATGTAAAGACGATCGCAGTGATTGGCGCAGGCACGATGGGGCGGGGAATTGCCTACGCCGCTGCTTTCGGCGGTTACCACACCGTCCTCGAAGACGTCTCGCGCCCCGTCGTCGACGAAGGCCTCGCCTGGATCCGGCGGTCGTTCGAAGAGGGCGTCACCCGCGGCAAGGTCGACGCCAGCGTCCGCGACCGGGCGCTATCCCTGATTTCGACGGCCGGCGACGTCGGAGACGCCATCCGTGACGCCGAGCTCATCATTGAAGCCGTCCCGGAAGAGCTGGAGATGAAGCTCGAACTGTTCACCATCTTCGACAAGTTCGCCAAGACCGGTGCCATTTTTGCAAGCAATACCTCTTCGCTTTCAATCGCGGATTTCACGGACGTCACCGTTTCGCGTGACCGCTGCGTGGGCATGCATTTCTTCAATCCAGTACCGAAAATGAAACTCATCGAACTCGTCCGGACACCTCATACTTCCGATGAAACCGTGGCCACCTGCCGTGAGGTCGCTCGCCGCATGGGCAAGGAAGTCGTGGTCGTCAACGAAGCTCCTGGGTTTATCACCACGCGCGTGAACGCCTTGATCGGCAACGAGGCTTTCAACATGCTCGAGGCGGGAATTGCCACGCCCGAAGACATCGACAAAGCCTTGAAACTCGGGCTAAATCACCCCATGGGCCCGTTCGAGTTGGTCGATCTCGTGGGCCTCGACGTACGGCTCAAGATTCTTGAATATCTCCATCAAACCCTTGGAGAGAAGTACCGGCCCAATTCCTTGCTGCGGCAATACGTTGAGGAAGGACGGCTGGGCCGCAAGACCGGGCGCGGCGTTTATGATTACAGTCAGCAGAAAGCGGCAGAGAACAAAACATAAACGTACCCGGAGAAAATGGATTGATTCCAAGATGAAATCACTCGCAGAGAAAGTCGTCATTCAGCAGGGCGACCTGACGGAGATGGATACCGACGCCATCGTCAACGCGGCCAACAACGATCTGATCCTGGGCGCGGGCGTGGCGGGAGCCATCCGCCGCAAAGGCGGAGAAGAGATCCAGCGTGAATGCGATGCCATAGGCAGCATCCCGGTGGGCTACGCGGCCATTACCACGGGCGGAAAACTGAAGGCGCGATTCGTGATTCATGCGGCCAGCATGCATCTCGGTGGGAAGACCAGTGCCGACTCGCTGCGGCATTCCGCGGCCCATTCTTTGAAGATCGCCAATGAACGCGGACTGAAGACCATCGCATTTCCGGCGGTGGGCACCGGAATCGCAGGATTTCCATTGAAAGACTGTGCGGAGATCATGCTTCGCGAGGCGGCCCAGCATCTAAGAGGAGAGACTTCACTCGAAACGGTCTACTTCGTACTCTTCGACGAAGCTGCGCAAGGAGTTTTTGAGCGGGCTTGGAGAAAGATCCAGGCTGAGCCCGCTGGTGATTCGGCGGGAGCCATGGGCGCGTGACGCCACTCGCTGAACTGCTTGCCGACCGCATTCGCCGCTTTGGCCCCCTCACGTTCGCGGACTATATGCGCGAGTGCCTTTACCATCCGGTCCAAGGGTATTACAGCAAGAGAGAATCCAAGCGTTTCGCGGACTACTACACAAGCGTCGACGTGCATCCCATCTTTGGCCGTCTCCTTGCCCGGCAGTTTGTTGAGATGTGGGAGAACCTCGGCCGTCCGGCGGAACTCATGCTCGTTGAGGCGGGCGCGGGCGTGGGACGATGCGCTGTCCACGTTCTCGATTTTTGCGAGGCCCAGCTCCCGGCATTTTATGATGCCCTGCGCTACGTCGCCGTGGAGCGCAGTGCCTCTCGCCGCGAACAGGCCACGAGTCGCTCGGAGCGCCATGTGGCCGCCGGGCGCTTTGCCGCTTCGGCCGAGATTCCTGCGCGCATTCCCGTGGGTTGCTTCTTTTCCAACGAATTGGTCGATGCGCTGCCGGTGCATCGGATCACGGTGGATGGGAGCGCCTTAAAAGAGATTCTCGTCGGCTTGCACGAGGAGAACTTTGTGGACGTGTTGGCACCGCTCTCGACTTGTGCCATCTCCGAATATTTTGCGGCGCAAGGCATCGCTCTGGGCGAGGGCCAGCACGCCGAAGCGGGACTGGAAGCGTGCGACTGGATCAGTGAAATCGGCCGCCGCCTCGAGCGCGGCTATGTGCTTACCATCGATTACGGCCATCCTGCCGCCTATCTGTTCGACGATCACCACATGCGCGGGACCCTTCTTGCTTATCAAAACCATCGCGCCAGCGAAGATTTATATGCTGCGCCCGGCGAGCAGGACTTGACCGCGCACGTCAATTTCACTGCGCTGGAGGCCTGGGGAAAACGAGCGGGCCTTGAAACGGCAGGGTTCACCTCCCAGACAGCCTTCCTGCTCGCGCTCGGGCAGGGAAATGAATTTGCGGACCTTTACGATGCCGGGCAAACCGAGGCGGACCGCGCGCGCGCGCGGCTTCAACTCAAAACGCTGATCCATCCCGAAGGGATGGGAGAACGATTCCAGGTCCTGATCCAGCAAAAAGGGGTGACCGTGCCGCAATTGACCGGTCTAAAGGGCATTTCGCCTCAGGCCTAGCCAATTCTTTGGCAATCTATCTCAGAGCAGGGTTGGGCTTTTTCAGAACCGGCTTTTCACCGGAGGCCGGAGCAGGAATGGCGACGGCGGGCTTGACGGTCCCGCCCGCCGGAGGCGCGGCGACAGAAGTTCCGCCTTCGGAGTACGCCTTTTTCAGGAATCCTTCCGCGACTTGCTGAGCGCCCCCGGTGTCGTCGTTCGTTTGTTTTGCTTTGCTGTATTCGTTGACCGCCCGCTCGCGCTGCCCCAGCATGTCAAAAATCTTTCCGAGGTAGAGGTGGCTCCAGACTTCCGTCCATTTTTCCGACGGTTCGGGAACGGTCTGCAATGCTTCGCGGAAAGCGTTCGCTGCTGCCTGATAGTTCTTCTGGTAGAAGAACGCCTCGCCCA
>MNIJ01000181.1 GCA_001919715.1 Acidobacteria bacterium 13_1_20CM_58_21
TGTCAACCCGGGAATGCCAACATCGCGAAATAATGGTGTGGACTCCGCTCCTGGCCCGCAGCACCATTCCTCCGCCGCACCAGCTTTCTTCCGCGGCGGCGCGGAATGCGCTACATTTGAAAAATGCCGCGGCGCCCGGGTGCGCCCGGCCCAGGAATTGGTGGCAGGACTTCTCCCATCTCTCGTGATCGTCGGCCGCCCCAACGTGGGTAAGTCCACGCTCTTCAATCGCTTGACCGGCACGCGCCGCTCCATCGTCACCAACGAGCCGGGCATCACGCGCGACCGCATCTACGGCAAGGCCGAATGGCGCGGCCGGGAGCTGGAAATCGTCGATACCGGGGGCATCGTCCCAGACGACAAGGCCCTGGTCCCTCAGGAAGTCCTGCGCCAAGCGCATGTGGCCATCAAGACGGCGGCGCTGCTCGTTCTGGTGGTGGATAGTCAGGCGGGACTGACGCCTCTCGACGAAGAATTGGCGCGGCTCCTGCGAACCACCGGCAAACCGTTTGTGATCGCCGTCAACAAAGTCGACGCCAGGTCGCAGGAATCAAACGCCGCGGTTTTCCATCGCATTGGTGCTCCGGTTTTCCCGATCGCCGCCGAACACGGCACCGGGGTGGACGATCTGCTCGATGCCGCCCTCGCGAAATTCTATCCGTTCGCGGAAGCCCAAGTAGGGGCTGGGCTGGCCCCGCCCGATCTTCCTGCCGAGGAACCTCCGATCGAGGTGGCTATCATCGGCAGACCCAACGTCGGCAAGTCCACGCTGCTGAACCGCCTGGCCGGCGAGGAACGTTCCATCGTCTCGCCCATTCCCGGGACCACCATGGACAACGTGGATACGGAGATCACGCGCGATGGCCGCGAGTATCGCTTCGTGGATACCGCGGGAATTCGCCGCAAAGGCAAAACCACGCTGATCGCGGAAAAACTGAGCGTGGTCATGGCCCGCCGGGGGCTGGAGCGCTGCGATGTGGCGCTGCTGGTCGTCGACGGCCAGGAAGGCGTGACCCAGGGCGACGCGCAAATCGCCAGCTACGCCGAACAGTCCGGCCGCTCCGTGGTTATCGTCATCAATAAGTGGGATCTGGCCGTCGTTCGGGCGCGCGATGCCGCGGCTCGCGATGCTGCCACGGCGAAAGGCAAGTCCAAGCGCGCTCCCGGCGAACCCCACAATCCAGAAAACTTCGATTCCGGCCGGTTGATGTTCGACTACGAAAAAATGATCCGCGCCAAATTGAAATTCCTGAGTTACGCACCGATCGTTTTTCTCTCCGCAAAAACCGGCGAGCGTGCCGACAAACTTTATCCGCTGATCAATCAATGCTGGGACGCGCGCCGCCGGCGCATCGCCACGCCGGCCCTGAACAATTGGCTCAAGGAAGAAGTCGACCTGCAGCGCGGCACCACGCCGAAGGCCCGCCCGGTGCGCATCTACTACATCACGCAGGCGAAAATAGCCCCGCCCACGTTCCTCATGTTCACCAACCAGAAGGCCCCGCTGCACTTCAGCTACCTGCGCTTCCTGGAAAACCAGCTTCGCGCCAAGTTCGACTTGGTGGGCACGCCGGTTCGCTTCATCCAGCGCCTCCGCCAGCGCGAGAAGAGATCCTCCGGCGACGACCCTTGACTTTCCGCTGTAATTGTCATTCCGGGTGCACCGCTCGTGTTCGCCGCACCATCTCCCAAGTTGAAATTGGCCGTTCCACCTAGATTCTTCATGCCTCCTCTTCCGATGCCATGTGCATGAAGAGCCGAACGAGGCCGGGGTTCACATGGCCAACATGGCCAACATGGCCAACATGGCCAACATGGCCAACAACCCTCTACAGGAATGCGCGGCAAACTGCTACGATAGCGGCGTCCCCCTTCCGGCAGGATCGCAAAATGACAAGCAACGGCGCCGCCACACGAACCGCTACTGAAGAACGCCTCTATCGCATCGGAGACGTGAGCCGCCTGGCGGATTTGAAACCGTTCGTCCTGCGCTACTGGGAAACCGAATTCCCCATGCTCCAGCCGATGAAAAGCCCCGGCGGCCTTCGCCTCTACCGCCAGGAAGACGTGGACATGGTCTTCCGCATCAAGCGGCTCCTGTACGACGAAGGGTTCACCATCGCGGGCGCCCGTCGGCACCTTCGTGAAAAACCGGGATGGGCAGATCTTGAAAACGCTGCGGGCGGAACTTCCGGCTCGCACCCCGAGGAGCAGGCGCAGTTACTGAGCCGCAAGATGCTGCTCGATATGCGCGATGCTCTACGCGCTTTCTTGACGCTGCTCGAACGGCGGTGATATCTTGGAGGTGCTGATTCCTTCTCCGATTCGGCCCCCTGGCTTTTTGGCCTGTCGCGGTCAGCTTGCCGGTCGGGACGTAGCGCAGCCTGGTAGCGCGCACGCTTGGGGTGCGTGAGGTCGCTGGTTCAAATCCAGTCGTCCCGACCATTTCTTCTTCGGATACCGAACATCTGCCTTTGACAGTCGGTAGACCGCCGACTGTCGTTATTCGGAGAAAGCGAAGACCTTCGCCCATGCCGCACATTCTTCTGACCAACGACGATGGATATCAAGCGGAAGGACTGCGCGCGCTGGCAACCACCCTTGAAGGATTAGCCGTGGTTAGTATTGTCGCGCCGAGCTTGGAGCGCAGCGGGGCGGCGCAGTCGCTGACGCTGCGGCAGCCGATCGTTTGCAACCGCATCGGTGAGCGCCATTGGGCCATCGACGGGACGCCGGCGGACTGCGTGATCGTCGCGCTGCACAAACTGTTGCCGGAAAAGCCGGACCTGGTGATTTCCGGAATCAACCACGGAGCGAACCTGGGAGAAAACGTTTACTATTCAGGGACGGTGGGGGCGGCACGCGAAGGCGCGTTGCACCACATTCCGTCGGTGGCGATGTCCTTGTGCTCGAAAAAGACCGAACTGCAATTTGAAGATTCGGCGCGGGTGGCGCGTGCCGTCGCGGAATTGATCTTGCAAGAAGGATTGCCGGATCAAGTTTTGCTCAACGTGAATGTGCCGGAACCGTGGAATGGGGGCGTGAAATTCACGCGGCAATCAGAAAAGATCACCCGTAACCAGCTCAGCGAAGGAAAAGACCCGCGCGGACGCAGTTACTTTTGGCTGTTCGAGCAGCGCATCGATAAGGACGTGGAGCCGCACACGGATTACGCCGCGATTTTCTCCGGAACCGTTTCCATCACGCCGTTGCACCTCGACCCCACACATGCAGAATCGCTCAATCATCTCTCGCACTGGGCCGCGCCGATAGCGGCGGCGTTTGCTCGTTGAATCACTTGGCGAGCGATCGTGTCGCCCGGGATTCTCAAGATAGCAAACCGATAGAGTCGCGCCAGGCTGCCAAGAACCACGACGACCGACGCCGCAAGCCGCTAGTTCGGTTTGGCGGTGGAGGGAGCGATGAGCGGGATGTTGTTCTTCTGCATGGTGTCGTTGAGCGCGGGAACATCTTTCGCCAGGACCTCGCGCCACTTCGCTAGCTGCGCTTCGACTTGCCGGTCCAGTTCGGCGTAGACTGCCACCTCGGCTTCGGTGGGCTTAGCGTCGGCGCTATCGACGGCGTTCTGCAGGTAGCCAAGTTTGCTGTTTAATTTTGTGGGGTAGTTGAGTTCGTCTTCGCTGGCTTTGGAGTTCACCTGAATGAGTTCTTCCTCAATCGCGCTGATTTTCTTGCCGAGATCGGCGGCAGCGGCGACTACCGGCTTGGCGGAGGCACTCGAACCGAGGCGCTTTTCGAGCGCTTGTAGCTGGCCGCGGAGGTCGCGGATGGCCAGGATGGCTTTGTTCATTTCGTCCTGGCGGTCGCGCATTCTTAGCAGCAGATCGAACTGTTTGCGCAGGTCCTCGGTGGCGGTTTTAACGCGGGGATCCATGGTCACTTCGAGAGGGGCAATAACGCTCTTCGCTCCGGCGGTCAATCGCACTTGATAGGTGCCGGGAAGGACCAGTGGGCCACTCGGTTCACCTTCGTCATAGATGGCGGCAGGAATTTTCTTGGGAGATTCGTGTCGCAAGTCCCAAGTGAATTGATTCAATCCGGCCTTGGCAGGGAGGTGTTCCTCTGTTTCCTCTGTTTCCTCTTTTTCCCATTCGTCCGAGCCGCCCTCTTTTTTCTTCTCTTCACTGGTGAACGCGCGAATGACCTGGCCCCGAGCATCCAGTAACTCCAGCTTAATGGGATCCTTGGGCTCTTCTTTCAAGTAGTAGTAGAGCACCGCGCCGTCGGGAGGATTTTCTCCAATGGCATAGCGGCGGCGCCTGGTATGTCCCATGCGCGCGCGAATGGCCATACGAGGCGTGAACAGGTGGGCCTCCTCGCCGGCGACGGAGGCGTTCGCCTGGCGCAGCGGGCTGATGTCATCGAGCACCCAGAATGCGCGCCCATGGGTGGCAACGACCAGGTCGTCGCCGTGAATGATGAGGTCGTGGACTGGAGTTGTCGGCAGATTAAGCTGCAGCGCCTGCCAGTGCGAGCCGTCATCAAAGGAAACCCACGCGCCCGTCTCGGTGCCGGCATAGAGCAGGCCCTGGCGCTTAGGATCTTCCCGCACGGCATGAACGTAGGAGCCGTCGGGGAGTCCGCTAGCGATTGGCGACCAGGTCTTGCCGAAGTCGCTGGTTTTAAAAACGTAGGGCTTGAAATCATCGAGCCTGTGGGCGTCGATGGCGGCGTAGGCGGTCCCCGCTTCGAACCACGATGGTTCGATCAGGCTGATCATGGCCCATTCGGGAAAACCTTTGGGAGTCACGTTGGTCCAAGTTTTTCCATCGTCACGCGTAAGTTGGATCAGGCCATCGTCGGTGCCCGCCCAGATCACACCTTTTTGTTGCGGTGATTCCGCGACAGTGAAGATCAAGTCATAGAACTCAATACTGGCCTGATCTTTCGTGATGGGGCCGCCCGAGTCCTGCTGCTTCGATTTGTCGTTGCGGGTAAGGTCCGGGCTGATGGTTTGCCAGGAATGGCCGCTATCGTTTGAACGGAACAGAAACTGGGAAGAGTGGTAGAGCAAGTTGGGGTCATGCGGAGAAAATACGATCGGCATCGTCCAGGTATAACGATACTTCTGCACGGAAGCGTTGTAGCCGTCGGGATCGAGCGGCCACTGCTGGATGTTTTGCGTTTGGTTGGTGTGCCGGTCGAGCCTGGTGATAGAGCCGAAATAGGAGCCGGCGTAAACGATGTGTGCATCGCGCGGGTCAACGGCAACGTAGCCGCTCTCGCCTCCGCCGACGGCGTCCCAGTCTGCTCGGTCGATGTAGCCACGATCGCTGGCGGTGGCGATACCGACGGATGAATTGTCCTGCTGCGTGCCATACACGCGGTAGGGGAAATCGTTGTCGGCGGTCACGTGGTAGAACTGCGCCGTCGGCTGATTGCCCTGCGTGGACCAGTTCTTGCCACCGTCGATGGAGATGGTGGCGCCGCCGTCATTGCCGTTGATCATGCGATTGGGATTGTTGGGATCGATCCACAAGCCGTGATGATCGCCGTGGGGGGCATTGAGGCGTTCGAACGATTTGCCGCCATCGTTCGAACGGAACAGGCCGGTGTTGGCGATGTACACCTTGTTGGAATCTTTGGGGTCCGCCCAAACGTGGGTGAAATACCAGGCACGCTGACGAAAACGATGATCGTCGTTAATCAAGGCCCAGGTGGTGCCGCCGTCATCGCTACGGTAGAGACCGCCTTTTTTCGCTTCGATAAGCGCGTAAACCACGTTCGCATCGGCGCCGGAAACGGCCACGCCAATGCGGCCGAGCGGGCCCTCGGGTATGCCGTTGCCTTCGACGCGCTTCCAGGTTGTGCCATCGTCGTTCGAACGGTAGAGACCGTCTTTGTCACCGCCACTGTTGAGCATCCAAGGCGTGCGGTAGCCTTCCCACATTGCGGCGAAGAGCACATGGGGATTCTGCGGATCGAAAACAATGTCGATGCCGCCGGTGCGCTCGTCGAGGTAGAGAACTTTCTCCCAGGTCTTGCCGCCATCACGGGTGCGGAAGATGCCGCGTTCGGTGTTCGTGCCGTAGGCATGGCCGAGAGCGGCGACCAAGGCGACGTCGGGATTCGTGGGATGGACGATGACCTTGCCGATGTGGCGAGTGTCTTTCAGTCCCACGTTGTTCCAGGTCTTGCCGCCGTCGTTCGAACGATAGACGCCATCGCCGAAGGAGATGTTGCCGCGAATGCAGGCTTCGCCGGACCCGACGTAGATTACATTGGGATCGGAGTTGGAGACCGCGATGCTGCCGATGGAAGAGGTGGTCTGCTTGTCGAAGAGTGGATCCCAGGAAACACCGCCGTCCGTGGTTTTCCAAACGCCGCCGGCTACGGCACCAAAATAGTAGGTGTTCGGCTGGCTCAGGACTCCAGTCACGGCAAGGGCCCGGCCACCGCGGAATGGCCCGATGAGGCGCCATTTCATCCCTCCGTAGGTCTTGGAGTCGACGGTAGTCGCGACCGCCGGATGGTCGACGGGCTGAGCGGCCGCAGAGCGTTCTTTCGGATTGGCGACCGCGGAGCGCTGGGCTGGTTGCGCAGGCAAGGCCAGGGCAGCCAGGAAGAGAGCAACCAGAGCACCGATCGGGGAGCAAACAAGCCGGCGAAAAACGGTCACGCCCACCTCCCTAGAAAAATGGCGCAAAACGAAGAATGCTATCGCTACCGGCTGCTTGACGGAAGCGTTTTTAGTTGGGGTACAGGTTGCGATAGGATGCTCGAGCGGTGAACCGTCAAAAAACATACGACGTTGCGGTGATCGGAGCGGGTGTCTTCGGTGCGTGGACGGCGTGGCATCTGGTCAGACGGGGCCAGCGCGTGGCGCTGATCGATGCCTACGGTCCGGCCCATTCGCGGGCCAGTTCCGGGGGCGAAACACGCATCTTGCGAATGGGCTATGGCGCGGACGAGCTGTACACCAGATGGTCCAAGCGTTCACTGGCGCAATGGAAAGAATTTCTTGGGGCGGCGCGACAGCCACTTTTTCTCGAAACCGGTGTGCTTTGGATGGCTGGTGACCAGGACATGCGGTTGCAGCAGACCAGCGCGACTCTCGAGCGCTGCGGCGTAAGGTTCGAAGAGTTGGACCGCGCGACTCTCGACAGACGCTATCGGCAAGTGGGGTTCGATGGCATCAAGCGCGGGCTCCTGGAACCGCAGAGCGGCGTATTGCTGGCGCGGCGCGCGGTGGCTGTGGTGGTCGAAGAGGCCGTACGCCTCGGCGCGGAGTACCGCTCGGCGCAGGTCCAGAAACCGACAGGATCCGGCCGCGTGCCAGAGGTAGCCACCAGTGATGGTGAAAGGGTGGCCGCGGGGCAATTCGTTTTTGCATGCGGCCCGTGGCTTGGCAAAGTCTTCCCGGACGTTCTTCAGGCGCGGATCTTTCCTTCACGGCAGGAAGTGTTCTTCTTCGGAATTCCGGCAGGGGATCTGCGATTTCGGCCACCAGCGCTGCCCACGTGGTTGTTTCAGGAAGACTTGGTTTATGGCATGCCGGATATCGAGGGGCGGGGATTAAAGATTGCGTTTGACGAGCATGGCGAACGAGTTGATCCGGACACGCAATCGAGAATGGTTTCTCCCGCGATGACCAAGCGAGTGCGAGAGTATGTGGCGCGGCGATTCCCGGCCTTAGACGACGCGCCGATTGTGGAAACGCGCGTTTGCCAATACGAAAACACGTCCAACGGGGATTTTCTAATTGACCGGCACCCGCAGATTGAAAATTTGTGGTTTGCGGGCGGAGGCTCGGGGCATGGCTTCAAGCATGGGCCAGCGATCGGAGAGTATGTCACCGGCCAACTACTCGATGGAGGCACCGCCGAGGCTCGATTTTCGCTGGCAGGAAAGGGCACCGTCCAGAGGCGGACAGTATACTGAAGGTCCCGGTCCGCAACGCAATCAACGGTTGAACCTTCCTGGGGGCGGCGTGCGTCCGGCGCTACAGGGATGTTCTCCGTTGGTCTTCCTGGCTCACCACATCGCTAGGAGAGCGGGCCAGCTCGGAGGGTCAGCCAGATTTTCTGGTGAGAAAAGCAGACCGAGCAGAATTGAGAATACGAGGGAAAATGGAGTTCATCAAGCTGGTCGAGCAGAATGGCGGCATCCTGAACGGCTCGACGCGCTTCGACTAAACCAGCGGGGACTCCGAGAGGAATTGACCGGACAATACATCAAGCCGGACCAAATGACGATTGTGGTGGTGGGAGACAAGTCGAAGATCAGCGAGCAGCTTGCTCCTTACGCTCGAACAGGTGATTCGAGCAAATAGGCAAACCGCCCGAGGGGTTTAGAATTTCGAGTCACGACGGCGGGGAGGGGACGCGACACATCTTGCCCGCCGGGCCTTTTCGGCGTAAAGATCCTGGTCCGCTTCCGAGAGCAGTTTTTCGATACGCTCGCCGTCGCCGCGGTAGATGGATATGCCGATACTCGCGGAAAGGGGCGGCTCTTCGCCGTCGCTCGCGAGAACTTCGCGGATGCGATTGGCGACACGGTTTGCCTGGTCTCCCTGGGATTCTGGGAGAACCAGGGCGAATTCGTCGCCGCCATAACGAGCGGCGGTATCGACGGCACGGCAGTGAATGCGGAGAATCTCGGCGAGGCGGCAGATGGCGCGGGTGCCGACGAGATGCCCGTAGCTGTCGTTTATTTTTTTCAGGCCATCGAGGTCGAGAAGCAGCACGGAGAAAGGCCGCCCGGTGCGATCGGTGCGCTCCGTCTCGCTTTCAAGAACACCGAGCAGGCGGCGGTAGTTGGCGAGACCCGTGAGCGAATCGCTGACGGCCAGTTGGTGAACCTGCTCGAAGAGCCGCGCGTTATCGAGAAGGGCGCCACCCAGCGCGACCGTGTAACCCAACACCATCAGCGCCTGGGCGAAAACGAAGGGGGCGTCGAGTAAGCGCGCGGACTGAGCGGCCGAAAGCTGCGCGGCGACGTTCAGCCAGGCGGCGGCATACATGGTGCGGTCGAACTCAGAATCCTCAACGGACAAGCGGCGGCGGTACCAGATTAGACTTGTGAGGAAAATTGCCGCAGGCAGCAACTGCTCGGGATTGGGAAAGAAGGCGCTGGGATGCCGAGAGACTTCCGGCGGCAAACGGCGAAGAGCGACGGTCAGCATATAGGTCAAGGCGATCACCGTCAGCAGAGCCCCGGCAATCTCGCGGCGCGGATGACGCGAACGCGGGAGGAAGCGCTCGACCAGAAGCGCCACCACGAGCAGGAGCGCCAAGACCATGCGGCCAAGCCACCAAGCGACGGGCGCCCAAAGGAGCCCCGGGGTGTCTGGAAAGAATTGAAAGAAGAGAACGCTGGTGGCGGTCAGGACAGCGGCGGAAAGAAGAAATCCGGCGCCGAGAATCAGTGAGATGCGATCCTGAGTTCCCTGGAATCGGACCAAGGTTACGGCGGCGAATACGAAGGCCAGAAGGCCGCTGACGATCTGTAGGTAGCCCTGCAGAATGGCATCGGGCTGAAGAGTAATGCGGCGGAGCAAGGAAGCAGCGAGGACCACAAAAAGAAAGGCACCGAAATGTGCCAGGAAGATCGTGACGTTACTGCGGCCGTTCACGAGTGGAGTCTTACCCACGGATTTTGGCGAATTTATCTTCATTCTCCGGGCCGGTGGCCTACTTACTTAGACTACCGAGGGTGGAGCTCCGCTGCTCGGGATTCGAGGAGTGCGTGAGGCAAGAGATACCGTCCTGTGGATTCGCTCGACCTGTACGAGAGTGCAGGACAAAAGCTGAACCCCGGACTCGGGGGGGGCCGGCTGAGCGCGGGCGGGGACGAACCTTTTGCGGTTGCGTGGGGAGGCCAGATTGCGCACACTGTCAGCCTTGAAACGATTGAATACTGCGGCGGGCAGAATTCCTTCGACCGGCGCCGGGGGCCACCTCCGGGTGGCATCATAATTCCTCGGCAAGAAGGAGAATGGCTTGAGCAATGAAAGCACTCTGAACTCTGGGCCAGGCCTGAAGCGTTCACTGACGCTGTGGAACTTGATCATCATCGGCATCGTGATCATCCAGCCGATCGCTCCAATGGGTCTATACGGCATAGTGAATAACGCGGCGGCCGGGCACGTGGTGACCACGATTCTGATCGCCATGGTGGCGATGCTGTTCACGGCGATCAGTTACGGGATGCTGGCGCGCGTGTATCCGAGCGCGGGATCCGCTTACACCTACGTCGGCCAGGAAATTCATCCCGGCCTGGGCTACCTGACGGGCTGGGCAATGGTGATGGACTACATCCTCAACCCGCTGATCTGCACGATTCTGTGCAGCAAACTGACCCAGAACATTTTGCCGGGAGTGCCGTACTGGGCGCTCGCGATTTTCTATGCCGGGGCTTTTACAGCGCTCAACCTTCGGGGGGTGAAGACCTCGGCGCGAATCAACGAGGTGCTGGCCGCCGGGATGACTATCGTGGTGGTCGTATTTTTCGGATTTGTTATCCGCTTCTTGCTCGGCTTGCACGAATATGGAGCCGGTTTTTTTTCTCGGCCGTTTTATGATCCGGCGACGTTCAATCTGAATTCTATTTTTCACGGTACTTCCATCGCGGTATTGACCTACATCGGCTTCGACGGCATCTCGACATTCTCGGAGGAAGTAGAGAATCCCCGAAGGAATATCCTGTTGGCCACCGTGCTGGTGTGCGTGTTGACAGGAGTTTTGTCTTCGCTGGAAGTATATGCGGCCCAACTCGTGTGGGGCTCCAAGCCTTTTCCCACCGAACAGGTGGAATCGGCGTTCCCCCTGGTGGCTAGGCAGATAGGTGGCTTTTTTTTGTTTCAGCTGCTGAATTTTACTATCCTGATCGCGAACATCGGCTCGGGGATGGGCGCGCAGCTGGCGGCCGCGCGGCTGCTTTACGGCATGGGCCGCAACGATGCGCTCCCCAAGGGATTTTTCGGCAAGATTGAAGCGCGGCGGCACATTCCCGCAAACAACGTGATTTTGATCGGTGCGATTGCTTTGGCAGGCTCGTTTTTTCTTTCCTATGAGCGGGGCGCGGAGATGCTCAACTTCGGGGCGTTCATCGCCTTCATGGGTGTGAACGCAGCGGCCTTTGTGCGCTACTTCCTGCGCGCGGAGCGGAAAACGGTGTGGCCGGTACTATGGCCGCTGCTCGGCTTTGGAATTTGTGGCTACATCTTCCTGCAGCTCAGTATGCCGGCAAAAAAACTAGGCACCGTGTGGGTGGCCCTGGGGCTGATTTATGGGGCCTGGAAAACATCCGGTTTCCGCAAGACCATGTCGTTTGAAGCGCCCCCCGAGTAGCACCAGTGCCATCTCCGTGAAGGCCCCCACATTGCAATTCGAACCGCAACCACCGGATGATAGTTCCTCCGGAGGCGCAGGCGTGAAGCGGCCAAGCGGAAAGAACCAGACCATCACCATGAGGGATGTCGCGGAGTCCAGCGGCTTCTCTCCCGCCACGGTTTCGATCGTGCTGAACAATGCGCCGTTGGCGCGCTACATCGCGCCAGCCACGAAAAAGCGCATAGAAGAAGCCGCCAAGAAACTCGGTTACCGGCCAAACGCGATGGCCCGTTTTCTTCGCAGCAAACGGAGCCATAGCGTCGGAGTGATGTTCTTCGACATTACCGATCCCTTTTGCACGCCGGTCTTGAGAGGCATAGAGAACGCCCTTTATCAATCATCTTATGTTCAGATTTTCGCCGACGCCCACAACCAGAGAAACCGGTTCGAGCGCTACCTTGAAATGCTGCTCGAGCATCACGTCGAGGCCTTGATCGTGGTAGCCAACTGGCTCTTCGTGGACATCCAACTGCTCGCCGACCTCAGCAAGCGAAACATTACCGCGGCGACCATCGGTTGGGAGATGCCCGGAAACGCGGTCAGCTCGGTGATGGTGGACAACGAAGCGGGAGGGCGGCTGGCGCTTGAACATCTCCACCAGCTGGGGCACCGCAAGATCGCCTTCATCCGCGGCCCAAAAATGCTGATCGACAGCGCACCGCGGTGGAAAGGAATTCAGAAATTCGCACACGCGGCTGGACTGGACATCGATCCGGCGCTCATTCTGCAGCTGCCGGATTCTTTCGACCCCAACTCGGGCTTCGAAGGCGGCTACCGGTTCACGGAGGAACTGCTGCAGCGAAAGAAGCGCTTCACGGGATTGATGGCCTTCGACGACTTGACGGCACTGGGTGCGATCCGTGCGCTGACCAAAGCGGGTGTGAAAGTGCCGGAGAACTGTTCGGTAGTGGGTTTCGATGACGTGCCGCTGTCCTCGCTGTCCGCGCCGTCTTTGACCACCGTGAGGCAGCCGCTCGAGGCCATGGGCAACCTGGCGGTGAATATCGTAATGGAAGGCGTCAACGCCGGGCTGCAAAAGCGCGACTGGAATATTTCGCGGCACCGCATGAACCCGGAACTGGTGATCCGCGATTCCACGCGAGCGGCAGTGCTGGAGCGGCTCTGACGACTGAGGATGGCCCAAGACGTTCAAGATCCGGTTTCCCCGGGCTAAACCGTGCGGGACCGTGCGTACCGCTTTTAATCGGGAGAAAGGCGCGGACCACCTGATCCGCGCCTTCCCGTTTTCAAACCAACCGATTTCGGCGCTCATTCGACCGCGGGCAGAAAGGCTTCGGAAGGCGCCAAAAACCCAACGTGGGCTAGTAGCTCCGTTTGAACGCGGACGCGCTCCAAACGCCCAAATGGACTACACCGAGGATCGACAAGAATGAGCGGGGGAGTTTCCCTCGCAAGGGATGGGCGGCCCTGGGCATGAAGCAGGGGCGCGAATAGCGTAGTATGCTTCAGCGAAAACAAAAAGGACCGGTGCGGTGAAAAACTACATTGGGGCGATTGATCAAGGCACGACCAGCACGCGATTCATGGTATTTGACCGCTCCGCGCGTATCGCCGCCGTTGCGCAAAAAGAGCACGAACAGATTTTTCCGAAGCCGGGTTGGGTGGAGCACGATGCGCTGGAGATCCTGCGCCGCACGGAAGAAGTGATTCGAGACGCGCTCGAGCAGCGCGGGCTACGCGCTGCGGATCTGGCCGCGATCGGCATCACCAATCAGCGGGAGACCACCGTCCTTTGGGAGCGCCAGACCGGCAAGCCGGTTGCGAATGCGATTGTTTGGCAGGACACGCGGGTTGCCGAAGATGTCGCGCGCTTCGCCAGCCAGGGCGGGCAAGACCGCTTCCGGCCGCAGACCGGATTGCCGGTGAGCACCTACTTCAGCAGCCTGAAGCTGCGCTGGCTTCTTGAAAATGTTCCCGGCGCCCGGGGGAAGGCCGCCGGCGGCGACCTGCTTTTCGGGAATATCGACACCTTCCTCCTGTGGAATTTGACGGGCGGACCACGGGGCGGAGTGCATGTCACTGACGTGACGAACGCCAGCCGCACCCAGCTTCTGAATTTGAAAACGCTGGATTGGGATGTGGAACTACTCGCCGCGTTTGACATTCCGCGCGCGGTGCTGCCAGAAGTTCGTTCGAGCAGCGAAGTCTATGGCCAAGCAACTCTCAGCGCGATCAGGGGCGTTCCCTTTGCGGGAATCCTGGGCGATCAACAGGCCGCGCTGGTCGGCCAGGCGTGTTTTCACCCCGGCGAAGTGAAGAACACCTATGGCACGGGCTGCTTTTTACTGATGAACACGGGCGAGCGGCCGGTGCCCTCGAATTTTGGCCTGCTCACCACGGTGGCCTATAAGTTGGGCAACGGGGCGGCGCATTACGCCTTGGAAGGGAGCGTCGCCATTACCGGGGCTCTGGTGCAATGGCTCCGCGACAATCTCGGAATCATTGAAAAGAGTCCGGATGTGGAGCCGCTGGCGCGAACGGTCAACGACAATGGCGGGGTTTACTTTGTTCCCGCATTTTCCGGGCTGTACGCGCCGTATTGGAAGGAGAATGCGCGCGGGGTTATTGCCGGCCTGACTCGCTACGCAAATAAAGGGCATCTGGCGCGAGCAGTTCTGGAAGCCACAGCATTTCAGACCCGGGAAGTGGTCGAAGCGATGGAGAAAGATTCGCACATCGGCCTTCGCAGCCTCAAGGTAGATGGGGGCATGGTGGCCAACGAGTTGCTGATGCAGTTCCAGGCCGATATTTTGAACCGTGAGGTGCTACGCCCGGTGATTCAAGAAACAACGGCGCTCGGCGCAGCTTATGCGGCCGGCCTGGCGATGAAATTCTTTTCCGGCTTGGAGGAGTTGCGCGCCAACTGGGCGGTGGACCGAGCTTGGACGCCGCATCTGGCCGAAATGGACCGCGAGCAACTGTTCAGGCAGTGGAAGAAAGCGGTCACACGATCGTTTGACTGGATGGAATCCTAACGGAGGCTCTGGAGCTATGACATCACCGCTGGCCGGTGAATTTCTCGGCACCATGATTCTCGTTTTGCTGGGCGATGGAGTTGTCGCCGCAGTGCTGCTCAAACGATCGAAAGCGGAGGGCAGCGGCTGGATGGTGATTACCGCCGGGTGGGCGTTGGCGGTGATGGCGGGTGTTTTCACCGCCATTGCATGTGGCAGCAGCGATGCACATCTGAACCCCGCGGTGACCATGGGTTTCGCGGTGCGTGAGGGTAATTTTGCCAAGTTCGGCCCCTACCTGGCAGCCCAGATGCTTGGGGCTATGGTGGGCGCCGGGCTAGTGTGGCTGCACTACCTTCCGCACTGGAAGGAAACGCCGGACGCTGCCGCCAAGCTGGGGTGCTTTTGCACGGCCCCGGCGATCCGCAACGCCGTTGCGAACTTGCTGAGCGAAGTCATTGCGACGTTCGTTCTAGTTTTCGTCGTCGGTGCGATTTTCTCGAAGAGCGTCTCGGCGGCCGGCCCCGCCGCAGGACTGGGCCCGTATCTCGTCGGGAGCCTCGTGTGGGGCATCGGTCTGTCTCTAGGGGGCACCACGGGATACGCGATCAATCCAGCACGAGACCTCGGGCCGCGCATTGCCCACGCGATTCTTCCGATTACCGGGAAAGGCGGCTCGGATTGGGGCTATGCGCCGATTCCCGTGATTGGACCGTTACTCGGTGGCGTGCTGGCTGGTGTGCTTCTCCGCGTGCTCGCCGTTTCTTGAACTTGAAAGGCGAGCGCAAGTAACCGATTCCGCATTTGAGCCCCGCTGGCTTCGCACAACTAGCGTTTCCCTGAGCTACGCTTCCATAAGATGGGACCAGCACTCACAGCCGCGGCGCCGCCGTCCGCACCGGCATCCTCTCTGCGACAAAGTCCCTGGATTTACCGCCCCGGGACCGATCTTTTGATCGGCTGCGGAGCTTGGTCAGCCCCTCTTCTCTTGCTGGCTTTCTATGCGACCACCGCGTATGCCCGAGCGTGGACCGTGGCGTTTTATTTTTTGGCGCTGCTATGCAATTACCCGCACTTCATGGCCACCGTATACCGCGCCTACCATACGCGCACGGAGTTTGAGAAATACCGCATTTTCACGGTGCACATCGCGTTGTTGCTGGCATTAGCCGGGGTCATCGCGCACGTCTGGTATCCGCTGCTTCCCTGGATCTTCACGCTATACATCTGCTGGAGCCCCTGGCATTACACGGGGCAAAATTTCGGGTTGCTGATGATGTTCGCGCGCCGTGCGGGCCTCGCGCCGAGTCCCGCAGAAAGAAACGCAATTCATCTGTCGTTTATTGCCTCGTTTCTTTTGTTGATGCTGAGCTTTCACACCGGACCCTCGGGCGACCGACTGATTCTTTCGCTCGACCTGCCCGCAAGAGTCACCGTTCCCGCGCGAGCCGTGCTGGCACTATCGTTCGTAGGAGCGAGTGGCTGGGCGCTGGTTTCCATGGCGCGGCGCGGCCGCTTGGGAGCGATCCTCGCGCCGCTGACGCTGGCCGTCACGCAGTTCCTGTGGTTCCTGTTGCCCGCGATGATCGAACTTTTCAGCGGGCACGAGGTCCCGCAAACGCGTTATAGCAGCGGCGTTCTGGCCGTGCTGCATTCCGCGCAATATCTCTGGATCACCAGTTATTATCAGCAAAGCGAAGCGCGCCAGCGGGGGGATGCCCACTGGAGCTTTTCACGGTACCTTTTGACCCTGGTCGCGGGAGGAATCGCGTTGTTCATTCCTGGTCCGTGGATCGCGAGCCGCATGTTTCACGCAGATTTCGCCGCCAGCTTCCTGACCTTCACGGCGCTGGTGAACATCCATCACTTCATTCTCGACGGGGCACTCTGGAAACTGCGCGATTCACGTGTTGCGGCATTCTTGCTCAATACCAATGAAAAGACCCCGGGTGCGGAATTATCCGCGCGAGGCGCGTGGCCATCCGCAGCCCGCTGGCTGACGGGTTCCACGCCCGCGGCAAGAGGCCTGCGAATCACTGCTGGTGCCCTGCTGCTGGCCTGGGCGGCAATGGATCAACTGCATTTCTACTGGTCGAGCGAGGCGGACAGTGTTCCGGCGCTAGAGCGCGCGGCCAAGCTGAATCCCCATGACAGTTCCGTTGAGATGCGGCTAGCGCGTGCGGAGACACTGGCGGGAAAGCGCGATGCTTCGCTTGCGGCCCTCGGCCGAGCCGCTCGAGTCAGTCCGGGTAGCTTTCCACTGCAAGAAGCGTATGCGCGAGGCTTGATCGAGGCAGGACGCGAAGCGGAAGCGTATGCGCAATACCAAGAGATGCTTGGCCACTGGCCAGGCAACACCGATGCGCTGGTGAATTATGGGCTTTTGGCACAGCGCTTGGGGCACGGCGATGAGGCCATTGATAGCTGGCAGCGCTCCATCGATATCGATCCCGGTCAAGCGAATGCCCAGCACTATCTTGCCGAGGCGCAGGACCGGCGCGGCGAGGTACAGGCCGCGGCGCGACACTATCGAGCCTATCTGCAGATCGTGGCCTCTCATCGGGACGAGCACCGCAATGAAACGGCATCGGTGCTCGCCGCGCTCATCAAAGTTGCCGATCGAGACGCGGCCGGCAATCAGCAGGACGGGGCGTTAGCGGGCTACAACGCCGCAATCCAATTCGCGGAAAGAGCGAATGCCCAAGCACTCGAGAGCCTCGCCCTGGTTCATCTGGCGGACTTCGAGGAGAGACAAGAGAGGGCCGTGGCAGCAGCGTCGGCGTATCAGCGGGCCCTGGCCATTGACGCTTCGCTTTCCGATCCGACGAGCGCTGCAAGCGATTGGTTCAATTACGCACAGTTCCTCGAGCGGCGACACCTGCCGGAGCGTCTCGTTTTCGCCTGTCTTCTTCGCGCAGAAGAGTTGGCCAGCGCTACGCCCGGCATCCAACTCAACACCATCGTAGAAGCTCGAAGGGAGAGTGAAGCGCACCTTGGCCATGAAGCCGCCGCGGTTCGCCGTTCGAGCGGGGTTGTTGCGAAGGAAGCGCTCGCTCTGCCGGCTTCCCTGTTTGCCCGGCCGCGCTAGCGGGATCACACGGCATTCCCCGAAAAATAGAGAAGCAACTCACATTGCGATGCGGTTTAGAATAATGAGCGGGCGGTAGCCGCAGGCGCTTGCATTCCAGGGCCAAGAGGCACTCATGAGTCTTATGCGATCGATGCTGCTGGCAGCATCTCAAAATCAGTGGTTGCGACATCGCGCGACGCATTACCCGTTTGTAAGGCGCAGCGTCTCGCGGTTCATGCCCGGCGAGACGCTCGACGACGCACTTAGAGCCGCACAGGTTCTGGGTGGAAAGAAGATCGGAACGGTCTTCACTCACCTGGGCGAAAACATCCAGGATCGCTCCGAGGCGCAGCGGGTTACACAACACTATCTCGAAGTTCTGGAAAGCATCAGAGTAAGAGGTCTGCGCGCGGAAATTTCCGTCAAACTGACGCAGCTTGGTTTGGATCTCTCCCCGGATCTGTGCTGCGAACATTTACAGGCCATTATTGAGCGCGCACAACAGGACTCCATCGTCTGGGTGGACATGGAGGCCAGCAACTACGTGGACGCCACCCTGGATCTCTATCGCCGAGTGCTCTCCGCGCATCCCAACGTCGGTATATGCCTGCAGGCTTATCTCTATCGAACCAAGGACGACCTGGCGAACCTTCTGCCGCGTCGGCCCTCGATTCGATTGGTCAAAGGGGCCTACAGCGAGCCGCCCGAAATCGCCTTCCCTCACAAGCAAGATGTCGACGAAAGCTATCTCGAACTTGGGAAGCAGATGCTGCAGGCCAAGAAGGAGAATCGCTGCGTGCGCGCCGCTTTCGGTACGCATGATGTTGGGTTGATCCGGCGGCTGGCCGATTTTGCATCTGCGGAAGGCTTTCGCAAGGCGGATTTCGAAGTACAGATGCTTTACGGCATCCAGCGCGCTGAGCAGGAGCGCCTCGCCAGCGAGGGCTGCACTTCCATCGTGCTGGTCGCCTACGGCAGTTATTGGTATCCGTGGTTCGTGCGCAGACTGGCAGAGCGCCCCGCGAACTTATGGT
>MNIJ01000007.1:0-29336 GCA_001919715.1 Acidobacteria bacterium 13_1_20CM_58_21
ATTGATGACGCAGTTTGGCCTCTATTCACAAACCACTCCACGGAATGACGCGAGTCCCGCACGGGGACAATGGAACCTCGACAGTGCGTACCGGTATATTTCTGAGGCCTACGGCGGGTACCACTTCAACGCGCTGCATGGGATCAACGTCGATGCGGGCATCTTCATGTCCTACATCGGGCTTTTCAGCTACTATCAGTTCGACAATTGGGCGTATCAGCCGTCCTACGTCTCTTCGAATACGCCGTGGTTTTTCAACGGCGTGCGCGTGCAAATTTTTCCAACAGAGCATCTGAAGATCGAGCCGTGGTTTGTTAATGGCTGGCAGTCGTACGGCCGATTCAACGGTCGCCCGGGATTGGGTGTGCAGATCCTGTGGCGGCCGAACGGATGGCTGTCGGTGCTCGGGAATCAATACGCTCTAGGTGAAGAGGCCTTGGGCGTTCAGGGCCGTGTCCGCTACCACAGCGATGACAGTATCGAAATCAAGTATTTCGATAAGCCGGAAAACAGTGGGCTGGATAAGATGGCGTTTTCGTTAACCGGCGATATCGGTTGCGAACACGGCGGTGGCGTGAGCTGCTATACAAATTCCGCGAAGGGCCCGAAACAAGATTTCCTGGGCTTCATGTTCTACAACCGCTTCTGGTTTCACCATGACCGCTACGGCCTGACGCTGGGCGGCGGCAAAATCAACAATCCGGGACGCTATCTGGTGCTGCTGCCGCCGATCAATGGCGCGACGGCGGCCTCAGGTACGCCGTACTTCACCGAAAATCCGGGAGACCCGTTCAAGGCGTGGGACGCTTCCGGCACGTTTGACTACATGCCCAGCCAGTACATTACTTTTCGCGGCGAATTTACTCACCGCGCGGCCAATGTTCCGTACTTCTCGGGTCCGGGGGGAGTTACACCGACGTCCTGCCCCACTGCTCCCCTGGTCGAAAATATTTGCGGATCGCCAGGAGCATTGGTGCCCGGTTTTGCGCCGGAGTTGAAGAAAATTGAGAACCGGATCAACCTCTCGATCCTCGTGAAATTTTGACGACTTGCGAGGGGCGAGATTTCTGCTGAACGCCGGCCATGTGGAATCAAGAAAAGGCGGCCGATATTTGCAGCATGATTTGGCCTGAGGAGACAAAGAGGCATGTTGGACATCTTTTTTATAGCAGCGACCGTCGCTTTTTTCGCCCTGGGAATTGTCTACGTTCGCGGATGCGAACGCTTGAAATAGGAGTGAGGTTATGCACGCAAGTGATGCGGCACTGTTGGTGATTTGCACGCTTCTTTTGGGGTATTTGCTCTATGCCCTCTTGAAGGCGGAGGAGTTCTGAGCTATGACCGCAAATGGCTGGTTTCAAATTGGATTGTATCTGTTTGTAATCGCCCTGGTGACGAAACCCATGGGCGTGTTCATGAAGCGAGCGTTCAACCGCGAAAAGACATTTCTCGATCCGATCTTACGTCCGATCGAAAAACTCGTCTATCGCCTCACGGGCGTCGATGAGAGGCGCGAGATGCGTTGGACAGAATACGCCATCGCCATGCTTCTGTTCAGCGGTGTTTCCATGGCGCTTCTCTACATAATCGAGCGCACACAGAGATGGCTGCCGTTCAATCCACAGAAATTCGCCAACGTTGAGCCGGCCCTGGCCTTTGGAACCGCGGCCTCATTCACAACAAATACTAACTGGCAGGCCTATAGCGGCGAATCCACCATGAGCTATCTCACGCAGATGGCGGGTCTGGCCTATCACAATTTCGCGTCCGCCGCTGTCGGTATCGTTCTCGCCATAGTGGTTATCCGTGGCATCGCACGCAAAGAAACGGACAAGCTCGGAAACTTCTGGGTCGACACTACGCGTTGTCTCCTTTGGGTTCTGCTGCCGGTTTGCCTGATAGGTTCCCTGGTCCTCGTGTCCCAAGGTGTCGTGCAGAATTTGAAGCCCTATACGACCGCGGAGCTGATTCAGCCGTACGCGGCGCAGGTCACGGGCGCAGACGCCAAGGGCAGTGCGCAAACCGTGACTCAGCAGGTGATCGCGCAAGGACCGGTTGCCTCGCAGGAGGTAATCAAGGAATTCGGTACCAACGGGGGTGGATTTTTCAATGCTAACAGCGCGCATCCTTTTGAAAATCCTACTCCATTCTCGAACTTTTTTGAAATGGTGCTGATTTTTGCGATTCCATCGGGATTGACCTATACGCTCGGCCGAATGACCGGCTCGCAGCGCCACGGCTGGGCGGTCTGGGCGGCCATGGCTTTCTTGTTCTTAGCCGGTGTAACGACCGCGTATTGGGCGGAAGCAAAGGGCAACCCGCTCCTGGCCGGCACGGACCAGCACGCCGGTGCGCTGCAATCCGGCGGAAACATGGAGGGCAAGGAAGTGCGGTTTGGCATCGCGAATTCAGCTTTGTTTACCACCGTCACGACTGATGCCAGCTGTGGCGCCGTAAACAGCACGCACGATTCGTATACGCCGCTTGGCGGCATGGTGCCGCTGATCAACATCATGCTCGGCGAGGTTGTGTTTGGAGGAGTCGGCGCGGGGCTGTACGGAATCTTCGTGTTCGTGGTCCTCGCCGTGTTCATTGCAGGACTGATGGTGGGGCGCACGCCAGAATATCTCGGCAAGAAGATTGAATCCTATGACGTGAAGATGGCTATGCTCGCGGTTCTTATTTTAACCTTCACGATCCTTACCTTTTCAGCGATTTCTGTTGTTAAGCCTTATGGGACCTCTAGCATCTCAAACCCTGGCCCGCACGGCTTATCCCAAATCCTGTACGCCTACGTTTCGTCGACTGGTAACAATGGGTCGGCATT
This sequence comes from Acidobacteria bacterium 13_1_20CM_58_21, assembly GCA_001919715.1. GTDB lineage: Bacteria > Acidobacteriota > Terriglobia > Acidiferrales > UBA7541 > Acidiferrum. Next base: position 2,828 of record MNIJ01000007.1, read on the forward strand.
TGGAGGTCTAATCCCGAATACGATGTGGTACAACACGACCACCGCTGTGGCCCAACTGTTGGGCCGGTTCTTCATGATCATTCCGGTGCTCGCCATAGCCGGAAGTCTAGCGAAAAAGAAGACTGTTCCCAAATCGGCCGGCACCTTCCCTGTCACCGGAGGTCTCTTCGCCGGCTTGCTGGTCTCCACGATAGTAATCGTTGGCGCTCTTACATTTTTCCCGGCTCTGAGTCTCGGGCCGATTCTCGAGCATCTTTTAATGAACGCAGGAAAGGCTTTCTGAGGTGTCCATGGACCCAGTCGCTCAAATTGGTCAAATCAGAAAAAAATCGCTCGCCGATAGCGCGATTCTGTCGCGGGCCGTCGTGGACTCGTTTCGCAAGTTGAAACCACAGGCGATGGCCAAGAACCCGGTAATGTTCGTTGTCGAGGTCGGTGCGGTTCTCACGACGATTCAACTTGGTTGGAACGTCTTTCGCCATGCCGAACAGTTTGGGTTTGGACTGCAAATCACGCTTTGGCTGTGGTTCACGGTTCTCTTTGCCAATTTGGCGGAAGCTATGGCCGAAGGCCGCGGAAAGGCGCAGGCTGACACGTTGCGCAAAGCACGCGCGGAAACACAAGCACATCGCTTGCGCAGCAATGGCAATACAGAATGCGTGCCCAGTTCGAAGCTTCGCTCCGGAGACATCGTCGTTGTCACCGCTGGGGATTTCATCCCCGGAGATGGAGAGGTCATCGAAGGCGTGGCGTCGGTAGACGAATCGGCGATCACGGGCGAGTCCGCTCCGGTCATCAGGGAGTCCGGCGGAGACCGCTCGGCGGTCACCGGTGGAACACGGGTTCTCTCCGACGAGATCAAGGTGCGCATCACTTCGAATCCCGGCGAGACTTTTCTTGACCGCATGATCAAGCTCGTAGAGGGCGCCTCGCGGCAGAAGACGCCCAACGAGATTGCGCTGAATATTCTCCTGGCAGGTCTAACGATCATATTTTTGCTGGCGGTCGTGACGCTTCAGCCGTTCGCGATTTATTCGGGCGCTCCGCAGAACATTTTCGTGTTGGCCTCCCTCCTCGTGTGTCTCATCCCTACAACCATTGGCGGATTGCTCTCCGCGATCGGCATCGCTGGGATGGATCGCTTGATTCAGCGAAATGTCATCGCGATGTCCGGACGTGCTGTCGAGGCCTCGGGGGACGTCGATGTGCTGCTGCTCGACAAAACGGGAACGATCACGCTGGGCAACCGAGCGGCGACCCAATTCTTTCCTGCACCGGGCGTTGAAGAGGCTTATCTCGCCGATGCTGCGCAACTCTCCTCCCTGGCCGACGAGACTCCCGAAGGTCGGTCGATCGTGGTGCTGGCAAAGGAGCGCTACCACCTCCGCGGACGCGATCTTTCGACTCACGCGGCCAATTTCATCCCATTCTCCGCACAAACGAGAATGTCCGGCGTGGACCTCGACGGTCGAGAAATCCGTAAAGGCGCTTTAGAGGCTATCAGCCGCCTGACCAGCAATCACGGCAATGGCATTCCCGCCGAGTTGCAGGTGTATGTCCGAGAAATCTCGAATGCCGGTGGAACACCGCTGCTGGTTGCAGAGAGTGGCCGCGTCCTGGGCGCGATAGCCCTTACAGACATTGTGAAGGGGGGCATGAAGGAACGCTTCGATCATCTGCGCGCTATGGGGATTCGCACGATGATGATCACGGGCGACAACCCGCTTACCGCGGCTGCGATTGCCCGCCAAGCGGGAGTCGACGATTTCCTCGCGGAAGCTACACCGGAAGACAAGATGGCCCTTATCAAGAGAGAACAGGCAAAGGGAAAACTCGTGGCTATGACTGGCGACGGCACAAATGACGCTCCCGCGCTTGCTCAGGCGGATGTCGGCGTGGCCATGAACACCGGCACGCAAGCCGCGAAAGAAGCCGGAAACATGGTCGACCTCGATTCCAACCCCACCAAGCTGATCGAAATCGTGGAAATCGGTAAGCAACTCCTGATTACTCGTGGTGCGTTGACTACGTTTTCCGTCGCCAATGATGTGGCCAAGGATTTCGCGATCATCCCCGCGATGTTTGCCGGGGCATTTCCGGTATTAAATGTCCTGAACGTAATGCATCTTCGCACGCCAGGGTCTGCCATTCTTTCCGCCGTAATTTTTAACGCGCTGATCATCATTGCCTTGATCCCACTCGCTCTTCGCGGCGTTCGCTATCGCCCGGCGGGTGCCGCCGCTCTGCTACAGCGCAACCTGTTGATCTATGGCGTTGGCGGAATAATTGCGCCGTTTATCGGAATCAAGTTTATCGACGTACTGCTGACCTATCTCCGGGTTGTTTGAGGACGCCATGAAAAGGAATCTTCTGATCGCGCTGTGGTTCACTCTGGTTACGACGGTGATGTTCGGAGTGGTGTACCCCCTGGCAATTACAGGTCTGGCTCAAGTGTTGTTTCCCAGCCAAGCCAACGGACAATTAATCAAACAAAATGGCAAGATTGTTGGCTCGCGGATTGTCGGCCAATCTTTCACGGAACCGGGTTATTTCCATTCGCGGCCGTCCAGCGCCGGAACCGGGTACGATCCTACTTCCAGTAGCGGCTCCAATCTCGGTCCCACAAACAAGCTTCTGATCGAACGAGTAAGGAGTGATGTTCAAAAGCTACAGGCAGAGAATCCCCATGTCCCAATCCCGGTTGACTTAGTGACTGCCTCGGGATCTGGCCTGGACCCAGATATCTCCCCTGCCGCTGCGGAATTCCAGATTCCTCGTGTTGCTCATTCGCGTGGCATGAAAGAAGACGAGGTTCGTATCGTTGTGCGAAAGCACACAAAGGATCGCGACCTGGAATTTCTAGGTGAACCGCGTGTCCATGTTTTGGAACTGAATCTGGAGCTCGACGCCCTTCATCCGTTGCGATGAGGCTTCACGATTTGCGGCGTGACCATTTTTCGGAGTCCATGCTTGGCAGCTGAAATCGGTACACCAGCCAAGGCCAAGACGTCGAAGTCTTTCGGGGTCAGACCGAATGTTATGTGGCAGCTTTCGCCGAAGTGGACAATGGCTCTTGAAGGCGACTACGTCCTTGAGCGCTTGTGGAGAAATGAAGCTCTGGCCCGGTCATCGGCGACCTCCCATGTCGCTGGCGGTGCTGTTTATGCACGCTATCAGCTCACACAGAAACTTGGCGTAGCCGCGCGGGCCGAGTATCTCTCGGATCGTGGTGGCCTTTTTCAGCGGCCTAACCCAAGCTCTGAAGGAGACCACGGCCACATTGGACTACAAGCTAGACGATGGTTTCTTGATGCGTTATGAATGGTGCCAGGACTTTCGAATCAACGAAGCTTCTTGACGGATGCGCAGCGCCTATTGAGCAAACAACAGAATACTGCAGGCGTTGGGCTGGTATGGTGGTGGGAACGGAACGAAGGAACATGGTAAGTGCCTCGGCCGCTTGTAAGCGTCGTTCCGTACCGTAACGGATGGCTCATCCCCTTTGTGGCCGATGGGGTCTTGCGTGCTTTCTCAGGCCGGCATGGTGACTCTGAGACGGGTCGGGGGCAACGGGGTTATAGGATTGCCTTATTTTGTCACAGTGTCCGAGCAGCGTCCCTGACGCGACTGTGATTGTGGTTCGGTAGTCGAGTTTGTTGATCTGGCGGGACGATGCTTCTGATCCCCGACCTTCTTTACCTGTGCGCTAAACTTGACAAGCGGAATGTTGGGAACAAGGGGGTGGAACAATGCCGGAGTCCATTGACTGGCCGAGCATGCGTGCGCCGCGGCGACGTCGCCGCTTCTTGCTACTCGTGATCGCGGCCCTTGCCGTCATCGTTCTCGGCGGTCGGGCCGCCTTGTCGTATTACGTGGACCTGCTCTGGTTCGATTCGCTCGGCTACCGCGACGTGTTCTGGAAAACGCTAGGCCTCCAATGGGGAATCTTCACTGCCTTTGCAGTAGCCACGTTTCTCATTCTGTACGGATCGTTTCTGGTTCTGAAGCGAACGCATCTGCCTGACCTGCCGAGCGGTCGCACAATCTTCATCGGCGGACAGCCGCTGAAGCTGCCGGTTGAGCCCGTCCTGCGCCTCATCGCAGTTGGCCTTTCGCTCGTCATTGCCGTCGCCACCGGCGCCGGCGTGATGCTGGAGTGGCCGACGATCGCGCTCTTCTGGTGCGCAGCGCCCGCCGCGGGTGGCTTCCTAGATCCGGTCTTTGGCAAGCCGCTGAACTTCTTCCTCTTCAGCCTGCCTGGCTGGCAACTCATCGTCGGCTGGCTACTTACGCTGGCCTTGATGACCTGTGTACTCGCGGTTTTTTTCATCCTCATTACGGGCGGCATTCGTGCGTTCCTTGGTCGTAGCAGGACCTACGTCACACTGCCTTGGCGTGGGCTCTCCGTCACGTTTGCGTTCCTATTGCTGATCCTTGCGGCGCGTGTGTACCTCGGTCGATTCGAGCAATTGTTCGACGGTCATACGATCTTCGCAGGCGTCACTTACTCTGACGCGCACATCATGCTTCCAGGAATGCTAGCCGTCTGCGCAGCGCTCATCCTCGGCGCGGTGATCGCCTCCGCAAACGCCGTGAGGGTGCCACGCGGGCGCTGGATTGCGGCGGCGATTCTCCCGGCGGCCTTGTGTTATGTCTCCCTTCTAGTAGTCGGCTGGTACGTCAGCAGCTTTATCGTGAAACCAAACGAGCTCGTTCGCGAGCAGCCCTATATTACCCACAACATCGAACTGACGCGGCAAGCCTACGGACTGGACCGAGTTTCGCAACGCGAGTTTCCCGCTGAGACAGACGTCGCGGCGGCCGACCCGGCGAATAATCAGGCTACTCTTCAGAACATTCGTCTGTGGGACTGGCACGCTCTCCAGGATACCCTGCGTCAGATTCAGGAAATCCGCACCTACTACGACTTTCCCGACATCGACATTGATCGCTATCAGGTCGATGGCGTGACTCGTCAGGTGATGCTCGCCACGCGCGAGTTGAACGTCGATAAGCTCCCGGAGAGTAGTCGCAACTGGATCAACGAGAAGCTGATCTACACCCATGGTTATGGAATAACGATGAACCCAGTAAATGGGTTCACGCCGGAAGGGCTGCCCACGCTGATTCTGAGCAACATGCCTGTCCAGAGCACGGTGCGTGGGCTAACTGTGATTCGCCCCGAGGTCTATTTCGGCGAGCTGACCAACACCGATGTCTACGTGAAGACGCGGCAGAAGGAATTCAACTACCCGCAAGGCCAAACCAACAGCCTAACGTCTTACGAAGGCAACGGGGGCATCGTGCTCGGTGGTTTTCTGCGCCGCATCATCATCGCGTTCGACCGCGGCGACCTTGCAAAACTGCCGTTCAGCGATGACGTGAACAACGATAGCCAACTGTTAATGCATCGCAACGTGCGCGACCGGGTATCGGCGATAGCGCCGTTTCTTACCTACGATCCGGATCCTTATATCGTTCTCGGCGACGACGGCCGACTGTCATGGGTCATGGACGCCTTTACGGTCTCGGACAGCTATCCGTACGCGAGCCATTACCGTCTCGACCGAGATCCCATTAACTACATGCGGAACAGTGTTAAGGTCGTGATCGACGCCTACAACGGTGCGACGACTTTTTATGTGTTTGACGCTGAGGACCCAATTATCGCGACCTACCGCCGCATCTTTCCAAGTTTGTTTAAGGATGCGGCCATGATGCCGGCCGGGCTGCGCAAGCATATGCGCTACCCGGAGTTGTTGCTCAAACTGCAAGCGGAAGTGTACGGCCTGTATCACATGACGGATCCGGGAGCGTTTTACAACCGTGAGGATCTGTGGACAGTCGCTACCGAAGTAGGCATGAGCGAAGGGGGACAGCAGGTGACACAGACGATGGAGCCGAACTTCGTGCTGATGAAACTGCCGGGCGAAACGGGCGTGGAGTTCGTTGAGATTCTGCCATTCACGCCGGCCAAACGGAATAATCTGATTGGCTGGATTGCCGGGCGCAGCGACGACGCTCAATACGGTACGTCGGCGGTCTACAATTTCCCCAAAACGAAATTAGTCGACGGACCCCTGCAAATTGAGGCGCGCATTGATCAGAACGCCCAGCTTTCCGGACAATTGACCCTTTGGAATCAGCAAGGCTCGCACGTGCGGCGCGGAGCTCTGCTGGTGATTCCGACTGGGCGCGCGCTGTTGTACGCGGAACCGATTTACCTGCAGGCCGAGCGGAGTCCAATGCCGGAACTGCGTCTGGTTGTGCTCGCGCTCCAAGATCGACTTGCGTACGGACCAACCTTCGAATCGGCGATGGCTGCCCTTTTTGGCGGAGCGGTCTCATCACTGAGCGCGGCCCCGGTCTCCTCGGAGGTGGCGCGTAACACACCAGCATCCGCCGTGTCGCCCCAACCCCCATCGGACGTTAATACGCTCATCTCGGAAGCCGCGAAAGATCTCGCCGACTACCAGCGCCTAACAGCAGAAGGCAAGCTCGGCGAGGCGGGGCGGAAGCTTGAAGATCTGAAGCGCGCAATTCAAAGGCTGAACGCGCGTCACAGATAATCTCGCTGCACTGGGGTACTCAGTTTCGGCACCTTAATAACAACGGTATCGCGGAATATCTGGAACAAAAATCCTGCCTAGGGCCGCGTGCTTCGATTAGGTCATCTTCAGATGCGCGACAGTTAAAGGTGCGTCTTTTTTCTCCGGGACAGGGCGGCCAGCAAATGGGGATAAGCCACTCTTTTGGACTCCAAATCGAAATGCCGAGTACGGCCACTTCCTCGGTGTGCGCGTATCTCGGGAACTTACTGGCTTTCGGTTCGGCACTGAAGCGTCTGTACTTTGCGACGATCATGTTACGCGAATAGTGCTCGTGGACAAGCTGGATCGCAGTGACGCCCTCCCTCACCGCAGATGCGACTCGCGTCCGATATCTGAATGGTCTGTCATAGTTCTCGCTCTGCGAGCGGTCGTCGGAACGCTCGGCGCGATCCTTCTCGCCGTTCGGCCTTGCAAAGTACTTCAACGTTTGAAGACTCTCCGCCGCTCGATCGAATTTCGCGCGCGTCTCAACAAGATCCACCGCGGCGGCGCCGACGTCACCGGCAGTAAGTGGCAGTCATACGTCATCACTAACAGGGTAGGTCTCTGACACGCGCGCCAAATCTCTGAAGATACTTCGCTCGCCGACTTTCGCGCACAGATTGAAACGAATCTATTCGGCGTCATCATTATGACGACCGAGGGTTCCAATCCCCTCTCGTCCACCAGATTCCAAGCGATTTAACTAGCTCTCCACAATTCCAGACCATTTACGCGGGAAACGCTCATCGTTTCCTGTGCATTTGAAGCCCCGCCGCCCTAAAAGGTGCGGCTAAGAAAAACAGTGGTAATTTCCTGTGCGATGGACTGAGTGGCTCATGATTCACTGTCAATCCGTTCGGCTGAGCGATTTGCTGACCTGGTCGCCGCTTCCATGCCCCAATTCAGATTGTCTGCGTAGGCTCCGGCGAAATGGACACGGCCGTGAGGTTCGACGAGCGCGGGCCAAAGGCGGGTGAGGTCGCCGGGAGGATAGTGAAGAGTCTCGCAGGCCATGACCCACGGTTCGCGCGACCAGTCGAACACCAGCGCTTGCTCGATGTCCTCGGATTTTCCGGGATAGTACCGGTGAAACGTCTTCAGGGCGACATCGCCGGTGGTCAAGGGGTCCGCCGTGCCTACGAGAAGCCCCCGACGTGTGTCTACATCATCGGCCATTCGCCAAACATGGTTCAGCGCCCGTTCGTTGAACTCGATGTTCGGACTGACGCCGTCCTTTTCCCAAAAGCGACTGCGCGACTGAAAGAAGGGCCGCGAAGCTGTGTAATAAGGGACGCTAGCGAGCGCATAGCGCTTGCTCTCGGGCCAAGGGGGAATCACGGGAATCTGCCGTAGCATAATCGCAGACATGCAGCACACTAGGAACTCAGCCTCGAGGGTTTTTTCCTCGCCGGATTCGCGGTAGTGGACACGCACACCGCTCGAGCCGTGTTCGATGCTTGTGACCGGTGTTTCGAGGCGGACATGCTCGCCGAGACGCAAGGCGAACGTGTCGGTCATCAGCTGATTACCGCCCTTCAGACGGAAGACTTTGGGAGGGAATAGGGGCACTTTGCGAAGGTTGAGGATTGCGGCGTGCCACAAGACATGCAGCGCCGATGCACCCGTGCTTCCAATGTATCTAATCGCTGACGGCGAGGCGCCCTGCTGCTTCAGCCATTCGTCTATCTTGATGGAATCGAGCTTGTTCAGGCCGGCGTCGAACGGCCGGTATTCATCGGTGAATCTATCGAGATACGGCGCGAAATAGAGGAAAGGCAGCTCCCACCATGCGTGGCGCGTGAGAAAGTGGATCTCTTGCTGATTGAAACCCATCGCCTTGAGCACCTTCGGACTTTGCAGGTCGTCCTCTGAGTACATCTTCCCTTGAAGCACCCGCATTATGCGGTTGCGGCGTGGATAGGGGAGTGCCGTCAGATTGAATTCCTGAACGTATTGCCAGTAGCGGTCATAGCCGGGCTGGGTGAAATGCTCGGCCCCGGCGTCCACATAAAGCCCCTCGGCGAGGCCTTCGCGGACGGTACGGACGTGACCTCCGGTGCGGTTCGAAGCTTCGAGGACGATGACGTCGTGCCCTCGTTTCATAAGCTCGTATGCACACGAGAGCCCGGCAATGCCAGCCCCGGCGACTACGACTTTTTTGGCGCGTTTCGGTTGGCGGCCGACGGGTAGAGAGGGCAAGCCGGCAAACAGAAGCACGCCCGTAATTTTGAGCGCTTCGCGTCGCGGGATGCGACTTGTACTAACCGGAGGTTTCTTTGCCTGCTCAGCAGATTGGAATGGCATGAACACCTACCTCAAAGACGAATTGTATCAGGCTGCTCCTTTTCATCAGACGCGTAAGGAGAGTGATCCATTTGCAGAGCATGCTTAGGTGTACTGAAATTCGCAAGCCAAAGAGGAGTCGCACGCGCCCTTTACCATGGAGACCAAGCAGTCCATTTAGCGATCCCGTTACAAGAACTCAGTGATTGCAGCACCGCACGATTCTTCGACGCAGTATAATCAGGTCTTGAGAGTTTGCCTCATCGCCAACCGAGGGAGCACGCTCATTTCACCAGATCGTACGAAGCACTTTGGACCGAAGGATTTGACGGTCCGCAGTGAGCAGACGTAGCCCTTCGACCAGTGCGGTGGCTCCAATAATGCGGTCCGCTTGATCTTTAGGATAAGCTGGCGCAAGTGCAATGGCGCGCGCGCACGCGCGGCCACTGATCGGTAGGACGACGAACCGGGCCTCGACTTCCTGCAGGAAGGATTCGAGACTAATATCGAGATGAATCCGGCCTTTGCTCGCGAGTGTCGCCAACTCCAGAAGTGTGATATCGGAAATTGCCAAGCCGTCTCCATTCTTGCGTGCATCGTCGATGGCCGCCCTCGCTTTCCCTGAGAGCTGGCCTTGGTCAAACGCCAGCCACACTACGACATGAGTGTCGACCAGAATCACTTGAGCTCGCCCCAGTCCTCGCGGGAGATCGCGGGCGAAACGACATCGCCTGCAACCGCACCCTTGCCACTGAGGAAATTGTAGATCTCGTCTGTATCTGTGCGAACCGGGACGAGCTTCGCCACGGGTTTGCCGTGTTTAGTGATTACGACGGTCTCGTGCTTGGCCTGAACCTCGTCCATGACGGCGAGACAATTTGTCTTGAAGGCACCTGCTGCCATCTTCTTCATGCCGAACCTCCCCTTACAGCTATGGTCATTGTACCATGGCCATATTAGGACTCGCACCTGCCACGAGTAAATCGATCGGAGAGATTTATTTTGAGCAACTTCGAGCGAAGGTGGCAGAGACTCCCGCCGTAACCATGGCCGCGATTTCAAGCAACGCTACACCACCACGGAATGGATGGAATTCGCCGGTTTGAGATTCTAGGCAAACCTGGGATGGAGCAGCCGATGGCGTCGATCAATCTGGTGAATCCAGGTTATTTTGCAGTGCTGCGGATCCCCCTGCTGCAAGGACGCGTATGGAACGAGACCGAGAATCATGACGGCGCACATGTTGCCGTGATCAACCGGACCCTGGCGCAGCGCTATTTCCCCAATGGCGATGCCATCGGACACGCGGTAAAGCTACGGAGGACCGCCCCCCTGAGGTTTTATCCGCGCCAAACATAGCAGACTCGTGGTTGCAGATCGTGGGCATCGTAGAGGATGCCAGGAACGACGGGCTGCGAAACCCCATCAAGCCAGCGGTCTTTGTACCGTACACGTTGAACATGAGGGAGGGAACCCAGATTCTGGTGCGGTCAGAGGTACCGCCGCTGACGCTGCTGCTTTGCTGTGCGGGCGCAGTTGTTAGCAGTGAACCCAGACCAGCAGACCTGGAATGAGATCGAGGATCTGGACTCCTGGATTTCCAATGAGCCGGAGTGGCAGCAGGATCACCTGGCGGCATGGATCTTTTGCGTATTTGCCTGGCTGGCCCTGGCTCTCGCCGCAGTGGGGCTCTACAGCGTGCTGTCCTATACGGTAGCGCAGCGCACCAAGGAATTTGGGATTCGCATAGCGTTGGGTGCTCAGAGCGGGCATGTGCTGCGGATCGTTTTTGTGTCGACGCTGGGAAGCGTGGCCACTGGGATTCTCGCTGGTCTTGCACTCACCCTGGCCACGAGCACGATTCTAGCGAAGTGGGCGGCAGGCAACTCGCGCGATCCGATCATTCTATTGGCGGAGACCCTTCTGCTGAGCTTGGTATCTGCGATGGCCTGCGCAATACCGGCGCGTCACGCCTGTGAAGTCGATCCTATGACTGCGCTGCGTTGCGAGTAGGCAGAGGAGCGGCAGTTTGTGCGGCAGACTCGAATCAGGACTGAGCGTGCCAACATTGAGACGCTTCCTTTCGGTCGCCCACCGGTTGCCATGTGCCTCTTCCATGCCTGCCCACGAGTTGTGGCCTTAACCAACGTGTGAATTCTCGTTCGATTCGCCACCTTCTCTGAGGCCTGTGTTCAGTGGGACGGGAGAGGCGGGGGCAGCGCGAAGGCGTAGAGAATGTCCTGGACAGCGAGGATGAGGTATTGCCGTCCGTCGAGTTCGTAGGTCATCGGCGACGCATCCATGCGACCGCCGGCGTTCAGGTGCCACAGGGTTTTGCCCGTGGCGGGATCGAGAGCCAGCAGATTGCCGGAATTATCGGCGCTAAACAGGAGATGTCCGCTGGTGGTAAGAATTCCTGAGATACCTTCGCCGTTTCCGATTTCGTGATTCCACACTACTTTGCCGGTGCGGTAGTCAAGCGCACGCAGCGTCGAATTGGCCCATAGGATGCGGTCTCGGCCTGCCCAACCTTCCGGCTTCCCCGTGGCCGTGAGATAAAAGATGCTAAAGATTCGGCGGGCATTGACATAAAAAAGGCCTGTCTGGGGATCGAAGCTTGGCGCCATCCAATTGCTGGCTCCGTCCGAGCCAGGCTCGACGAGCGCCCCGTCCGGGCGCGGAGCGGCTTCCGGCTTAGCGACCGGGCGGCCGCGAGAGTCGACGCCGGAAGCCCACGTCTGGTCGATGAACGGAGCCGTGACCAGATGCTGTCCATTCGTTCGATCGAGCAGAAAGAAAAAACCATTGCGGCTGGCCTGCGCAAGAAGCTTACGCTGCTTGCCCTTGAACTCGGCGTCGAAGAGAATTGGAGTCTCGACAGCGTCCCAGTCGTGCACGTCGTGTGGCGAAGGCTGAAAATACCAGACAAGCTTCCCGGTGTCGGGATTCAGGGCCACGATGGAGCAAGTGAAGAGATTGTCGCCGGCGCGCCCTTCGCCTGCGAGCACGGGATTGGGGTTGCCCGTGCCCCAATACAGCAGGTTGAGCTCAGGGTCATACGTTCCGGTCATCCACGTCATGCCGCCTCCGTGGAGGATGGCGTCGGGGTCGTTGGGCCATGTTTCAGAGCCCGGTTGGCCGGGGTCCGGATCGGTGTACCAGCGCCACTGGATCGTTCCGGTCTCCGGATCCAGGGACTCCAGAAAACCCCGAACATCCGTAACATCCCCGGACACGCCGACGATCACGTGATCGCGTATAACCAGCGGCGCCATTGTCGAGAAGTAACCGAGCTTTGGATCGGCGAGCTCGACGATCCAGCGAACACCCCCATCCTTGGCATCGAGACAGACCAAATGCGCGTCGGGCGTAGTAAAGTAGAGCCAATTCTTGTACATGCCCAATCCGCGATTGCCGATGTGGTCGCCTTCGGAAACACGTAGGTAGTGCCAAATCTCACGCCCAAAGCGAGCGTCGACAGCCCACACGTTGTCGGGCGCTGTGAAATAGAGAATGCCGTTCACTTCCAGAGGGGTCGATTTGATCGAGGACCCGTGCGGCTGAAAGACCCAGGCGAGTGTAAGCGAGCCGACGTTTCCGGCATTGATCTGATCGAGCGTGCTGAAGCGACCACCCGAATAGTCCCCGTTATAGGTCGGCCAGGTATCGGTTGCAGGTCTGAGCAGAGCCGCAGGGTCGAGCCCTTGCGCTGCGGCGAACGGTACATGCAGGCTCAGTGCGAACAGCAGGAAGATGACCACCACCACTCGGCTGTGCAAATGAAGGCCCGTATTGTTCGGAAGAGGATTCTCGCAACCGCCCCTGATCTCGATTATTTCACACAGTTGAGAAAGCATACCCACTCCTGTCTTCTGACATTGGGGTTCTCTATTCCCTATTTCAGACTTTCGAGATACGCAAAGAGGTTGTGAACATCCGCCTGCGTGAGCTTGTCGAGCAGTTCGCGATGGGCCGTCAGGGGATCTTGCAATTCGACCTTCACCCGATCTCGCGAGAATGACTGATACCAACCGGAGGCGTCGTGCAGCGCAATCACAAAGTCATCGGCGTGCGCCAACGGACCCTTGACCTGCTTGCCAGACGGCAGCGTCACTACCACGATGGTGCGCTTGCCCCCGGGATAGAGCATGTGTGCTTGGAGATCGATGGGGGAGTACTTGGTGGCAATGGTGGCCAGATCGCCCGTGGGGGAATGACAGTTCTTGCAGCCACCGGCGCCATTGAAAAACACCTTTCCGGCCCCTGGATCGCCAGTAAGCAGTTTCTCTACTGGGTATTTGCTAGGGACCCCTCCTGAATTTAGCGCTTCGGCGGCACGCGCGTGCAGATACGCCGCTATGTCGAGCACCTGCTCATCGGTCAGCGGCATCGCGGGCATGCCCTTATCAGGGCGGCCGAGACGAATGATTTCGCCGAGCTTGTCACCCTTCACGTCATGAGCGACAAGGGGCGAGCGGACCAGGTCTGGCCCCCGAGCGCCTGTGGCCTCAGGGCCATGACAGAATCCACATGCTTGCTCGAACTGTTTGTGTCCGCGCTCGACTGCCGCATCTTGAGAAACAGACTGGGGCCAAGCCGTGGAATTCCATAGGCCAAGTAGAAAAATGATCGCTGCACAAAGAATTGCAGATCTAGCCAGATGTGTTTGCCATGCTGGCCCATTCCCTCGCATCTTCATTCCTCAATCCTCTGCCCATTCGCAGCTATGCTCCCGAGGCCACAGATCCGGCTACCCAAAACCAGAATGTATGGAACTCTTGGCAGGTCCGCAATGAGCTTCTTGAGTCGCCAACGATTGATCCGGCATGTATTTCGGAACTGACTCCTCCGTGGAGGACATTTAACGCAGGGGGGATTCTAACATTGAGTCGCGTGTGCCGCATGGGCCAAGCCCATCACCTGTCCGCGGCGGTATTGGTCTTGCAGAGCTATTCTGAACAGGCGTTGCTCCTCCGGTGCCTCGTCAAAATTGAGAGTGCGTTTGAAATCAATAACATACCAAGAGGTCGTGTCACACGCGTTGCAGAGATGACATGCAGCTCGGCAGGGCCGCACAGAATATTCGGTAGGGCCAGTGTGGCACAGATTCCACGCAAGGAGGTTCACAGCTATTCACCGATGCTTTCTGGAAGAATGGCAGCAGCGTCCGACGAGGGACTCGACGCGGTCGTTATCACCCGCAGGAGGACTGCCGGGCAGCAGCGAGACGCTCTCAATTCGTCTCGACCGGCTTGGAGAGCGGGGCATTCAGCTGAAGCGAAACTTCAGTATTTGCCCTTTCCACTTGGCGATGGAGCTGTCGCTCCAATGCTAACGAGAGCGCAATTGTGGACAAACAAGACACCCACGGCAGCAAAGGCGATACCCAGAAAAAGCGCGTGCCGTAACGCAGGGCCACGAGCCAAATCAAAGTACCGAAAAGCCCGCCGAGAATCGCCCCCAGGCGTCGTCTATCTCTCCAGGAAAGGCTAAACGAACAGACCGCCTCCATCAGTACTGCAAAGGGAAAGGCAACAACGAGGTCCACTAAGTAATGTTCCCCCGTACCGACTGTTGCGAGAGCCGTAAAGACGAGAAATGCGAATGCCACGCCGCGCTCCCACCAGGAGAGTCCGCGCGAATACCACCACACCAGCAGCACCCATGCCATATGAAGAGAGGGCATGGCATTTGGCGCACCAACGATTCTCACGGGTTCCACGAACAAGCGAGATACATCGCCTGTTGGAATTGGCTGCCACGGAAATTGCTGCCGAAGGAGATGTACGGGCCCAAGCGCTGGAAAGAGATTGTAAAAGAGAACGCCGACAGGTCCGGTGGCCAGCAAGGCCACAAAGGATGGCACTGCTTTCTCACTCAGGCGGAGGAGCCGACCCACATAGATCAAAGCAATGGGGATCGCCAAAGCAATATAGAAGAACTCGCTCGTCACTCGCAGGGAAGGCCACCTGGCAAAACTTTGCCCCACAATAAACGGGAACTGCAAACGAAGGCTGGCATCGAAGGAGTAGAGATATAGGTCGAGGACTTTCGGATGAGCAGCCGCTGTCCACTCCAGGAGGTTGCTGGCGAAATATTCGGACCCGACTAAGAGAAGCGCGGGAACAAAACCCAAAGCCAGCAGTTTGCGAGATGCACCCTCTGCCCAAACAGCGCGGACGCCCAGGGTGGCCAAGCTGCTGAGTCCAGCGAATGAAAACCACGACGCAAACATTGGCCGGAAATGTAGCAGTTGAAAATCAATCACCGCAAAGAGAAATGTCCCGCAAAAAACCAGTAGTGCATCCCGCCAGGAAGGATGGATGCGGAAATGAATGACGCTAACGCTCGTGAGCGTGCACGCAAAAAAGATGGAGACGACTGCTTCAGTGTAAAACTGCCGATTTCGGCCCAGCCAGATCACGCTTGCGATCAACAGAAATGTGACGACGATTCTTGCGACCTGCTTGGGAGACATGTTTCCTTCGTTTTGGCTTTCGACGCGGAGTTGCCCTCCAAATTCAGCAGCGCGTACATCCTTATTTGACCACGAAGAAGTGCTTTGATAGCCCACTGTCAGTCGGTAGAAAACCAATCGGTAAACGAGGACACCAATCGAAACTGGTTTCGCTCGCGGGCCTCACGGCGAAGGCTGGGAAGGGCCATTACTGCAGGGCGAGAATCATTCCGCAAAGCAGCATGGTCGGCGGGCAGGTGGCTTCTCCAGAGTTAGCCCGGAACCCTCCACCTCGCCGGGCAAGGACACTTGCTCCCCTCCGAACAAGCTTCCAGCCGATGCGGAACAGAGGGGATTTGCGCCGGCGCCGTACGTGCATCGCGGGCACCAGTCTTGGGGAGAGAATTATCACGTTCGTCGTGAATCGCTGAGGCGGCCTCTGCGTTGTCACCATCAACTTAAGACTTGAGTTTACTTTTGCTTAGTGGACTTTAGCCAATCTTCCAAACTGGCTTTTGGTGAAGTTCCTGGGGCCTCCAGATGCCCAGCCGGATTGTATTTTTTCTTCTGCTCCTCGTTCAGAAGAGCAGTGATTCGTTCCACGGTATTGTCGTTTATGGCCCGCAATTGCTTTATACGGTCGACGGGTGACCGCGACTCAGCCCTCAACATCTTGATGACTTGTTCGTGCCGACTCCAGAGGACTCCTTTCAATTCGGACTGTTGTTTCTCGTCGAGGTCCAACAATTTGGCCAGTGACTTGACTCGATCATCAATGCTGGGTGTTTTGTACTGACGCTGCCTCTGATGGCGGGGGGTAACATCTCCCGACGATTGGCGCCCAGCCGAGGCAAGCAGCGGCATCAGGGAAAAAACCAGCAGTGCCAAGACGAAGGCCCGACGTCTCTTGCCAAGGAATTCTGATTTCATGCTCACGCCGCGTCCCCCGACATTTGTGCGACTTCCTCGGAATATTGTTGATCCTGCGAATCGCGCGCTGACTCACTGGAGCTTGGCAAAGCGCGAATCATCCAGCTTCGGATTAACAATGCTTGCTGCCGAAAAAACTCTCTTGGCTTGCGAAATCTACGACTTCACAGCTTTGAGCGAGGCGAGGGAGCACGACTGATCGTTCGTTTCTCCTCGGTGTCCATCCGCGCAATGTGCTGTCACCTGGGATGCAAAACCCATCCCAACCTTCGCCATGTGAAGGACCTTTCGTTCGCAGAAGCTTTTGCTTCTGCACCGCAAGCTACCGGTTCCGATCGAACCTTCACACTTACCCGATCTATCCGTTATCCTTGTGCCAAGAAGCCTGTCAGGCCTAACTCGCGCCAGCTCTGGTCTACGCAGAGGGAATATCAACAAACTCCTCTTATTGTCCAAGAAGACGCGCACTCCTGTCAAGATAGCATAGGCTAACATAGACTGGGCAAGGCTGGGTTGGCTACCGAGAGACCACTGGAATTGGAAGAGTATATCGTTTCTCTCCTGAACTTGTTCGTCCTTTAGTTGAAAGCTGAAAGATACAGCAGCGCTTCCCGGCTCAGACTCGGATGGAGTCCGAACACTCATTCTGAGGACCGCCGCAGGGTAAAACCTATCGGGGAAGGCCATCCAAGTACAAGGCGAAGTTCGAGGCTGTGGGAGGACCGCAGTTGGTTTTTCTGATTCGCGACCTACGCTCGTACCAGTGCACTAAACAGCGGCGGGACGACGTTTTCCGACGTTCGTAGCCTGCTCGAAAGCGTAAGCCATCTGCAAGACTCCCCAATCGTCGTTGTGCCGGCCGACGATCTGAATTCCGATCGGCAGTCCGCTTTCGGAGAAGGCGCAGGGAACCGAGATGGCGGGGTTCCCCGCGACGGAGATGTAATAAGCCGACTTCATCCAGGCGATGTAGTTTTCCATCTTCACGCCGGCAATCTCCACCGGGTAATGCGTCTTCACGTCAAACGGTAAAACCTGGTTCACGGGCAGAATAAAAAACTCATATTTTTCCATGAACTCGCGCATCCGCTGGTAGAGCGCCGTGCGTTTGGATTCCACTCGCGACAAATAGGGTCCCGTGAGTTTTCGCCCTTCTTCCACGTGCCAGCGGACATATTCATTCAGTTTGTCGGAATTGGCTTCGAGAATATCGCCGAAGCTTGCCTCAATGGACCAGTGACGCCACGCGACAAAACACTCGTTGGCATCAGACAAATCTGGTTCGGCTTCCTCGACGATGCAGCCGAGGCTTTGGAATACTTTGTGCTGAGCTTGCACGGCGTTCTTCACTTCCGGTTCCCAAGGCAGATCCATTTCCTTAAACATGGCGACACGAACGCCCTTGAAGTTCCGACCGGCCAATGACTGCGAGAACTGGCTGCCAGATTGATCAATGGAAATAGGAGAGCGGCGGTCGAAGCCTGCGAGGGCGCTTAGGAAAAAGGCGCAGTCGGTGACGCTGCGGGCAACCGGGCCGGCGACACTCAGAGTGAACCATCCGAGTGTGCTTGGGGGATTGGGGACGCGTCCCGGGGAAGTTCGCAGACCAACCACATTGCAAAAATTGGGCGGATTTCGCAGGGAGCCACCCATGTCGCTGCCATCGGCCAGCGGCACCATGCCGCAAGCCAGGGCTACTGAACCTCCGCCGGTGCTTCCTCCACAGGTCTTCGTCAAATCGTAAGGATTCAGAGTTGGTCCGAAAACTGGGTTGAAGGTCTGCGAGCCGAGACCCCATTCCGGCACGTTGGTCTTACCAATGACAATGGCACCGGCATTCTTTTCACGTTCCACGACGAGGCAATCGAAATTAGGTATGTCGTCTTTGTGAAGAGGCGAGCCAAACGTCGTGCGAATGCCCCTTGTGGGGTGCAAATCCTTCACAGCGACAGGGAGGCCGTGCAGTGGCCCTTTGAGATTGCCCCTTACGGTAGACTCGTCTGCGGCCAAAGCCTGCGCCATCAGCTGGTCCGACGGAACCAGCGTGACAATCGCATTGACTTTGGAATTGACGCGATCGATCTGCCGCAAGTGGGCTCGCATCACTTCACGCGCCGAGAGCCTTTTCTGACGGATCAAATCTGCCATTCGCCTTGCGGACAGGAAGCAGATGTCCGAATCCGAAGCGGCAGGCGTGTCCATATTTTCGGTGATGCTTGCCAGCTGATGGTCTGGTTCCATGGCTCTCGTCTCCATCGAGCGTTCAATAAGCGGCCTAAGTGCTACCGAGGCGGCGGCTGTGGTTCCGAACTTGAGCACGTCACGTCGCGTGATTCTATCGGTCATGCGTGACCTCATTTGGAAGGTGACAGGCACCAGCGCGGCGGCCCGAGCTCAGGAAAGGCATGACCGGCGCCGCTGGTGTCGAATCTCACAGCGCAAAACCTAAGAAGCCGGTAAGAGTTCTCTGGCAAGGAGAACAGCCTTCTCGGCCTGCGACCTTTCAATCAAGCGGCCGCGGGCGAAGTGCTGTGTTCCGCCGCCTTTGCCGCCGACCTCTTCGAGCACTTGTTTGAGAAGCGCGCTCATGTCCTTGCCTGCAGAAGGATGCTGGGCAAAGAGCAGGTTGCCGCCTTCCGCAGCGGCCAAGAGCGCAATCGCTTTTTCGGACCTTGCAAATGCGGTGGCAAAGAAGCCTAGGTAATCGGCCGGAACACCTTCGAAAACGCGTGAGACGACACGAAATCCGTTGGCCCCGAGCGGCGTGGTCTCGAACGCCAGTGTGGCTTCGGTTTCCGCCAACCGTTGAGTCACGGCGTGAACATTCTTGAAATTCGTGTCCCGCTCTGCGAGCAGGCGTGAGGCAGCGGAAACGAGGTCTTCGGGGGCGCAGCTCAATTTCTCGGCGGTCTGGCGTAGTACCTGGAAATCATGACGCGCGAACCGTTCCGAACGGCGTCCGCAGACAAATTCAACACGCCAATCCTGGCGGACTTTGGTGCAGCGGCGCACCAATACGAGACCGATCTGGCCGGTGCGCTTGACGTGGGTGCCGCCGCACGGTTGCAAATCGGCAGACTCTATTTCGATGGCACGGAGGACGCCATCCCGTTCGACTTCTTTTCGCACGCCAAGTTGCGACAATTGGTCAGCGGTTCCGTAACGGACGTTGACCGGGCGATCCTCGAACACAACCTGATTTGCGGCCCGCTCTGCGCCTTCAAGAATTTCCTCCGCAGGTTCGGGGCCGCGCAAGTCAATGGTGCATATTTCGCTTCCCAGATGGAAGGAAACCGTGGACAGCCCGAAGCGTTCCTGAAACATGGCAGACAGCAGATGCTGGCCGGTGTGCTGCTGCATGTGGTCGAAACGGCGGGGCCAGTTGATGCAGCCCTTGACCTCGCCGAGTTTCACGGGTTGATCAACGATGTGGGCGATTCCGTCCTCGGCATCGCGGACATCGACGACGTTGGCATCACCCAGCTTGCCGAGATCGTGCGGCTGGCCGCCGGACGCAGGATAGAAGGCGGTTCGATCCAGGACGACTTCCCAAGCAGGAGCTTGGGCCACAGGGAACGAAGGAATCAAAGCCGGCTCACAACTTGTGACTCGTGCGGTGAATTCCGTTTCGAATGCGTCGTCGTAATAGAGCCTACGCGTGGCCATGCTGCTACTCCCTTGGCGCCTTACTGGAGCGCGCGCTGCCAGACTTCGGTGTATTTATAGCCAGTGCCGGTATTAAAGAGCACGACAGTTTCTTCCGGTTGGAGCCAGCCAGAGGCGGCGAGCTTTCTCGTTGCAATCACGGTTGCTGCACCCTCGGGTGCGGCGAAGACTCCTTCCAGCGCGGCGAGTTCCCTTCCGGCCTGCAGCATCTCTTCGTCGGTGACGGTGAGTGCCTTTCCTTTCGTTTGGCGAAGCATGTTCAGAATCAGAACATCCCCGAGCGGTCCGGGAACGCGCAAGCCCGAAGCAATGGTGGCAGCATTCTGAAAGAAAGCGGCGGAATTCTGGTGGGCTTCCCATGCCCGCACGATGGGCGCACATCCTTGGGCCTGCACGACCACCATGCGGGGCCGGTCCGTTCCAATCCAGCCCATCTCCTGCATCTCGTCGAAAGCCTTGCACATGCCGATCAATCCGACACCGCCTCCCGTGGGATAGAGAATAACGTCGGGAAGTTTTCCTCCGAACTGCTCCCAGAGCTCGTATCCCATGGTTTTCTTGCCCTCGACGCGGTAAGGCTCCTTGAGCGTGGATACGTCGTACCAGCCTTCGCGGTCCTTGTGCTCGGCGACGTATTTGCCACAATCGGAGATCAAGCCGTTCAGCTTGACGACCTGGGCGCCAAACGCCTGGCACTCCATTACGTTAGCTGCCGGGGTGTCCGCGGGCATCACGATGACCGCAGGGAGCCCGGCCGCCGCAGCGTAGGCGGCGAGCGCGCCTCCCGCATTGCCGGCCGTGGGAGCGGCCAATACTCTGGCGCCGAGCTGCTTGGCACGAGAGACCGCTGTGGTCATCCCGCGGGCTTTAAAGGAGCCTGTCGGATTCAATCCCTCGTCTTTGACGTACAGGCGCTGCAAGCCCATGGAGGCTCCCAGGCGCCCCACATGGATCAAGGCGGTCATGCCTTCACCGAGCGAAACCGGGGCATCGTTGGGCAAGACTTCAGCGTACCGCCACAGGGTGCGTAGCCGGGTCTTCAAGCTCTCGAGGGCGAGGGTGGCGGCGGCGCGGCGCAGGTCGTATCGAGCCAAAAGAGGCTTCCCGCAAGTGCACAGATGCTGTTCTATCGAAGGGTCGTATTTCTTGTCGCAGGCGGAGCAATCTAGTTCAATAACATTCAAAGGCTTGGTCATGACCGTGAGAGTCTAGCACAGGCTTTTTGGCCGTTTATTAATCGTCGTGGCCCCTTAACCAGCCGGAAACCCATCCTATTTCACGGTACAATTGGACTATGGGAGTGCGCCTGATCGCGCTGGATATCGACGGTACGCTGCTGGATAGCCGCTGGCAGCTGTCCGAGGCCAATCGCGCCGCAATTGCTGAAGCGTTGCGCCGGGGCATCGAGGTGGCGCTGGTCACCGGGCGACGCTATGACTTTGCTATGCCGGTGGCCCGCAAGCTGGATTCTCCCCTAACCATGATCGTGAACAATGGCGCGTTGATCCGCTCCAAAGAAGGCCAGACGCATCTGCGGCATCTTCTGCCGCGGAGCACAGCCGAACAGGTTCTCGAACTGACCAGGCCGTGGCGCGATGGCGCGGCAGTGAATTTCGACCGGCCGCTCCAGAATCAGCTCATACTCGAACTATTGGATCCGGACGATTCGATGCGCTACGCCTACTACTCGCGAAACAAGGAGTTTATCGGCATCGTCAATCCCCTGGAATCCTGTCTGACGGAAGACCCCATCCAGGTGATGCTCTCCGGGAAAGTCGCGCCGATGCGGAAGGCGGAGGCCGCGCTCGGCGGCGCGTCTTTCGCGGAAGAATTCTCGCTCGCAGTGACGTGCTACGAGAGCAAAGATTTCGCTATGATTGACGTAATCCATCCGCAGTGTTCGAAGGGATCGTCGCTGGCGGAATGGGCGGCGTTGCGCGGATTCACACGCGAAGAAGTGATGGCCATAGGGGACAACCACAACGACCTGGATATGCTCTCGTTCGCGGGCATCCCAGTGGTGATGGGAAACAGCGTGGCGGCGTTAAAGACATACGGCTGGCATGAAACCGGGACGAACGACGAGAACGGTGTAGCATTGGCGATCGAACAATTTGCATTGCGGGAGGCCGCGCCTTGCGTCTGAAGCGTGCCGCACTTCTGCTCTCACTTGTCGTGTTGGCAGCGCCGACGCTGCGAGCGGAATACGTGGTGCTTCGCAGCGGCCAGCGCCTGAGGGTAACGGGCTACCAGCTTCTGGGAGACAAGTACCGCTTGCAAATGGCCGGAGGGGTGGTGGAGATTGCCGCCGAAGACGTGGTGGCCATCGAGCCGGAAGACTCTTTTACGCCTGTGCCTGCAAAGGCGATCGTCAAACCGCCCTATCGCGAATTGGTTGAAGCAGCGGCGGCGCGCTATAACGTGGACGCCGACCTCATCACTAGCGTAATCGCCGTGGAGTCCAACTTCGATCCAAAAGCATTGTCGCGCAAGAATGCTCGCGGGCTGATGCAACTGTTGCCGGAGACGGCGGCGCGGCTGGGAGTGCAAGACATCTACGACCCGCAGGAGAACATCGACGCAGGGACACGCTACCTGCGCGAACTACTGGAGAAGTACAACAACAACCTTACGCTGGCGCTGGCTGCCTATAACGCAGGGCCCGACCGCGTGGAGGAATACGGCCGCGTTCCCCCCTTTACAGAGACGCTTTCCTATGTGCGCCGTGTGAAGCGCAGTTACGACAAGAGCAAATCCAAGGCTTCCGCGAAAACACCGGCTCCCCCTGGAGCAATCGCAGCGAGTTCCCGGCCTCGTCAGTCTCAATAAAAACTAATCGCGGTCATCCGCGAGTACAAGAATTCCCCGCCACCGCAACAGCTACCGCTTCCGACTAAAATCTCCGCGTACGTGTGATTCAGGAAGATGCCGAAGTGGACGGTGATTGTGGAGGAGCGCGACCTTCCAGCGTGCCCGTTGGTACTGGACGCTGCAAGTGTACCTCCCGACGAACTCCCCCAGGTGATTGCGATTCTGGAGAACCTGGTTTTGGAAACACATTATGCAGGCAAGTCAGCAAAGCGCGAATAGCAGCGAAGACCATCTCTGCCTTCGCGCCTTTCGGCGAACCTGGCTGACCAACTCGTTCCTCAAACTCTCGGCAGGCATCCTTAAGGACAAAGAGAATGTAATTGATGCCTGAAAACAGCAAATCAAAACTGGAGCGCCAACCAAATACCAAGCGTCTATGAAATTGTCACCGAGAACATTATCAAGCAGCTTGAATCCGGCGTGGCTCCCTGGCGCAAGCCCTCGACCTGTCAAACTCCGGCAAAGCTCGTCACGCAAAAAGAGCATCGTGGGCTCAATGTCTTTACTCTTGGTTCGCAGGGATTCCCGTTGCGATTCTGGGTGTGTGGGTATTGACCCTTTGCTCTGTTCGCCACTCTCACGTTCTTGCCTCCACCCATCTCGCGCGGGATAATTATTTGGGAGTGGTTCCCCATCTAGCAGCTGATTCTCGGCCTTAATTTCACCTTATGCTGAACGGCAAGAAAATCGTAGTCGTCATGCCCGCCTACAACGCGGCCAAGACGCTCGAACGAACCCACGGCGATCTGCCCTACGAATTTGTCGATGAGGTCATCCTGGTTGATGACGGCAGTCAGGACCGCACCGCCGAACTGTCCCTCCAACTCGGTCTGGTCACCTTCGTGCATCGAAAGAACCTCGGCTACGGCCGTAACCAAAAGACCTGTTACCGCGAGGCCCTCAGTCGCGGCGCGGATGTCGTCGTCATGGTCCATCCCGACTACCAATACTCCCCCCGTTTGCTCGTTGCCCTGGTCGGCATGATCGCCTACTCGGAATATGACGCCGCCCTGGGCTCCCGCATCCTCGGCGTTTCCGCTCTGAAAGGCGGCATGCCTCGCTACAAATACATCGCCAACCGCTTCCTGACTCTCTTTCAAAATCTCCTTTTGGGCTACAAGCTTTCCGAATACCACACCGGCTATCGTGCCTTTTCCCGCAAAGTCCTCGAATCCCTGCCCCTCGAAGAAAACAGCGATGATTTCCTCTTTGACAACCAAGTGCTCGCCCAAATCATTTATTTCGGCTTCCGCATCGGCGAGATTTCCTGCCCCACCCGCTATTTCGCCGAAGCTTCCTCCCTCAACTTTCGCCGCAGCCTTCAATACGGATTCGGTGTTCTGGCCACCTCACTGATGTTCCGCCTGCAAAAGCTCCATCTCGCTCGTTTTGACATTTTCCGCGAGGAAGGCCACCGGCTGGTCCAAGACTATTACGAATTGGTGAAAAAATGACCGCGCTCTCGGCTGCGGCCCAACTCGATTTTCCGGCCACTCCCACTGCCGCCGCGAAGCCCTGGCCGCAACGACACGCCACCCTCTTGCTCGCCGTATGCCTTGCACTGCTCACCTTGGCCCTCTACGCCAACTCCCTGAGCAGCGCCTTCATCAGCTATGACGATCCCGCCTACGTCACCAATAACTATCAAGTGCAGCAGGGTCTCACTCGCTCCGGCGTCTCCTGGGCCTTTACCACCTTCACCGAAGCCAATTGGCATCCCCTCACTTGGCTCTCGCATATGACTGACGTCCAGCTTTTCGGCTTGCACCCCGCCGGTCACCACTTGACCAATGTCCTGCTCCATACCCTGAATGTCGTCTTGTTTTTTCTCTTGCTGCAGCGCGCCACGGGCGCGTCCCTCCGCAGTGCCATGGCCGCCGCGCTCTTCGCCGTGCATCCCCTAAACGTCGAGCCCGTCGCCTGGATCGCCGAACGCAAATCTCTTCTCTGTACTGCTTTTCTCTTCCTGGCACTCGCCGCTTACGGCTGGTATGTGCGCAAACCCACCGTCGCCCGCTATCTCGCGATAGTTTTGTTCTTTGTCCTGGGTCTCATGGCCAAGCCCATGATCATCACCTTGCCTTGCGCCCTTTTGCTTCTCGACTATTGGCCCCTCGCTCGTTTCCGTACCGAGCGCAGCTCTCCCCATTTTTCTTCCGTTGTGTTCAAGGTTCTGGCCGAGAAAATTCCGCTTCTGTTGTTTCCCATCGCTAGCGCGTTCGTCACCATCCACGCCCAGCGCAGCGCCGGCTCCCTGGGTTCTGTGGCCGCCTTGCCGCTTGCCCAGCGCCTCAACAATGCCATCTATTCCTACCTCGTCTATGTCCTAAAGGGCATTTGGCCTTCGCGCCTGGCCGTCTTTTATCCCCATCCGGAGGGTTCTCTGGCATTGTGGAAAGTGCTTGCCGCCGCGCTGGTGCTCTTACTCATCAGCGTTCTTGTCTGGCGCGAACGGCGGTTCGGATATCTGCCGGTCGGCTGGCTCTGGTATCTCGGCACACTCGTTCCAGTCATCGGCATCGTCCAGGTCGGGCGCCAGGCCATGGCCGATCGCTATGCTTACATTTCTCTTCTCGGGCTCTTCGTCATGGCCGTCTGGTCCTCCGCTGAATTCCTGCCCCGGCTTCAACTGGCCCGCACATCGCAATTCGCCCTGGCCGGCGCCGCGCTGCTTCTATACGCCACCTGTTCTTACGTTCAGATCGGCTACTGGCACGACAGCCTCACGCTCTTCACCAACGCGCTTCAGGTCACTACCGACAACGTCATTGCCGAAGACAACCTTGGTACCGCCTACGTCGAAAGGGGCTTGCTCGATGAAGCCTTGGTCCATTATGTCGCTGCCGTTCACCTCGCTCCGCAACTCTCCAGGCCCCACTACAACGCTGCGACTGTGCTTCTCCGCGAGAATCGCCTCGACGAAGCTCAGCGCGAATATGCCATTGCCATCAACAGCGCTTCCGACCCCCTCGAAATCGCCCAAGCTCATAACAATCTCGGCATTCTCCTCGTCCAAAAGAATCAGCCTGCCGAGGCTCTACGCGAATTCGACGCCGCCATTCGCATAAATCCCACCGAACTCAACAGTTTTATTGGGCGTGGTTCCCTCGAATTTCAAAGCGGAAACCTCTCCGCGGCCCTGGGCGACTTCACGCGTGCCACGCAAATCGCTCCCTCGCCAATCGCTTATTTCTGGCTCGGCCGGACCTTCGAAGGCCAGCAGGATATCCGCTCGGCCCTCCGAGCGTACGAGCATGCCGTGCGCATCGCCCCCGAGTTCGCTATGGCCCGCGATCGTGCAAATTCTCTGCGCGGCAAGATTCAGAATTGAAATTCCGCGGTGGCCCTTCGATTGTTCCGGAGAGATAACCATCATGGCATTTCCACAGGCCGCCACTACTCCAGTCGCTCCTGACGAGCGACTCGTCGATCCCGAATGCGGCCAGGCTTGCGGCGGCCCACTCCACGTCCGTTTTGCCAGCGTCCGCGATGTCCAGACACGCGCCGTATTTTCAATTCTCGAATGCGCCCCTTGCGGACTCGACAATACCGCACCCAGATCTAAAGAGTTGGCAAAATACTATCGCGGCGATCACGGCGGCCGGCACGGCATGACCGCGTCCTACTGCGCTCGCCGCCGCCCCCGAATCCTCCGGCAAGTTGTCGGGGGCGCCGCTGGCCACTTGCTGGATATTGGCTGCGGCGACGG
>MNIJ01000007.1:29348-33862 GCA_001919715.1 Acidobacteria bacterium 13_1_20CM_58_21
CAAGCAGGACTCGCGGTCTATCCGAATATCTCCGATATGCATTCGCGTGCGCCGTTCGACGCCATCACCCTGTGGCACACCTTCGAACACTTGGCCGGCCGCGCGCGATGCTGGGAGATATTCGCCTTCTGTTATCGGCCAACGGCGCTCTGACCATCGCGGTTCCCAACGCTGGCGGTCTTCAGGCGCGTATCTTCTGCCCCAGTGGTTCCATCTCGATGTTCCGCTCCACTTGTACCACTTCACCCGCTCTTCTCTCGCCAATCTTTTGCAATCCGAAGGATTCCTTCCATCTCGCGAACACCAGGAATTTGAATACGATCTCCTGGGATGGTCCCAAAGCGCTCTCAATCTGCTTGCGCCTGGAATCTCTTCTTTGATTTGCTGCGAGGTTTCCAGCCACCATCGGCAAGCTCGCGTCCGCTGCGGCGTGGCTATCTGGCTCGCTGGGTCGTCTCCTCGATGTACACCGGCAACGATCTCCATCACGGTCCACCGGAACGGCCAGATGCTCGGCAGGGTCGAGCAACCAGCGACAAGGGTGTTAAAGTGGCGCTCCTGTTCGTCTTTTTCCATAAGCGTCTCTGCGGCCCTCTCGCCAATAGTCTCTTCCACCACCGGCCGCACTCCAAGGCACGCCCAAAAGCCCCGCCAAAGTCCCACTGAAGCCGCTTATCACAAAGCCGATGACGCCATTCAAGAAATTATCCATCTCCTGAAGGCAACCTGATGTTACAGCCCATGTTACGACTCGAATTGTTGAAGTATTCTTATTTACGACTGAAGACTTAAGAATCTATTGTTGGGGCGGAGGATTTTGCTGTGGGTTAGTTGGGCTCTGCCCGGGTTGTTGGCCGGGGGTCTGACCGAACGACGGGGCCAATCCCGTTCCCGACTGCATGCCTGGCTGTCCCGCTCCGAGAGCGTCCTTTGAAGGATCCCAGATAAATTCGAAGAGTCGATAATTCTTGGCTTTTTCGTAGACGATAATGGAAGATTTGTTGACCTTGCTGCCGACGCCGATGATGTTGCCTCCGATGATGGTGGGCGGATCACCGGTGGGGATGGCCTGCGGATTGGATCCCGAGTCGCTCTGGTCGGTCCCTTCAGGTGTTCCCGTACTAACCGGTGGATTGGTGCCCGAAGTCGTTCCACCGAGCGGTGTCCCGCCCAGGCCTTGCTGACCAAAAGCGCCGGGCTGGGCCGGGGCGCCAGGTCCGTTCAATGCATTCGCAGGAGTGCCCACGCCCCGTATTTGAGGAAGCTGGAGATTTTGGGCAGGCTTCAAGCTGCCCATGAGCTGTCCCGCTGGTCCCACATAAATGAACCTCCAGGAACCGTCTTCCTGGTTCATGGGGTCTTTGTAAACTTGGCGCATGAAGCGGATTGAACCCACCTTCGGCTTGGTGAGGTCTTCGAGGGAGGTCGGAAACCGCCCCATTTTGCGGAAATAGAGCTTTACTCCGCGGGCGTACTGTTTCCCTCGCCAAATCATTTCTTTTTCTTTTTCGCGCCGAGCCTCGGTCAGGATGTTTGGCACGACCACCATCGTGGAAATCAGCAAAAGGGTGACGAGGAAGATGATTACGAGCAAAGCATATCCACGCTCGCTGCGCTTCCCTGCTGTTGGTGGACGCCTGGCGTTCATGAGGAGGGCGGTGCTCCTTGCTCCTCGAGGAGGGCGGTGCCTCGGCGCCCCGAGGAGACTTCTTCGAATTCGAGGTTCGCGTTGCCCACTTTCAGGATACGAAAGCGATTAAGCAAGAGTTCGCCTTCCGCCACAACATAGACCTCTTCGCCGTCAGTGAAGAAGGCACGACGGGCACTACCGAAGGGAACGGTGCCGTAGCCGAAGAATTTTAATGGCAGCGTCGGAGGAGGGGGAGGGGGAGGCAGGGGAGGGGGATCTGCCGACTGTTCAGTCGTGGTGGTGACCGGTGGTGGTGGTGGTGGCGGCGGAGTCGCGCTGAAGATATTGCGTCCGGTACTCTTATATTCGGTCTCGCGGGCCCTTTTCAGCCTGTCGGTGTGGAGCTGGGGGTTTTCCACGGAAAGCAATTGAGGGGCCGTGGTGCCCGCAACGACCGTCACAATGGGTTTATCATGGTCGAGATACAAAAACCAGATAACCCCGGCAATCAGCAGGAGCACGGAGAGCACGGCGAGTTGTTTCTTCTGCTTCATGTGCCCATCCGGAAATACGTCCTGAGGTGTAGCGCGACCTTGATAACATTTGATGTTTGATTCGCGTTCTCAGATGCGAGGGTCAATGAATCCACCTGGTAGAGATTTGCGGAGCGCTGCAAGCCATTCAGAAACCCGATCATGCTCACATAATCTCCACTCACGGTAGCGTCGATGGCCACTTCTGTCATCCCACGGTTCGCAATCTTGGTCTCCCTCGAAGAATAATCTTCGAGCTGAATTCCATTTTTCTTGGCAGTGGCGCCGAGTTCAGACCGGACAGAGGAATAACCCGCGCTGGCCGGAAAGAGCGACCCTTCAAATTGATCACAATCTTTCTGGATTGCGGGAATGTTCTCGCGGATGTCCTGGGCGCGCTTGATATCTGCTTTCAAGACACTGTGCTGCCTGGTCTCCATGGCAAGCTGCTGTTGTGGCGCGCGCGGGGCGGAAAGCTGCCAACTGTAGGCAGCCAGCGCGACATCCGCAAGGACGAGAAGAATCACCCCGCCAAGAATCGCTCGTTTCCGCACTGTGAAGTCGCGCCGCATCAAAGTCTCGAATAGACGGTTGACAATTGGACCACCGTTCGATCGCCGTTTGGGTTTCCACTCGGATTGGCGTTGTGAACATTCAGTACTTGAACTCCCGTAAATTCTTTCGATTCTTCGAGGGCGCGCTCAAATTTGAGCTCTGCTTCGTCACTTGTGGCGCCCACGGTCAGCTTCACTTCCACGTGTCCTGCAACCTGCTTGGGCTCGATGCTGACGACGCGCACGCCGGTCGGAAGAATGTGCTCCAGATCCATGAACATCAGTGTCCAATTGAAGCTGCGCGCGTCGAGGATGGTATTGATGAAAGCGGCGCGATCGTGCAAATTGGCGATGTCCTTTTGACTGAAATAGCGCTCCAGCTCTTTGCGCTGCGCTTCGAGCTTGGCCATCTCCTGACGCATTTTTTCCGTCCGAGCGCGCAACGCATAGTCGACTTTGCGGGCAGAATAGACGTGCCAACCCAACCCGAGAAACAGGAGTCCCGCGACGACCGCGGTCAGACCGGCGCCAACCAGGAATCGCCGGTGGGTTTCCAGTGCCTTGGTTGCTAAATTGAGCCGAATTTTCATGCTCTTCTTGCCTCAATCCGAAAAACCGACGTTAGCCTCGTTGCAGCATCCAACCGATCAAACCTTCCAATTCGCGATCCGCCAGCGGACTGGCGTCCTCTTTGATGCGTCCATCGGAGACTGCGGAGTGTAGCAACGACCGCACCTCACAATGGAATTCGGCCTCGAGTGGCTTGGCAAACTCAGCCAGTCGCGTGCCAAGTCCGGCGACGCATACGGATTGAATGGCCTCATGCCAGGTATCCTGATAGTACGCTGCCACCGGAAAAATCTCTTCGAGAAGCATTTGCGGCTGCAGGTTCAGGCCGTGTGCCGGAAGTTCCGTACAACGATAGCCGCACAAAACACCGCGGCGCACGATCGCGGTAGTCAAGGTGGAACCCGAGACGCGCGCCAGGAGCGTCGGCTTCTCATCTTCGACTAGCGAGATGGCGGCTAGCGAAGAACTCAACACCACGCCGGGATGCAGCCCGATTCCCTCGACCAGAGATTCGTACTCCCTGATAATGCGCAGCCGGGCGAGGGCCGTGACGACGTCAACGCCGACTTCGCGCGGTGCCTGCCGCATGTAGGAGATGAGCGTCTCATCGGCTTCAAAGGGTACGCTCTTCTTCAGCTTCCACCGCAACATCGGAACGGCTTCGGCCGCCGAGCGCGGGAAGTCCTCAAAGTGCTGCACGAAGACGCGGATCACCGTGTCGGGAACGATCATGGCAACATCTTCTTCGTCCCGGGTGCCGAGACGAGTGCAGACATTGGTCACTGCGGCCTTAACGGCGGCTCCGTTCACGATGTTGGCTTCGACGGCCGATGGCACTAGCGCTCCAACCGGCAAAGATTCAACAGCATAGCCATCCAGCGAACCCGTGCGGCTCCAGCGGGCCGCTGCTACGCGATCCGGCGCAACTTCGATGGCCATCGCAGCGCCCGGCATCGCATCGAGCCAACGCGCAACCCGGCGCGCCCACTCAAACTGGTAAATCCCCTGCCGGAATGCGGTCGTGCTACTCAACGAAAGTCACCTTGTTAATCTCTTTCACGGTAGTGATGCCCGCACGAATCTTGGCCAGCCCGCTTTCGCGCAGAGTGATCATGCCCTCTTCGCAAGCCACGCGCTTGATCTCCGAAGTCGGACGGCGATCCACAATCATTTCCCGGATGCGGTCGGTCAGGTCGAGCAATTCGCAGATGGCCGTCCGGCCATGAT
>MNIJ01000015.1 GCA_001919715.1 Acidobacteria bacterium 13_1_20CM_58_21
CCGCTACACTCGAGAAAATCGCGCTCGAAATTCGCCATCTGCAGCGCACCGAAGTCCGCGAGGCTGAAGAACCCTTCAGCGGCGAACAGCGCGGCAGCTCCGCGATGCCCCATAAGCGCAATCCCGTCATGTGCGAGCAAATCTGCGGCCTCGCGCGCCTGGTGCGTTCGAATATGCTCGCTGCATTCGAGAACGTAGCCTTGTGGCACGAGCGCGACATCTCCCACAGTTCGGCGGAACGAATCATCTTTCCCGATTCCACCATTCTTGTGGACTACATGCTTTCCAAAATGACCGCCATCCTCGGCCAGATGCGTGTTTTCCCTGAACGAATGATTCGAAACCTCGAATCCACCCACGGCCTGGTTTACTCGGGACAATTGCTGCAGGATTTGGTGGAGAAAGGAATGCCCCGGGATGACGCCTACAAGGCGGTGCAGGAAAGCGCCATGGCGGCCTGGGAGGCAGACACCAGTTTCCGTGACCGTATTGCAACCGATGCGCGCATCGCCAAGTACCTCGATGCGAAAGCGCTCGCGCACACGTTTGATCTAGAGCGGCAGCTTCGCCATGTGGATGCTATCTTCGATCGCGTATTTGGCGCACATCCTGCCGGCGAGAAATCCGCGGCCGGTTCAGCGGGAAAACTCTAAGAGAAAAACAAAAGGCGCCCCCGACTGAGCCGGGGCGTCGTTCTGCCTCTAGCAATTCCGGCCTGCGCTGAAATTAGCTGCGGAGGCAGAAACTCAGAAACGGAAAATCGAAATCAGAAAGTAAACTGCAGCCTCAAGACTGAAAACTAGAAGCCGAAACTAAAGACTACTCCACGCGCTGAACGTAGCGTGCTTCCGAAGTATCCACTTTAATTCTGTCCCCCTCATTTACGAAAGGCGGCACTTGGACCACCAGACCGGTCTCGAGCGTCGCGGGTTTCATCACCGCGCTGGCGGTGGCCTTCTGGAGCGTAGGCTCCGTCTGGATCACCTTCATATCCATGGTATCGGGCAAGTCCACGCCGATGGGTTTTTCCTCGAAAAATTCGACCTTCACGATGGTGCTGGGTATTAAATAGTAGACGGACTCCCCGAGCTCTTCCCGGCTCATCTGCATCTGCTCGTAGTTCTTGGTGTTCATGAAGTGAAAATCGTCACCCTCGCTGTAGAGATACTCGAACTCGACTTCGTCAAGGATGGCGCGGTCCACGAATTCTTCGGCGCGGAACCGGTAGTCGATGATCGCACCCGTGCGGAGGTTTCTCATGCGCGTCTGCATCGAGCCGCGCTTATTGCCGGGTGTGCGGTGATCGACGCTGAAAATAGTGAAAAGCTGGCCCTCGTGCTGAATGACCATGCCCGGGCGGAGTTGTGTCGCTTTGACGCTGCTCATTGTGTTTGTGGCCCCGACCGGGTCGGGGCCGACCGCTCCCTAGAAAGTCTGCTGATTTCGGAAATTCCGGCGGGCTTATGTTCGCGCCTACACTGCTCGCGGAATGACTCGAGGCACGCTGACGCGCAATCCACGTCCAGCGCGAACAATCAGTATAAGATGCCACATTCCCGGCGGTCAATCTCCTCGCGTTCGTGCCTCCTTGCATCAGAAATGTTTCCTCCGCTCAGAACCCCTGGGCTTCTGCCGTTACCGGCATTCCGGAATGGTGGACGTGAACCAAGCGCCATCGACCTTGTTCCCTACGATAGAGCTGTGTTTCCCTACCGTGGGTCGTGAGGGGAGAGCCATCGTTTCTGAACTTGGCAGCGAAATCCCAATAGAACTTGGCCCAGGCTGTGTCCCCGTGAACATGAAGGGAAATGTCATGAACCGTCAGTTTGCGTTCGGAGAACATATCGCCCATCAAACGAAGGTAAACATTTTGCTTGATTTGCTCGAAACCGTGCTCATGACCCAACGGGTGGATGAAGGAGACATCCGGCGAATCCAACCAGACCTCAGCAGCGAGAGCGGTGTCTGCGGCATCAACCGATTTCGCGTAGTTCTCAATCAAGCTCCGGATCACACTGCCATCGGTGGGTGTCTCCGCTGGCGAAACGTTTCGAGCCTCGCCTTTTTCTGTTTTTGCGAGTGCCGGCGCGGCTCCCGCCATGATCTTTTCGATTTCACCCGGATCTCGGGGGAGGCGTTCGCTGAGCAGCCTGTGGCCGGTTTCGGTGATGAGGACGTCGTCTTCGATGCGCACGCCAAGATTCTCTTCGGGGATGTAGATGCCTGGCTCAATGGTGATGACCATGCCGGGCTGGAAAGGGGCGCAGTATTCGCCCGGGTCGTGAACATCGAGGCCGATATGATGGCCGAGGCCGTGAATGAAATAGGTGCCGAGTGGCTTATCGTGGAGATCCTTGCCGTGGGAATTTATGTAATTGTAGGCAATTTTGTGGACGCTCTTGTCGCCCTTGATACAGAAGTCCATTCCGGGCTTTAGAGCGGCGAGGGCCGCGTTTTGCGCTCCGAGGACGATGTCATAGATTTCGCGCTGGCGCGGCGTGAACTTGCCGTTGGCGGGCAGCGTGCGGGTGATGTCGGAGGAGTAGCCGGAGTATTGCGCGCCAACGTCGAGAACGACGATGTCGCCCTCTTCGATCTTGCGCGAGAGCCTGTCGTAGTGCAGCGCGGTGGAGTTCGGGCCGGCGCCAACAATCGGGGCGTAACCCTCCGCTTCTGAACCGCCCCACGCGTGGACTTCGACCATTTTTGCCGCCACCTGATATTCGTAGAGGCCGGGGCGCATCAACCTCATCGCTTCAAGGTGGGAGTCCACCGACAAGTCAATCGCTTGTTTCAGAAAGGCGATTTCCCCGGGTGACTTGATCTGGCGCAGAGTATTGATCTGCGTGCGAATGTCCTTCAGCTTGGCCTGCGGTGCAGCAAGTTGCAGCCAATCGACAACGGTTTTCTCGTGCGGGTAACCGCCAAGTTCTTTTTGATAGGGAAGAATGGTATAGAAATTCGGAAATGTCTTCGCAAGATTCTCCACAACGGAGCGGAAGTCGCTCTCGAACGGTTTTACGGCAACAAAGCCAGTGCGCACCTCGATGCCCGGGTCCGAGGATGACATGCGGACGCCATTCCATTTTTCTTTCTGCGGATTCTTTGCCGGGAGAAAAAGAGTTTCGCGCAAAACTTTCGCGACGTCGCCTTTCTGCCCCGCGGGAAGGATAATCAGACCGGCGCCTTCTTCATTGTGACCGGTGAGGTAGTAGAAATTCTCCTCCTGGGCAAAAACGTAGGCCTGTGAAACTTCCTCCCGGCCCGTGAAACCCCAGAGGATGATCGGCCCATCGACTTGCACGCCAAGCTTTGCACGGCGTTCGGAGTAGACGCTGTTGGGTTCGCGCTCGCGGCGCTCCTGGGTTTGCACGCCGGCTGCGCAGCAAACCACACAGAGCAATCCGCAGAGAGCCCGTCTTGCAGAATTCAGCAAACCACGCGACCGCACCGGCCACAAGCGACCACTCATTCGCGCACCTCGAAACCACCATTTGATTGTTGCGTCCACCGGGCACGTGAGTTCGCGGCGTGCCACCGACAGCCGGGCGATTGTAACTGAAACGTCAGGCCTTCCGAAATATCTGGTTAACCTGCCATTGAGGATTGAATGGCAATAGGGGCGGATCGTGCGTCGCGATAAGCAATGTCGTTCTGTTTCCCGAGGTCGCTGGCTCACGGTGCACCCGTGAACTTACATTGTGTTTTCGGTGGCCGGAAGCGGCAACACGATCTCAGGAGGGTGGCCGGCGCTGCATGCGCGGCGGTCGCTTTCCTCTACTAGACGCCGCTCCCTCCGCGCCCGTCAGGGACCATTCCTGTCCAAATGCTCTCGGGAATGGACTTCGAGGACTTGCCTAATCAGACCTCACTGGCTGTGGGCAAGACCATAGCGGTGAAGGGACTCCTGTTCAACACCCCGGGAACCCGGAGCCTGGTGACCAGGATCCTCCGCGATCACCAGGGCGATTGAGGGGCCGAGGCACCGTTCTATTATAATCTAACCGGGGGCAGGCTTCCCGCACTCGCGGGAAGCTTGCTGCGCCTCTGCTGCCGGCCCGGAATTACCCGCGGCGGCAAGACCTGAATGCCGGGAGCAACAAACGACCAGGCATGCCGCGGCGCTCAAGCGCGAAAGAAGTCCGCGAGTATCTGCGAGACTCGCTCAGGTTCCTCGTGCTGGAGCCAGTGCGTGGCGTTGGCAAATGTGAAGAGCTCAGCGCTGGTGCAATAGTGCAGGCTTTCGTGAGCCATTTCAGACAGGAGAAAGTCGTCGCGCTCGCCCCAGAGGATGCGCGTGGGGACGCGGACGTTTTGGTCCTGAAATTTCACGCCAGCGCGGAAGAGGGCACGATACCAGTTGATCATGCCGGTCAGAGCGCCGGGCTGAGACCAGGCGCCCCGATATTGGGCGAGGTCTTCAACAGAGAAGGTGCCCGGGCGGCTGGAGTGGAGAAGCGCGCGCGCGCCAACGCGGAAGCTAAGGGCGGAGAAAAGCGCTTCCGGCAGCCAGGGGAGTTGGAAGAAAAACATGTACCAACTGCGGAAGAATTGACGCGGATGCGTCCTGAGGAATTTGCGCATCACCGCAGGATGAGGGACGTTGAGGACGGCGAGCTTGGCGATGCGCTGCGGATGCAAGAGGGCAGTGCTCCAGGCAACGGCGGCGCCCCAATCATGGCCGGCGAGAAAGATTTTGTCCTGACCGAGTTGATCGGCGATGGCGAGGACGTCGGAGACGAGTTCCGTTAAAGCGTAAGCTGCCACGCCGACGGGTTTACTGCTGAGATTGTAACCGCGTTGGTCGGGGACGACGACTCGGAGTCCCGCGGTGACCAGCGGCTCGATTTGGCGGTGCCAGCCATACCAGAATTCCGGGAAACCATGGAGCAAGACCACCACGGGGCCGTCTTTGGGCCCGGCGGTGATGGCATGGAACCGCAGTCCAGCGTTTTGAAAAAAATGTACGGACGATTCGCTCTGTGCGCACGCGGTTTGCCTCCGTTCCGGGGAAACGCTGTCGCGAGCATGGGAAAGAATGATCTGAAGGGCTTCCTGTTCGCTTCCAGAAAGGAGTCCGGTGCCCTGCATTTCGATTTCGTTGAAGATCGGCATCAACTCTTCAGGATAGCACTGCCTCCGGAGCCTATCTC
This sequence comes from Acidobacteria bacterium 13_1_20CM_58_21, assembly GCA_001919715.1. Lineage (GTDB taxonomy): Bacteria > Acidobacteriota > Terriglobia > Acidiferrales > UBA7541 > Acidiferrum. The sequence continues at coordinate 5,154 of MNIJ01000015.1, forward strand.
GCCAGATTTCGAATGGGCCTCGAGCGCCTTCGAGAATGTCACGACAGACATCTTTGGCAGACCAAAGAAGCGCTTCCCTTTGGGACATCTTGGAAGCGCCCATTTCACTTAGGGCCGGCTCACTGTATTTGGCCACGTCCCAATGAAGCGTCTGCTCATAAGACGCCAGTCGGCGGAGCGCGGGGCCGTCGAGTCCAGCTTCCAAGGCATCCCGTGCTAGCGACGGCCAAGCCGACTCAGGATGTTTTCCCGTGAACCACCGGGCGGCGATCCTTCGTGGCAAGAAATGCGAGGGCATAAGGTCAATCAGAAGCCCGGTGCGCCGGAGGTGGCGGGACGCATTTCAGGGGCGTTGACGCCGAAGCGGAGACGCGCGAAGTACGTTTGGCCGAGGGACATCGAGCCGGTGTAGAGGTAGCCCCAAACGAAGAGCAGCAGGAACGGAACGGTGGCATAGTTTTCGTTGAGGATGGCGTAGACCACAGTCGAAGAAAAGTACAAGCCTAAGAGAATTTCCGCGTAGGGCATCCAGCCAGCTTTGTTTTTGTAGGATTTTTTTGCGAAAGTTCCCTTTTTGCCTTCGATATTGAATTTGGGCGTGCGGGCGAATTCGCTTCTCTTGCCGAGCACCGCTTCGATCACCGCTTGCGCGTTGCGCACGGAAATTCCTATGCCCGTGGCCATGACGAAAGGCAAATACAGAAACGTGCGCCGCCACGTCTTAGGACGAAGTTCTCTTTGCGCCACGAGATAGAAGCTGGAGATGGAACACGTGGAGGCGAGAAAAAGCGGCAGGTCGATCACTAGCATCTGGAACCAGCCCTGATAGAAGCGCACGATCATTGCTGGTAGCAACATGGTAGAGAGCAGGATCATCAGCGGGTAGCTGATGTTGCCGGTTAGGTGGAAGAATGCTTCTGCTTTGACGTGCCAGGGCGCGTCGGATTTCCAAACTCTTGGGAGGATTTTTTTTGCAGTTTGCATCAGGCCCTTGGCCCAGCGCGCTTGTTGGGTTTTGAAACCGTTCATGTCCACAGGGAGTTCGGAAGCACATTCGATTTGCGGGAGGTAGAGAAACCTCCAGCCTTTGAGTTGCGAGCGATAGGACAGATCGGTGTCTTCAGTGAGTGTGTCGTGCTCCCAGCCGCCGGCATCATCGATGGCTTTGCGGCGCCAGACCCCGGCGGTCCCGTTGAAATTGAAAAAAGTGCCCCGGCGAGAACGCGCACCATGCTCAACGACGAAATGGCCGTCGAGAAGAATGGTCTCAACGTTAGTGAGCAGGGAGTAGTCGCTGTTGAGATAGGTCCAGCGCGTCTGTACCATGCCGATCTTACCGCCGCCTTGCGGATTCATGAAGTAGGGGATGGTACGGAGCAGAAAATCAGGTTCGGGGAGAAAGTCGGCGTCGAAGATGGCGACGAATTCGCCCTTGGCGGTTTTCAAGCCGTTTTCCAGAGCGCCGGCTTTGTAGCCTTCGCGGTTGCGGCGATGGAGGTGAACGATTCGCATGCCCTGTGCGGCGTGGCGCTCCACACAGGCTCGAGCGACTTCGCAGGTCTCATCGGTGGAGTCGTCCAGCACCTGCACGTCGAGCAGCTCGCGTGGGTAGTCGAAGCGCGACACAGCTTCGACGAGACGCTCAATGACGTAGCGCTCGTTGAAGATGGGCAACTGAACGGTGACGCGAGGCCAATCGGCCACTGGAGGCGGAGCCGGAGGGAGGTTCTTCGAATAGGCGAAATAGTCGTACACCAGCCAATAGCGGTGCAGGCCGTAGACCGCAAGGACGAGAAGGACGACGAAATAAGGAATCATCATGGCGAGGTCGAAGGCATTGGCGTGGTAAATGCCGGTAAAGGTTTTATCGGTGATCTTGTGCCAATAGTGGCTGATGGGGTTTTGTGTCGCAAGAGATACCGTAAGTAGAAGTGTAGAGTTCACGTCACTGAGCTGACCCAAAGTCCACGCGGGAACTTTCGCGCCGACGTCGGGAGAGAACGATTATAAGACGGTGTTGCTCCCAGTCAAAGCGCTCGATTCGTCCGGAGCAGGCAGAAAGCCGTTACGGTAGGAGAACGATTTTCCCCGTGGCCCCGGCCTCGAGGATCTCTTTGTGGGCGCGTGCCGCCTCGGCGAGGGGTAACTCCTTGCCGACCACGGGGCGGAGCGTGCCGTTTTCGAGGCCGGCAATCAAGCCGGCGTGAATTTCGGCTTCTTCCGCTGGCGTGATGGCCCAGAGCGTGAAGCCCCGGGCAGAGGCTCTGCGCAACATCAGGTCGCGTGGATTGATGGTGATCTCGCCGCGATTGCCGATGACGATCACGCGGCCATTCGTGGCGAGAAGCTTCAAATCGGTCGCAAGGTTCACGTTGGCCAGCATTTCAAGAACAATGTCCATACCACGGCCTCTGGTGGCCTTCAAGATTTCTTCCTGATAGCCTGGCTTACTGTGATCAAAAACGTGATGCGCTCCTTCGCGCTTTACCAAGTCGATGCCTTTTTGAGTACCGGCAGTGCCCAAGACGGTGAGGCCCATGGCGCGCGCCATTTGCACTGCCGCGCTGCCGACTCCGCCGCTGGCGCCGTGAACGAGAACTGTTTCCGACGCGCGGGCTTCCGCCGAATGGTGTAGAGCGTGGTACGCCGTGCCATAGGGCACCCACACGCCGGCACCTTGCCCGAAATTAATTTTACCCGGCAGAGAATGCACCTGCTCTTCCAGCGCGAGAGCGTATTCCGCGTACGCGCCTGTAACGGTCTTGGCGGTGTACACGCGATCGCTCGGCCTGACTCTTTTCACGCCGTCGCCGATGGCCTCGACGACGCCTGCGGCATCAGAGCCGGGCGTGTAGGGAAGCGCCGGCTTCACTGAGTAAGTGCCGGCACGCATATAAGTGTCATAAGGATTAACGCCAGCGGCATGGATGCGGACAAGAACTTGCCCCGCGGCTGGCCTGGGCGTGGGCACTTCTTCGAGTTTGAGAACTTCGGGACCGCCGAATTCACGAACGAGAATGGACTTCATGGTTTCTCTCCAGCGAAAAAGTCAGCAAACCAGAAAAGTAGCGGCAAGCTAGCGCCACCCAGGCAGCTCAGAAGTGGTCATCGACGCCGATCGCGGCCACTTCTTTGTCAATGAGCCCGGCGGACTGCGCCCAGGCCGTGGTCTGCCAATTGTCTTTGCCTTTTTTAGGCGGAATCCAGGGCGGCAGCGTCTGGTTCAGATAATTGGCCAGCGCATAGATGTAGGGCTCATACATTTTGCGAAACTCGATAAGTTTGCGATCGGCGTCCTCTCCGTCATGGACCTTCATGCCGTGCTGGGCAAGGATGTCGCGGATGTGGCGCAAGTCTTGCGCTGGTAGTCGGTCGTGCGGCAACGGCTTGGGCGCCGTGCCGAAGACTTGCGAAAGGTCGACGACGGCGTGACGCGCAATCGCGAAAGTCAGCTCGGCCTGCTTTTCGCAAGCACCTTCAACGCCGCCGATGACGAGTGCGCACGTGTCGAGAATCGCCGTGAGCGAAGCGATCCAGGATTGGTTGTCGTGCTGCGAGCGAAAATAGGCGAGCACGGGATAGGAGAGATGGCTCTCCATCAACTCGGCGCACCAAAGCTCCCAATCTTTGAGGAGAACGCGGAGGGCCTCCTGGCCGTGGAGGTAGCTGTGGCGGCGAAGCAGTTCGCCGGCGGTGGGCGGCGTGCCGGCGCGAGAATCGAGCAGGGAGATATTCACTTCCCGCTTGGAGAACGAGCCATAGATGAAAGGCAAATAGCCAATGACGGCGGCAAGAAATCCGAAACCAAAACCGGCTTCGGTGACCACCAGCGCGCGGGACAAGCCGGAACGCGGAATGACGTCGCCCAGGCCGAGGGTAAAAAAGGTCGTACCGCTGAGATAGATATCTGTCAGGAAACCAGGCTGACCGCCCGTCATCACCACTGCAGACCCCGCGCCATATTGCATGAGGCCGAAGCCCAGCACGAGGCCAACGGCCCAAACCCCGACGAGAACGAGGAGTGAGAGCGGGCCATAGAAACCCAGCGAGGCTTCGCGGGCTTTGCGCGAAGGGATGAGTGCGGTCATAAATCTCCACGTTTTCCAGGTGGAGCGGTAAAACAGGCGCGCCAAGCGGAACTTTCGCGTTACGCGGCGCGGGAGAATGATGGCCTCGAATGCGTCCCACAGCACGATCAGAAAGATCGCCACACCTACAGCGAATGCTCCCGGAGCCGAAATCATGTGCTGCATTGTACGCGTTTGGCCCTCTCGAGAGAACGTTCAGTAAGAACGTTTAGTGACCTAGCCCAGTAGGTGAGAACGTCCTGTCGGAACCCCTGGGACCTAGGATTCCAGCCGAGCGGTGACGCTGATTTCTGCCTTGAAGAGTTTCGAGACGGGGCAGCCGGTTTCCGCGGCTTTAACGGCCGCTTCGAATTTGGACTTGTCCGCACCCGGAACATGCGCGACAAGGTCGAGATGGCTCTTGGTGATGCCGAAGCCGTCGGGAAGCTTATCGAGGGTAATTGTTGCCGTCGTTTCGAGCTTGCTTGCCGTCATGCCGGCGTTTCCGAGTTGCGCGGAGAGCGCCATGGTGAAACATCCGGCGTGGGCCGCTGCGAGGAGTTCTTCCGGATTGGTGCCGACCCCATTCTCAAACCTCGTGCTGAAGGAATATTGCGTTTGCTTGAGGACGCCACTATCCGTTGAGATCATGCCCTTCCCGTCCTTCAAGCCGCCTTGCCAAACCGCGGATGCTTTGCGCTGCATGATTTCTCTCCTTTTGGATGTTTCGCTCTTTTTGAATCCAGAGAATTCGATTCCAGAGCTAGGTGGAAGGGTATATTCAGAAAATGACCTTGTCGAGAAACCTTTGTGAGCGAGTATGAAGGCTATCCTGAAAAGTGTTGCCCACCGTCCGTGGCCTCTGCCTGCCGGCCCGTGGGTGATGGCGCAAAGCTGGCACGACCTGCTCTTTGCGCACTGGCCCGTCGACCTCGCAGAATTGCGCCCGCTTCTCCCTCCGCAATTGCAAATCGACATTCTTCGAGGGCGCGCCTGGCTCGCGGTAGTTCCGTTTCGCATGACCGGCGTACGGCTGCGCGGGACGCCTGCAATCCCCGGGCTCTCGGCTTTTCCCGAACTAAACGTCCGTACCTATGTGACGTGCGACGGAAAGCCCGGCGTGTGGTTTTTCAGCCTGGACGCGGGTAACTTCCTGGCCGTCGCTATCGCCCGGGCGTGGTTTCACCTGCCGTACTTCCGCGCACGGATGAGCTGCTCAGAACGCAATGGCGGGATCGAATACGCCAGCCACCGGACCCACTGCGGAGCCGCTTCCGCAGCCTTGCGAGGACATTACCGTCCGGTTGGCCCCATCTTTCTTTCTCAGCCGGACACACTTGAACATTTTCTGACGGAGCGCTATTGCCTCTATGCCCTCGACAGCAGGGGCCGGCTCATTCGCAGTGAGATTCATCATCCACCGTGGCCGCTGCAGCGCGCTGAAGCGGAATTCGAACGAAACACGATGGCCGAGCCATTGGACATTGCCCTGACCGCACAGCCGCTTCTGCATTTTGCCCGCAGTCAGGATGTCGTGGTGTGGCCACCACAGCCGCTGCCTGCTCCGAAAGGTGGCTCATCGGCAAGCTGAGGTCATAAATCTGTATTTCAACACTGAGTTCCGAGTCTTTCATCCACTCTGGGTTCGGCAATTGGCGTCCTTCGCCGGGAACATGGCGGCCGTTCTTGCTGCGATCAAGCGCATCGTCGATTTCGCCGAGAGAGTTCATGGGTTGGAATTGAATCAACGTAGGTAAGACAAGCCCCGAATGGACCTGGTAGATCATCCAAGGAGTCTCAATGTCGTTGGTTTCATAAATCCTGGCCCGGGCGCGGACCGCGTTGGCAAGCTCTTCTTCATAGCCCAGCCGGAATTGAAGAATGGAGACACGCACGAAGCGCGCTTTGGCGAGATCGATCTTGTTCAAGCGATAGCCGAGGTCGTCGCGGCGGAAGGCCATGACCGTGCGCGTTCCCGAGACGTACTCCTGCAGTTTTTGCTGGAGGCTGGCGAGTTCGGGTGAGTGCCGAGTCCCTGGGCTACGTCCTGCCCCGCCTGTTCGACTGCTGCGAAAGAGTCAAATCCGCCGAAATAAAGTACGTGCGGCGAACTCGTGACGGCCTGAAGAGCGACCCAGTAGACCGGAATCTTTGCGCGCCCATAGCCCCGCACAATTTCTGCTTCCGTCTGTTCGTATGCCGCTTCCTTGCCGGCAATGAGATCAGCGCGATAAAGGAGAAGCGTGTTGGGAGTGACTCCGGTTTCCGGTGAAGAAGTGACCGTCTGAGCCTGGGACGACATGCAAGCCGTCAGTAAAAAAAGCATGTAAATGAATCGATCTTTGAAGTGCATGCAAGCCCCCTTAAGGGCAAGGGTACTCTGAGTCTGTTCAGCCTACCACGTGTGAAAGATAAAGAACGCGGCGCCCACGATAAAGCCGAAGCCCACGCCGTAATTCCATTTGAATTTGTCGCCGAGATAGAGCACCGAGAAAACGGGAAAGACCAAAAGGGTGATGATCTCCTGAATGGTCTTGAGTTGCACGGCAGTGAATTGATAGGAGCCGAAGCGATTCGCGGGCACCTGGAAGCAGTATTCGAAAAAGGCGATTCCCCAGCTAACTAGGATTACTTTCCAGAGTGCCTCGCTTCGGTACTTCAAGTGGCCATACCAAGCGAAGGTCATGAAGATGTTGGATACGGTGAGCAATAGAATCGTTCGCATTCGAAATGGCGCTCCTCACGAAGGCGTAGTAGCACAGATTTGAGACGCGAAAAGATTCACTGAAGTTGCAGGTTCGAAACGCAGTCGTGTCCCGGGATTCGAGGCGGCTTGCTCATACCGCGACGAGAACAGCATCACCATTATGGGGAGGAACGGCGAGAACCTAGCCTGCGATGGCTTGGCGAATATTTTGCATGGTGTCTTTTTTGGCTTTTCCGTGGCTGACACAACTCGGGCATTCTGCAACCTAGTAGCCAATCTCACGGGGATAGAAACTACCGATCAGTTCGATTTGGCTGTTGAGAAAAGTGGCCGTGAGCCTCACACGTTGAGCGTAAGGGAGACCAGGTCCGGCCTCACCGGCGGCGGCAGCTTCGCGCGGTCGACAGGATGATAGAGCGTATCGCGCTCGACAGGCACGCGGCCGGCGGCTCGGATCAGGCGTTCGAGTTCGTTGCGCGGTGTGAACTCGGACGTTTTCGCACCGGCGTCGTGATAAATCTTTTCCTCTATCACCGTACCGTCAAGATCGTTGGCACCAAAGCGCAGCGCAATCTGTGCTATGCTCGGCGACAGCATGATCCAATACGCTTTGATGTGATCGAAATTATCGAGCAGCAACCGGGATACGGCGATGTTGCGCAGATCGGCGTAGCCCGTGGGCTTTGGAATGTGCGAGAGCGCAGTGTTGTCCGGATGAAACGCCAGCGGGATAAACGCCACGAAGCCATGCGTCTCGTCCTGCAGCTCGCGCAGCTTGACGAGGTGATCGACGCGCTCTTCTTCGGTTTCCACATGCCCGTAAAGCATCGTGGCGTTGGAGCGCAGGCCGATTTCATGCGCCTCCCGCGCGATGTTGAGCCACATCTGCCCGCTGACCTTGTGATCGCAGATGATCCTGCGCACCCGCGGATGAAAGATTTCCGCACCGCCACCAGGAAGCGAATCGACGCCCGCTTCTTTCAGCTTGAGCAGCGTTTCTCTGGTTGATAATTTGGCAATGCGCGCAAAGTAGCCCACCTCAACCATCGTGAACGCCTTCAGGTGCACGCCCTGGCAGTGCTGCTTGAGACCGCGAATCATCTCCAGGAAATATTCGAATGGCAAATCCGGGTGCAGGCCGCCTACGATGTGGAATTCCAGGGCGCCTTCGCGCGCGCCCTGTTCCGCGCGGGCGTAAATCTCTTCCAGGGAGAAGTTGTAGGCGCCCGGCGCGCTGGGATCGCGGCCAAAAGCGCAGAGCTTGCAATGAGCGACACACATGTTGGTCGGATTGATGTGGCGGTTGACGTTGAAATAGGTGACGTTGCCGTGTTTTTTCTCGCGCACGTGATTGGCCAGCCAGCCAACGGCCAGCAGGTCGGGCGAACGGTACAGCGCGATGCCGTCTTCTACACCCAGCCGCTCACCCGCAAGCACTTTCTCCGCAACCGGCTTCAATCGCTGATCGGTGATGGTAAGTTCGCTCATTCCGAATCCGTCAAAAACTTCAAACGCGCCAAACTGCTGCCGCCGCGCCCCAGAACAGCAGGAACAACATACTAATATAGCCGTTCACAGTGAAAAACGCAGCGTCCAGCTTGCTGAGGTCATCTGCTTTGACAAGAGAATGTTCGTAAGACAGCAGCGCCGCGACCACCGCGATCCCCGCCCACGCCGGCCATGGCAACCCGAAACTGAACGCCAGCCAACTGAGCAAAGCAATTACTCCAAGATGCATCACACGAGCGATCAGCAGAGCGTTGGCGATCCCGAATTTCTTGGGCACGGAGAAGAGCCCGGCGCGCTGGTCGTACTCAATATCCTGGCACGCGTAGAGCACGTCAAATCCCCCGACCCACAGCGTAACCGCCGCGCACAGAATGAGCATGCGCAGATCGAGGCCGCCGGTGACGGCGATCCAGGCGGCGGCCGGCGAGATGCCCAGCGCAAATCCGAGAAAAAGATGCGACCAGTTGGTGAACCGCTTGGTGAAGGAATAGAAAAACAGCACGGCGATAGCTAGAGGCGCTAGTTTCAATGTCAGCGGATTTAACTGCGACGCCGCAACAAAAAACACCGCGACCGCAGCAATTGTGAAAAGCCCGGCAAATTGCAACGTAAGAGAGCCCGTTGCGAGCGCGCGCTCCTTGGTGCGCGGATTTTCGCGATCGTAACGGAGATCCGCAATGCGGTTCATGGTCATCGCCGCCGAACGCGCCGCCACCATCGCCGCGATGATCCACAATACTTGCCGCAGCGACGGCCAACCCCTTGGTGGCTGATGCGTCGCCCGTGCCGCCAGCAACGCGCCCGTCAGCGCAAACGGCAAAGCGAATACGGAATGCTCGAATTTGATCATCTCGAGCACGGTTTTGATGCGGTTCGCCATTTTTGATTTCCGCGCGAGGTCAGGCCTCCGCTTTTTTCGATGCTGGCGTGCCCGTCCAGTGATACATCTTTTCCTGCGACAGGCCGATCTGCGCGAGTACACGGCAAACATACTGCGTAACAAGGTCGTCGATCGTCTTCGGCTGGTGATAAAATGCCGGCACCGCCGGCATGATCACCGCGCCCGCCTGCTGCGCCCGAAGCATGTTCTCCAGGTGCACGCGATTGAAGGGCGTGTCGCGCACGCAAAGAACCAGCTTCCGCCCTTCCTTCAGCATCACGTCCGCCGCACGTGCGACCAAATCATCGCTGATGCCATTGGCAATTGCCCCGAGTGTTCCCATCGAGCACGGAATCACCACCATGGCGTCCACTGCGGAACTGCCCGAAGCGATCGAAGCCCCTACATCTTTGTTCGGCAGCACTTCCGTCTTCGCAACAGGGTGTCCGAGAATGCGGCTCGGCAGCTGTTTCAAATCCCCGGAGGTAATGTTCAGCTCTTCGGCAAACAGCCGCTGCCCGGCTTCCGTAACCACCAGGTGAATGCAGGTGACGCGCGGATCCTCTTCCAGCATCACCAGCATCTTCTGCGCCAGGATCGCTCCGCTGGCGCCGGTCACACCTACGGTGACAATCTGTTTTTGTGTGTCAGCCATCTTTTTGCGCGCGTAGAATCAGTCTCGCAGCCGCGTTCCGGCAAGTCAAGCAACGGCAATCGTCGTTTGCGATGATAGAATTCGCTGCGGCCGGAGAATATGAATCAATCTGAACTGCGTAAAATTCTGGAATCTGTGAAGACCGGCGAGCTCGCTCCGGACAAAGCCATCGAGCGCCTGAAGCATCTTCCCTTCGAAGATCTTGACTTCGCCAAAGTGGATCACCAGCGAGAGCTCCGCCAGGGTTTTGCCGAAGTCGTTTTGGGCAAAGGGAAAACACCTCAGCAAGTGGGGGAAATCGCGCGCGCTATGCTGCGCAAGAAAGATTCACGGCACAACATCCTGGTGACCCGCGCCGACATTAAGATTTTTGCCGCCGTGAAACGCGCCGCCGGAAAAGACGCTCGCAATGCGAAATTTCACGAATTGTCGGGCGCCATCACCATCGAGCGCACCACGGAGATCACCGGCAAAGGATCAATCCTGGTAGTTTCGGCCGGGACCAGCGACATTCCCGTGGCCGAGGAAGCGCTCCTCACCGCCCGCATGATGGGCAACCGCGCCGAGCATCTCTACGACGTCGGCGTCGCCGGCATTCATCGCCTGCTGGTGCACCGCGAGAAATTGACCCAGGCGCGCGTGATTATTTGTGTGGCCGGAATGGAAGGCGCCCTGCCCAGTGTCGTCGCGGGGCTCGTGGCAATACCCGTCATTGCCGTTCCCACTAGCGTCGGCTACGGCGCCAGTCTCGGCGGCGTGGCGGCGCTCCTCGGCATGCTCAACTCCTGCGCTTCCAATGTTACCGTCGTCAACATCGACAACGGTTTCGGCGCTGCCTGCGTCGCTTCCTGCATCAACCGGCTATAGGTCCGCTCGCTGCCCTCTGCGCTCTTTGTGAACGCTGTGTTAATTCCCCGTCTGACTCTGGTTTGAGCAACACTTTCATGACACCTCGCTGTTGAGCAAAGCGCAGTGCCGTCGGCGCATGACTTAAAGGAAAGGTACGCGTGATCAGCGGTGTGGGGTCGATCTCGCCGGAGCGCAGGAGAGTAATGGCCTTCGCGAATGGCCCGCAACGAGAACCGACAATGGTGATCTCCTTGACGACGATGGGCCAGGTTTCCACCGGCGCCGCACCGTGAAACGTGGATTTCAGCACCAGTGTGCCCCGGGGCTCGATTATCTGTTGCGCAAGCGCCAAACCCGTGGGAGAGCCAGTGGCCTCAACCACGAGGCGAAATGATTCTTGAACGAGCTTCAAATCGCTGGCGTTCCCACGGACTTTTTTTGTCGTGATTCCCGCGCGGCAGGCTAAACCCATCTTACTTTCGTGTTTGCCGAACATCACTACGCGTGGGATCGTCGCGCGCAGCACGCGCGCGATCAGTTGCGCAAGTTTCCCGTCCCCCAGTACCGCCGCCTCACGAACTTTCCTTACATCCACTTGCTCTAGTATTTCGCAAGCCGCAGCTAGTGGCTCGACAAACACCGCCTGCTCATCACTGACGCCATCCGGCACGGTGTGGAGATTGTCCAGCGGCAGGGTGAGATACTCCGCGTAAGCCCCTGGATGGCCCATGATTCCCAACACTGTCCGCCGGGCGCAATGCCTTTTGAGCCCCCGTCGGCAAAAGTCGCACATCGGACGCCGCCCTAGCGCCCGGCATGAAATATTGATTTCGCCGCAAACCTGCTGCCCCAGCCATTTTTTCTTTGCTGCAGACGCCTCCCCGCGAACTTCTTCCACCGTGCCGACAAATTCATGCCCCGGAACTCCGCGAAAATTGTAATAACCGCGCAGCAGCTCCACATCGGTGTTGCAGATGCCCACCAGCTGCACGCGCACCAGCGCCCACCCACGCCGTAGTCTGGGCATCGGTCCCGGTATTGCTTTCAATTTTCCATTTTCAATGCGCAAGGAGAGCACGGGCTGCCTAGCTCGTTTTCTTCTTATCTCTACGGGATTGCGATCTCGCCGTCAAACCCCTTCACCCCGGCGCCGCCATTTTCTCGATCAGATCGAACTTTGCTGCCAGTCGCACCAACCGTCGATGCAGGTTCATGTATCCATTCCGCGCCCAGCTCACTTGCCGTTCCTGTGAGGTCTCTGCACGCGGTCGACCTACCCAACGGTTTCGTCCCGATTCTTGATCCTCCGGTCCGCAGCATCGTTTGCGGTCTTGGCCAGGTGGAGCAATTCCGGCTCACTTTCCACCGGCACGTCCAGGTACAAATCCGCCGCATCGCGCACTTCCGGAGAGAATGATTCCCCGCGCAGTTTCGCCCGCCACGCGAGTCGCTCCTTCTGGACTGCATCGACATGAATAAGCGCCGCAGCCATGCCGCGCTCCTATATTGCCTGTATATCGTATCACGCGAGGGAATCAGGTAGCCCTCGGGAAGCAGCCGAAGCTTCTCAAGAATCGTCGTTCATTCGTAACGCAGAGCCACGATGGGGTCCACACGCATGGCGCGCCGAGCCGGAACATAAGCAGCCATCAGAGCAACCGCAATCAGCAAAGCCGCCACGCCCACAAACGTCACCGGATCGTAGACGCCGACACCAAACAGCATGCTGGTCAGAAATCGCGCCACGACAAATGCTCCCGAGCCCAACTCCCAGCAGCGTCAACTTGAGTTTCTGCCCGAGAATCATACGCTGCACGGAAGCCAGTTGCGCTCCCAACGCCATACGCAGTCCAATTTCCTGCGTGCGCTGGCTCACCGTGTAGCTCATTACCCCATAAATTCCGATGGCCGCGAGCAGCAGCGTCAGGTTTTCCAACATGGCCTTATCCTCACCAGGAGCCCCGGACGCGTGGCTACCGGCTGTGATTCCGGCTACAGCCTTCACTTGCTTCTTTCGACGCCGGAAATGGCCGGAACGATAGCCGCAAATTCCAGGCTAGTGAAGCGCGGAGGCGAGCGTGTTCACCAAAAGTGGCTCCTGCCCAGGGAATACCGTGCGGAGGTCCAGGATGAGGTGGTCGTCCTCCACGCGGGCGATTACCGAGACTCCGGCGGGAGCGCAGCGAAGCCGCTGTTCAAGTTTCGTCGCGGAATAGCGCGCGCTGGCGATTCGCACAATCTTACTTGGAAGCGATTGCGAAGGTGTTGAGCCACCGCCAACGAGAGAACTTCCATCCGCGATTTCAATCTCGACTTCATCGAGAGGGAGTTCGGGGCGCAGCTCGCGAATGAAATTCTCCGCGCGGCGCTTCAGTTCCTGCGGAGTCGCGCGAATCATTCGAATGGCGGGAATTTCGTCCCAAGCCGCGCGAAGATAGGCACCCAGAGTGGCTTCGAGAGCGGCGATGGTGAGTTTGTCCACGCGCAGTGCGCGAAACAGCGGGTAGCGCCGGATGCGGGCGATGAGCTCTTTTTTCCCCGCGATGACACCCGCCTGCGGACCCCCCAGCAGCTTGTCGCCGCTGAACATCACCACGGAAACACCAGCCTGGACACTTTGCTTCACGGTTGGCTCGCTGACGCCATACTCGGAAAGATCCACGAGGCAGCCTGAGCCGAGATCCTCCACGAGCGGCAACCCGTTCTGCTGGCTGATCGCCACCAGTTCTTCGATGGAAGGTTTATCGGTAAATCCAGTCACTCTGAAATTCGACGGATGCACGCGCAACAAAATGCGCGTCTTTTCGTTGATTGCGTTTCCGTAGTCCTCAAGATGCGTGCGATTGGTTGTCCCGACTTCGCGAAGGACCGCGCCGCTCTGCTCCATAATCTCCGGGATTCGAAAGCCGTCTCCGATTTCAATCAGCTCTCCGCGCGAAACGATCACTTCGCCGCCCCGTGCCAGCGCCGCAAGCGTCACCAGCACCCCCGCCGCGCAATTGTTGACGACAACGGCGGCTTCCGCCCCCGTGAGTCGCGTCAGCAATTCGCATGTATGCACATCCCGCTTCCCCCGCGCACCCGCTTCCAGATCGTATTCCAGGTTCGAATATTGCGTCGCCGTGCGCCGGAATTCGTCCACGGCTGTTTCCGGCAACGGCGCGCGGCCCAGATTCGTGTGCAAAATCACTCCGGTCGCATTAATGACCGCCTGCAGCGAGCGCGACAGAATTTTTTCCACCTGGTCCGAGATGAGCTCTTCCACGGAAGCGGGGTCCACACTGATGGCTGTCCAATTCGATTCACCGGCGACGCGCGCACGCAAATCCGCAAGCGCAGCACGCGTGACTTCGACGACCAAGTTGCGGTCCGCGCGTTTCGAAAGTGCCGCCAGTCGCGGCTGCAGCAGCAGTTCATCCACCGACGGAATCTGCCGCAGCAATTCCACCCGCTCCGCTGAAACCGTTTTCCTACCGCGCGTTTCCATGCGAACATTTCAGCACAGTGCGAAGCGGCGGGCAATGCCGATAACCGGCGCCCCGGGGGGTGCGACCGCGCGTGCTGCCGGATGTGCATCGCGGCGAAGGGATCCGGACGGTTGACTCCGTTGTTCCGTGCTCCTAGCATGGAGACTCGAGGGATTTCTCAACGCATGGCGACCATCGAAGAAGAGCTGGGCCAGCTCGAACGGGACATCCGTCAGCTCAAGATCGAATACGACCAGTATTTCGGGGGAGGCAGGAAGCGTCCGCCAACGGAGATCGAATGGCGCATCGATATTATCGTGAAGCGCTATGCGGAACGCGGCGGCGAACTCAAGTTCGCGCAACGATTCCGTTTCAACAACCTCTCGCAAACCTACGCAAAATATAAAGATATCTTCAGGAAGCGAACGGCGCAGAAAGAAGAAGGGAAAGTCCAGCGGCACTTCGGCGCGGCCGCCAAGGAGATCGAAGCGGCCCGCGCTAAAAAAGAGGCCGAAGAGCACGCGACTGCAGTCGTGGCGAGTGAGTTCAGGGCATTTCGCATAACCTGCTCCGAGCCGGAGCGTGAAACGGAGAAGGTCGACCAGTTGTACCGGGCGTTCTTGCAGGCCAAGCAGACCGCCGGCGAAGGGACGGAAAATCTTTCTCGCTCTAGCTTCAACGAATTCGTGCGCAAAAAAACAAAAGAATTGCAAACGCAGAAGAAATGCCGCGACGTCGAATATGTCGTGGAAGTAGTCCAAGGCCATGTCAAACTGAAAGCCCTCGTGAAGGCGTAAGCGCACCCCGGCGTTTCCCACAGGTTTTGTACTTTCCCTATTCGCGTCATCCTCTTACACTGTTGTGCTTTTCTCAATGTGGAGGAATCCATGGCGGTGCAGCGCGCGCTGATCAGCGTGTTTGACAAGACCGGGGTCGTGGAATTTGCCAAGCGGCTGGCCGCGCGGAAGATCGAGATTCTTTCAACGGGCGGGACCGCCAAGCTGTTGCGTGAAGCAGGAATCGCTGTTCGCGATGTTTCAGACTTCACGGGCTGGCCCGAAATGCTGGGCGGACGCGTGAAAACCCTACACCCCAAAGTGCACGGAGGGCTGCTCTTCCGGCGGGGGCACACGGAAGACGAGAAACAGGCTGCGGAATACGGAATCGCGCCGATCGATCTGGTGGCGGTGAATCTGTATCCGTTTGAAGCGACGGCAGCGAAAGCGAGTCTGACGGCCGCAGAGCTGATCGAGAACATCGACATCGGCGGACCGACGATGCTGCGATCGGCGGCGAAGAATTTCGAGAGCGTGACGGTGGTGACGGACGCAGCGGATTTCGAGCGCGTGGCGAGTCAAATCGAGAGCGCGGGCGAAACGACGCTGGCGACGCGGCTGGAGCTGGCGCGAAAAGTTTTCGCCAGGACTTCGCGGTACGACGGCATGATCGCGACGGAATTGGAACGGCTGTCGGCGGGATCCGGGCGGGTTGCCCTGGAAGCGAAACCAGTGCTCCCGGAATTCGTGCATATCGTTTTGCGGCGACAGCAGGAATTGCGGTACGGGGAAAATCCCCACCAAGCCGCGGCTCTGTATGTTCCGGCGGAGCGCGCACCGGAGGGTTGGGCGGCGGCGAAGCAACTCCAGGGCAAGGAACTTTCCTACAACAATCTCGTTGATCTGGAAGCGGCACGGACCCTGGCCGCGAAATTCAAGAATCCAGCGGCGGTGATTATTAAGCACAACAATCCCTGCGGGGCCGCGGAGCGAGAAACGCTGATCGATGCGTACTTGAAGGCCTTGGCGTGCGACCCGGTCTCGGCGTTCGGCGGGGTGCTGGCGTTCAACCGCGCAGTGGATACCGCAGCCGCGGAAGAAGTCGCGAAACTTTTCGTGGAATGCATCGCCGCACCCGGCTTTGCGGACCGCGCAAAAGAAATCTTCGCAGCGAGGAAAAACCTGCGGCTGCTGGAGCTGCCCGCGTGTGGCCTGGAGCCGGAACGCGAATTGCAGCTCAAGCGCATTCTTGGGGGGATGCTCGTGCAGCAGCCGGACCTGGGGGAGATCGAGGACGACGACCTGCGCATGGTGACCAAGCGTGCGCCAACGGCCGAAGAGATACACACGATGCGCTTCGCGTGGAAGGTGGCGAAGCACGTGAAGTCGAATGCCATCGTCTTCGCCAAGGATGGCGCGACGCTGGGCGTCGGTGCAGGACAGATGAGCCGGGTCGATTCCGTGAGAATTGCGGTGATGAAGGCGCAATCTTCGCTGGCCGGTACGGTTGTTGCTTCCGACGCATTTTTTCCCTTTGCGGACGGAGTTGAAGAAGCCGCGAAAGCGGGAGCGACGGCGGTGATCCAGCCTGGCGGTTCGGTGCGCGATGCAGAGGTCATAGCCGCCGCCGATCGGCTGAGCCTAGCCATGGTGTTTACCGGTATGCGGCACTTTCTGCACTGAAATTTGCTCTGTAGTTCGCCTCCGGACCCCCGGTTGAGAACGTTTCTCCGCTGGGCTGCATCCAATCTCCGGGGGCGCCCAAGCTCTGGAAACGTCTGCGATTTGGTTTTTGACCACGTTTCGGCCGCATGGGATACTTTAAGTTTCTGGGGCTACGATGAACCTTAGACGGATTACCCTTGCCATACTGTTGACGGGTGCCACCGGCGCGGCTGCCATGTCGCAGAGGCCCGCTAAGTCGGGGACTGAAAAGATGACCGATTCTCCTGCTGCGATGCAGGAGCAATTTGCCGACTCGAAAACCGCCGCTCTCGAAAAAAACTCCGCGCGCGCCGAGGCCTACTACAACTTCACGATCGGCCACATCTACGAACAGCAGTACGAAGCGAGCAGCAACGCGGAATACGCCACAAAGGCGATCGAGGCGTACAAGAAAGCGTATGCCCTGGATCCAAAGTCGCAGGTTATCGGCGAACGGCTGGCGGAGATGTATTGGAAGGCGCAGCGGATTCACGATGCCGTAGCCGAAGCGCAGGAAATCCTGAAACGCGACCCGGATAACGTGCAATCGCGCCGGCTGCTGGGGCGGATTTATTTGCGGAGCCTGGGGGACGTCAGTGTGAGCAGCGGCCAGTCGGAAACGGTGAGCCGCGCCATCGAGCAATACCGCGAGATTAACCGGCTCGATCCTGCGGACAGCGAGTCGGCGCTGTGGCTGGCGCGTCTTTACCGGCTAAAGAACGAACACGACAAGGCCGAACAGGTTCTGAGGAGCATCCTGAAGAACGATCCGGAAAACGAACCGGCGGTCGAGCAATTGACACAGTTGCTGATGGACCAGGGCAAGTCCCCCCAGGCGGTCACGCTGCTCGAGGGAATTACCGCACATTCTCCTACGCCCGTGCTGCTGGATCTTCTGGGCGATGCCCACACCCAGGCGCATGAGTTGGAGAAAGCGGAAGAGGCCTACCGCCAAGCCGCTGAACTCGATCCTTCGGAGGTGAGCCACCAGCGCGGGCTGGGGCAGACCTTGCTGGCCGAAGAGAAATATTCCGAAGCGTTGAAGGTGTACGAGAAGCTTGCGGACGTGATGCCGGACGATTCGGACGTGTATTTGCGAATCGCGCAGATTTACCGCGAACTGCACCGGCTCGATAAGGCCGAAGAGAATCTCGTGAAGGCGCGGCAGTACGCACCGGGTAGCCTGGAAGTAATGTACAACGAGGCCATGCTGTACCAGGCGCAGGGGCGCTTTGAAGATGCCATCCGCGTCTTGTCGGACGCCGTGACGGGCATCAAGGGACAGCCTCCCGCTGCGTCGTCGCGGCGGCGGTCGCTGGCCATCTTGTATCAGCAACTCGGGCAGCTTTATCGCGATACGCAAAATTATCAGGCCGCGACTTATACCTTCGAAGAATTGGGGCATCTGGGGGACGAAGAGGATCGCCGCGCGCGGATGATGATCATGGATACGTACCGCGCGGCAAAAGACCTTCCGAAAGCCCTACAGACGGGCAAGGAAGCGCTGGCGAAATACCCGGCCGATCCCGCGATTCGCACAAGTCACGCGCTGTTGCTCGGCGAGAACGGACAGACGGAGGAGGCGGTCAAGATTTTGAGAACGCAACTCCACGGCGATGCGGGAGACCGCGAGACGTATTTGAACATCGCGCAAGTGTACGAGCGCGGGCGGCGCTACAAGGAAGCCGAGGAGGCGGCTCGCGCCGCGGAAGTACTGCCCGGGCAGGCGCGCGAGAACGAAATGGTGTGGTTTCTGCTCGGCGCGATCTATGAGCGGCAGAAGTTTTTCGACAAGGCCGAGGAGCAGTTCAAGAAAGTGCTTGCCGTAAATCCGAAAAATGCTCCGGTGCTGAATTATTATGGCTACATGCTGGGCGACTTGGGGATACGGCTTGACGAAGCGGAAGCGCTGGTCCAACAGGCGCTGAAGGAAGACCCTTTCAACGGGGCGTACCTCGATAGCCTCGGCTGGATTTATTTCAAAGAGAGCAAGTTCGGCCTTTCGGAGAGCACGCTCCGGAAGGCCGTGGAGCGCGAAAGGCATGACGCAACGATACATTCGCACCTCGGCGATCTCTATGCCAAGACGGGCCGGGGCGATCTAGCCGCCGGGGAATGGGAAAAATCTCTGGTGGAATGGCGCCGCTCGCTGCCCGCGGACATGGAGACCGATAAAGTCGCGGAACTCGAAAAGAAGATCTCGCGATCGAAGCATCGCGTGGCGCAAAAGTCCACGACCAGCGACGCGAAGCCGTAGTTCAGCGCATGTCCGAAGTGCGCATTCCCGCTTTCGCAAAAATCAACCTTCGCCTGGATATCCTTGGCAAACGCGCGGATGGATTTCACGAATTGCGGACCATTTTTCAGACTATCTCGGTGCACGACGAATTGCGGCTGCGTACATCACGCCGCCCAGCAATTACGCTGACCGTCGAGGGAAACCAGACGCTCTCCGCAGAACCGGTGGAGAAAAATCTCGTGTATCTCGCCGTGGATGCGCTGCAGCGGGAACTGAGAATCCGCGGCGGCGTCGAAATCGAGCTAAGCAAAGCGATCCCTGCCGGGCGGGGGCTGGGCGGGGGATCTAGCGACGCCGCCGCGGCACTGCGGGGATATCTGCGGCTCGCGAAAAAGACGCTGTCGGCAGCCCGTTTGATGGAAATTGGTTCATCGTTGGGCGCGGATGTGCCGTTTTTCCTGTTTGGCGGGCGGGTGCTGGGTGTGAACAAAGGCGACGAGATCTATCCGCTGCCCGATATCCCGAAGCTACATGTTCTGGTTGTCTCGCCGAAAAAGATTCATGTCTCGACGCCGGACGCCTATCGCTGGGTTAAGGCTAGGCCGGTCGGGTTGACAAAATCTGCGGGAACCTCTAAGCTCTTCGAGTTCTGTGCTCTATGCTGGAGTGGGCAGGGAAGCGGCCTTTCGAATGATTTTGAGGGGGCGGTTTTCCGGCGGCATCCTCGGCTTGATCAAATCAAGCGGGAGTTGCTCCAAAAAGGAGCTGCAGGAGCCTCGCTGGCGGGTAGCGGTTCGGCGGTGTTTGGAGTTTTCCCGAGCCCAGCGACGGCGCGCCGAGCCGCTGTCGGGTTTCCGCACGATCAGACCTTCGTTTGCGAGACTGTCTCGCGCGACAGGTACGCTCGTTTGATGCGCATCGCCGAGTAGTCTCGGAGCGTGTCGTGGATTCTGCCTCAGCGTCTCTTGGTGTCCATCTCGTTTGAAAGATCCTCCGGTTCGTTAGCATGCAAGGTGACGTGGCCGGTGAATGGCCACACGGAGCGCGAGCGTCGTGAACGACGACCGATTCAAGATTTTCTCCGGGACCGCGAATCCGATACTGGCGGAGAGTATCTGCCGCCACTTGGACGTGCCGCTGGGCAAAGCGCTGCTGGGGCGATTCAGCGACGGTGAGATTTATTTCCAGATTTTGGAGAATGTGCGCGGCGCAGACGTATTCGTCGTGCAACCGTGCCATGCCCCCGTGGACAGCCACCTGTTGGAGCTGCTGCTGATGATCGACGCGTTTAAGCGCGCGTCGGCGTGGCGTATTACGGCGGTGCTGCCGTATTACTGCTATGCGCGGCAGGACCGCAAAGACAAGCCCCGGGTTCCGATCTCCGCGAAACTCGTGGCGGACTTGCTGGAAACGGCCGGTGCCAGCCGGGCACTCACATTGGATTTGCACGCGCCACAGATTCAGGGCTATTTCGACGTGCCCGTGGATCACTTATATGGTTCGCCTGTGCTGGTGGAACATTTTCGGCACATGAGGCTGCCGAATCTAACGGTGGTTTCACCGGATGCAGGCGGAGTCGAGCGGGCGCGGTTTTTCGCGAAGAAGCTGGATGCGCCGCTGGCCATCGTGGACAAGCGCCGCGTGGACGTGGATGTCAGCGAAGTGATGAACCTGATCGGCGACGTTCGCAGACGCAGTGCGCTGATCGTGGACGACATTATCGATACGGCGGGGACGCTGGTGAAGACGGCCGAGGCGCTGGCGCGCGAAGGAGCCACGCAAGTCTATGCGGCGTGCACCCATGCAGTACTCTCCGGTCCGGCAGTGGAGCGGATCGCGAAATCGATCATTACCGAAGTGGTGGCGACGGACTCCGTGCCGTTGAGCGAAGCAGGGAAGAAGATGGGGAAGATCAAAGTGTTGAGCGTCGCGGATCTGCTGGCACGCGGGATTCGATCGATTCACGAAGAGACCTCGATCAGCGAATTGTTTATTTAATGTTGTGGGACGGACATTCCTGTCTGTCCGCGGGGAAATGTGAGCAAGAGGACAGGCCAGAATGCTTGTCCCACTTGGAATTCAAGAGGGGAAGAAGGACATGGCAGAGAAGATTGTAGTGGAAGGTTCGCCCCGCGCCTTGCGCGGCAAGAATGAAGCCCGGCGGCTCCGGCAGACAGGCAAGGTGCCGGCGGTCCTGTATGGCGGCAAAGGCGCGGCCCTCACACTGGCGCTGAACGCCAAGCAGGTTGGCGCGATTCTCCGGTCCGAGAGCGGGCATAACACCCTTTTTCAGGTGGATCTCGGCGGGAAGCAGGAGCCCGCGATCCTGAAGGATTGGCTGGTTGATCCCACCAGTGGGAAATTGCTGCATGTCGATCTTCTGCGTGTGGCCATGGATGTCCGTATGAAGGTGAAGGTTCCCGTGCACACGTTTGGCGAGCCTTCCGGCGTGAAGGTGCAGGGTGGCGTTTTCGAGGTGGTCACACGCGAAGTGGAAATCGAATGCTTGCCGGCGGATATCCCGACAGAGTTCAAGGTGGATGTCAGCGAGTTGATGCTTGGCAAGCAGCTTCGCGCCAATGAATTGCCGCTCGACACGGCCAAGATGAAGTTGATTACCGAGCCGGAGCGCGTGCTGGCGCACGTGGTGGCGCTGAAGGTGGAGGAGGAGAAGCCCGCCGAGGCAGTGGCAGCGGAAGCGGCAACGCCAGCCGAGCCGGAAGTCATCAAGAAGGGCAAGAAGGAAGTGGAAGGCGAAGAAGGCGCCGAGACGGAAGTCAAACCCAAGGTGGAAAAGAGCGACAAGGGCGAGAAGAAAAAGTAACGCATCACTGCGGGAGAAGAAGCAGCTTGCGCTCGGCGGACGGCTGGAAAGGGCTTATGCGGCTCATTGTCGGACTTGGGAATCCCGATCCGGAATATCACTGGACGCCGCATAACCTGGGTTTCATGGCCGTGGATGAACTCGCGAATCGCGGCGGGATTCGCGTGGAGCGGCCCGAGGCCAAGGCGCTGGTGGGCCGAGGAAAGATCGCCGGGGAAGAAGTGATCCTGGCGAAGCCGCAGACGTACATGAATCTCAGCGGCATTTCCGTACGAGAGCTGCTGGAGAAGTACGAGCTGGATGTGCGAGATCTGCTGGTGCTGTGGGATGAGGCGC
>MNIJ01000111.1 GCA_001919715.1 Acidobacteria bacterium 13_1_20CM_58_21
GTAAACTTCGCTGCCGTCGCTTCTGGCGCGCCAAAGAATTTGGCGCCGGTCTCTGCGCCAGGCATTTTCGGAGTTTTCTGTCCCAAAATCGGCACGACCGGAACAAATGCCGAGAAAAGAAAGATAAGCGCCGAGCGCCGATCGATCGCGTACCGCGCCCGCTCCTTGGTTCTTTGAACAAACTGCCGAGAAAGATTCTGACGCTCGGGAGCCCCCCAAAGCGGTAGACCCGCTAGAAAACGCATAGGAACAGGCACTATAACATCCACTGGGAAACTGACGCCAGAATTTCTTGACGCAGCCGGCCGATGAACTCGAAATCGCCATTCAGTCGAGGACATGGCTCCTTTTGTTCGAAAGACGAAAGCTTCTTTCAAACAAACGCCTATCTTCAGTCCAGAAATCCATACGGCGCACCCTTCCGAGCCACGTTCGTTCCTGAACGCGATTGAGCAGGGATTCGTCGCCGCCCCTGCCTGCTTATTTCCAAGGAAGATTGAATCGGGCGTTCCTACAATCTCTCCTGATAAGAAGACTGTCGAATTCACCTGCAAAATCGAAGGCTCAACTCTGGGCGTTGCCTTCGAACTCCAGAAAACCGTCGACCAAAAAAGGGCCCAGCGCTTAGAACACCGCGCCGCCTTGCAGCCATCGCCGCCAGCGTTCTGGCTGTCACCCGTTTTTTTCTTGGCAAACTTAATTCTTCTGTTAAAATCCGTCGTGTTCCTCGAAATCGCCATCGTAATTTTCGCCATGCTTGTCACGGGCCTCTGCACGCCCGTTCTTGCTGCCCCGACAATAAAGCTTGTCAAAAACAGCTGCCTAACTCCCTTGGGAATCAGCACTTTCGGAAATACCCGGGCGCGTGGGGGCATCGCCTTGGTCCTCACTGCCCTCGCAGCGATGCAATGGACCGCAGCTAAATCGGCCTGCGCAGCCTGGCCTCAGTCAGCCCCCATCAAAACGCTGGACTCTGGGCGGCAGAATCGCGCCCAAGCCTCTGCAGGCGGGGCTAACTCATCAGAACCTCCGCCGCCTCTCGATCCGATTCTCGCCGAAGCGAGATCGCTTGCTGATAAGGGCATGGCCTCAGAAGCTGAGCAGAGGGTCCGCCAATATCTCGCCGTGCATCCTGACTCCGCGAAAGCTCATTTCTTGCTCGGGCACATCCTTTTCCGGGAGATTCAGTCAGAAGCAAGGCTAGAGAGCCAGCTTGCGCTTCAGGTTCAGGCTCCTAGGGGCGGGGTGAAGGTACTCGGTCGAAATTCCTCCGACGCAAAGGACCGGGACGAAAAGGCTAAGGCTTCGCTAGCGGAGTTTACCGCAGGCGCAAAATACAGTGCCCCCATCGCCGCGGATTTGAAAGTCGTGGCTTTCGATTATGTCCTGCTGGGTGACTACTTGGACGCCGACAAATGGCTGACCAAGATGCTCGAGTGGACTCCCGATGATGCCCAAGGCTGGTACTACCTTGGCCGCACCAAGTACAGCGAGAATCGATTTGCGGAAGCCATCAGCGCGTTTGAGCAGTGCTTGAAGGTCGATCCAAAAAATGTCAAGGCGGAAGACAACTTGGGGCTGTCGTACGCAGGTCTCGGCCAGAACGAGGAAGCCGCCACGGCCTACCAAACTGCGATTGCCTGGCAATCGCAGTTGCCGGTCAAGAATCCTGGACCATACATCGATCTAGGCAGCTTGCTTCTCGATAACAACAAACCGGATGAGGCCATTGCGAATCTTCTCCAGGCTGTGGAGATCTCCCCTCGAGATTCCAAGTCGCATGAACTCTTGGGAAAGGCCTACGCCCGGCTGGACCAGCTGCCGAAGGCGCAAACGGAACTGGAGAAGGCACTCGAGTTATCTCCCCAAAGTAGCAATCTCCACTGCATGTTGGCCCCCGTCTATCGAAAGCAGGGACTCGCCGAAAAGGCCAAGCTCGAAGTTGACCGCTGCGCTGCCATGCACGGAACGCATTCTTCGCCAGAAACTCCTCGCCCTTGAAAAACCTAAAGCCGCCAACCAGAAATCCTTTGGAGCTCTGAAGCAGAATTGAATTCGGTTGCAAGAAATAGTCCGAACGCGAGGCCCTCGAACACGGCAAGGACATCTTCTCCGTTTATTCCTGCGGTGGAAGTTCCTTATTCTGCAAGACTTGCTGCGCGCGCTGCGCCGTTGCGGCCCGGGCGCTTTCTTCCAGCTTGGTGAACACTTGCATTTCCGCCTTCGCGTCTTGCGCGCGCCCCAGCGCGCGATACGCTTGGGCCAGCAAAAAGTGGATGCTGGGATCGGAAGCGTCGGCCGTCTCCGCCGCCTGCAGCTCTTTCACCGCCTCTTCGTTCCGATCAAGTCTCATCAGCGCGCGCCCGCGGTCCCCCCGAGCCGGCATGAGAGTGGGGCAAATAGCGAGCGCCTTGTCGATGTCAGTGATTGCCAGCTGGGGATCTAGGTGCTGCTCCAGGAGAATATTGCCAATCTTCCATTGCGCCGTGCAATTGTTCGGGTCGTTGGCAAGTTCCGCCTCGAACTGCTGAGTGGCCGCATCCCACATGGAGAGACTCCAGTAGGTACTGCCGAGTTTGTAGTGGGTGCCGGGCCGCTGCGGGGCCATGTCCACAGCTTTCTTATACTCGATCAGCGCTCCATCGAAATTTTTCATGCTTTCCATAACCTCGCCGGAAACTTCGTGCACCAGAACTGAATTTGGATCGATCTCATTCAGCTTTCCAAGTGCCTGCTCGGCGAGTTTCATGTACGCGCCGCCGAGCAGATACCACACCTCCTGGTCCTTGGGCTCACGGTGTGCCAGCTGCTGGAGATGAACTGTCGCAGCTTCCAGCTCGCCCATCTTGATCAGAGCGTTCGCCAAGAGCAGTTCCGCATCGTTGTCCTTTGGATTGGCCCGAAGAGCTGCCTCAAGCCTCGGCCGCGCCGACGCGTACTCGCCCATTTCGTAAAGTGAGAGACCGAGTAAGGCGGAGGCGGACGACATCGCCGGGTCAATCTTTAGGCCTCTTTCGAGAACGGCCGCAGCTTTACGGTACTCATGCAGCTTCAGGTAAAGGGAGCCAAGGTTGTTATAGGCAGCGCCGAGACGCGGAGAAATTTGCAGGATGGATTCGTATTTGGCGATTGCACCATTCAGGTCGCCACTGGCCTGCGCTGCTTTTGCCTCGGCATACAAATCTTGCACGCGGTCATCCGCTGAAGCAGTCTTCGATTGCGCTTCGAGCATTCGGGAGGGGAATAGCAGGAGCGGGAGAAACAGAAAAACTGAGACCAGCGCCACCATGAGAGAGCGGCGCGACGGAATGGAAGCATAAGGGAACAGCATTGCGAGCGCAATTTTACACTTCGATAGAGAGATAGCAAAGCGAGTTAGAATTTTCGACCCATAGGTGTCTTAGGAATGGCGAGGCAAACCCTAAGCGGTCCAACTGCTCCAAATTTGGTTGGCCTTGGGAGGCGGCGCGGCAATGACGAGAGATATTAGAGAGTCTTGATAACGCCGAATTCGCGTGCTACCCTTCGGCCAAATCTAGGGGTCGTGAGCCATGCAAGCCGCTCAGTGTTCGGGTCGAACTCTACGATTTGGATTTTTTGAAGTCGATCTCCGTGCGGCCGAATTGCGCAAGCACGGGATTCGAATAAGAGTCCAAGAGCAGCCCTTTCACATACTGACTCTTTTGTTGGAGCGCTCCGGAGACATCGTCACGCGAGAGGAACTCCGGCAGAAACTCTGGCCTGCTCATACGTTTGTGGATTTCGATCGCAGCCTGAACAAGGCTATGACGAAGCTGCGGGCCGCCTTAGGTGATTCTCCTGAAAGCCCTCGGTATATCGAGACCCTGCACCGCCGCGGCTACCGCTTCCTGGCGCCCATCACGCCAATTCGAGAAGATCCAGCCGAGAGCCACGCCAATTTCAATCATGTAGCACCCGAACGAGCGGCGGCTTCGCTCGAGAATGACCAGTCTCAGGATCACCCGAAAACAGGTTTCCTCCTGTCTCATCACCGTCCACCAGCAACCTGGACACGGTTTTCGCTCCTGCTCGGAACCTCAACCGTGCTGGTGTGTCTGACCGCGCTCTTCTTGCTTCGCGTCAATCACTCCATCGCACTCGGGAGTTCCTTCGGCAATCTCAATCCCCGGCGTTCGGTTGCCGTGCTGGGTTTCAGGAATCTCTCAGGCGACTCCCAGGAAGCCTGGCTCTCGACGGCTCTTTCCGACTGGCTGACCACGGAACTTTCCGCGGGAGAGCAGCTCCGGATGATCCCGTCGGAGAGCGTTGCACGAATGAAAATCGAGCTCTCTCTGCCCAGCGTCGATAGCTTGGGAGCGGCCAGTCTTGCGAGAATTCGAAAAAATCTGGGGACAGATTTGGTGGTCGTGGGATCCTACGCCATCCTGGGAGAGCAGTTCCATGGCCAGATCCGCCTTGACCTCCAATTGCAAGATACTCAGAGCGGTGAAACGGTTGACGCGATTTCGGAAACAGGTACGGAGTCACGTTTGTTTGACCTGGTTTCCAGGGCCGGACAGCACCTGCGTGACAAACTGGGAATTCGGGCGGTCACGCGCGAAGAAGCCGCGGCGTTGGCGGTGGCTCTGCCTTCGAATACGGAAGCGGCGCGGCTCTATTCGGAAGGTCTAGCCAAGCTTCGCGTCTTTGATGCACTCGCCGCTCACGATTTGTTATTGAAATCGGTCGCCAAAGAATCGAATTACGCTCTATCCCATGCAGCCTTAGCCACCGCATGGGGACAGCTCGGATACGACGAGAACGCCAAGGCGGAAGCAAAGAAAGCCTTTGATTTGTCTGCCAATCTCTCCCGCGCCGAGCGCCTGCTTGTCGAAGGCCGCTACCGCGAAACCTCCCGCGAGTGGGGCAAGGCCATCGAAATCTACCGTGCCCTTTTTGAATTCTTCCCGGATAACCTGGACTACGGTCTTGCCTTGGCGATCGCACAGGTCAGCGCGAACAAGTGGCAGGATGCCCTGGACACCATTGCAACGTTGCGAGAAATGCCGTCGCCGCTTCGAGACGACCCACGAATCGATCTCGCGGAAGACGATGCGGCTAGGTCACTGGGAGACACCAAGAGGGCCGAGGCGGCTCTGGCCAGAGCCGCGGAGAGGGCACGCGTGAAAGGAGCAACGCTGCTCCTCGCTACGGCTCGGCTCGATCAAGCCTGGCTATTCGAAAATATCGGAAGGCTCGACGAGGTCGAAGGAGTGGTGCGCGAAGCAATGCCGCTCTATGTTGCAGCGAATGACCGGAGGGGTGTCGCACGCGCGTTGACTCTGAAGGCCATCGCGCGGGAAGACCAGGGAGATTACCTGGGAGCGAAAAAAGGCTACGAAGAGTCTCTGGCCATCTATCGGGAGTTAGGTTGCAAGCTCCGCCTTGCCAGCGAATATATCAATATGGGAGGCATTCTTCTGCATCTTGGTGACCTACCCGGGGCGCGCGGAAACTATGAGCAAGGGCTCGAAACTTACGACGAGATCGGGGATCAGGATGGCGTGGCACTGGCGAAGAACGGGCTGGGAGATGTGTTTCAAGCGATGGGGAGGCTGATGGAAGCTAAGGCCATGTTCGGAGAAGCTCTGGAGATCTGCCGCCAGATCGGCAATCGAAGCCGGCAAGCCTCGTCGCTGGCTGGATTGGGCGGAGTGCTCCGCTTTGAAGGCGACGCTGCCGCGGCTCGGAAAAATGAGATAGAAGCAGAAGGAATATTTCTGGACATCGGAGACAAATCTTCAGCGGCGCAGGCCAATCTTCATCTAGCCAGGCTGTTCCTGGACGAAGACAAGAGCGTGGACGCTGCGCTAGCGGCTCGCCGGGCAGCAGAAGTTTTCCAGAAAACAAGAGCCTCGGTGGACGAAGCTTCGGCCAATCTCGTGCTGTCTCGAGCACTGCTTGCACAAGGAAACATGGTTGAAGCGCGTGAGAGCGTCGAGCGAGTAAGAGGTGTCGCAAAGGAAACCCACAGCCGAGAACTGGAGTTGTCAGCGACGATCACGGCGGCTCGCATCCGTGCGACTTCCGGGAGCGCCGCCGACCGCAACGAAGCGGCAAAGCGCCTCAACACCGTGATCGGCGAAGCGAGGACTGCTGGTTTTGCCGATGTAGCGCTCGAGGCGCGTCTCATACTGGGAGAAGTCGAAATTGACTCTGGACAAGCGGCGAATGGCCGCGCCCAGCTCGAAGCCTTGGAGAAGGAAGCTGAGGTAAAAGGCTTTGGTCTGGTGGCAAGAAAAGCCAGAGCAATTCTCCGCCCCGGAAGTGGAAGTGTGTTTGGTAACTAATTGAAGCTAAGCAGCGCGGAAAATCCTGTCCTAAGTTGATCTTGATTGAGTTTTCGCGAAGTTCCACGGAACATCCGTGAGTTCCGCGTATATCTTTGGAGGGCAGGTGATTTCGGGTGCTCACGTAATTCTGTACAGTAAAGACGCCGAAGCGGATCGCGCATTTTTCCGCGACGTTCTCGGGTTCAAGTCCGTGGACGCGGGCCATGGTTGGCTGATCTTCGCCCTCCCACCGGGAGAAGCCGCATTTCACCCGTCCGATGAGAATGGTCTCCACGAACTTTATTTCATGTGCGACAGCCTGAAAGCCGAGATAGCTTCACTCGCGAAGAGGGGTGTTAAGTGTTCCGAGGTTCAGGAAGCACGATGGGGCTCAATTACAAAGATGCGGCTTCCCGGTGGAGGCGAGGTCGGCCTTTATCAACCGAAGCATCCCCTAGCCTTGGGCCTCGGCACGGATTGACGTGCCGGTCAAGTTAGGACACTGTCCGCGCCTGAGGTGACAGTCAAGACTCCGATTCAAATGCGCGGAAACGGCGCTCCAGTTCCCATTGCTGCTGGGCTCTCTCACTGGACTTGAGGAAGTCCGCGCAATTGGTCGAAGGTTTTTCTGTGCCGAGAGAGTCCTGTGAGCATGGGGAAACGGCGCGATTGAACACATCCGGCGCGCTCCACAAGCTGGCGCCGGGCAGGAAGCTATGTTCCAGTCCGGTACGAACCATGCGCTTGAGGTCGGCGTAGTGAAGATCGTAGGTCAGGACGGCGCGGACATATTCATGCGTCAGGTCAATTCGCGACACGCCCTCATCGTCGGTCGAAAGCGCCACAGGGACCCCGAACATCCGATAGAGCGAGAAGGGGTGATCTTTGCCGCTCACACCGAGGATCATGTCATTGCTTGTCAGGCTAATTTCCACCAGTAAGTGTTTAGCGGCCATCTCTTTCAGAAGCGCGTGGGGATGATTCTCGTAAATGATGTCGACGCCGTGACCGATGCGTTCCGCCTGAGCCTGCTCGACGGCCAGACGAATATGGCAGCACAAACCTTCGTAAGGAACCAGACCCGGTGCAAGCTCGCCCGCGTGCAGGCTCAGGTGGATTTTCGCGTACAGCGCATGAAGGAAGCCGACGATGCGCATGTGCAGCGCGTAGTCGGACATGGCCGTGTAGCCGTCTTCGGGCATGACTAAATTGATGCCCACGAATCGCGGATCAGCCGACACCGTCTCAAAGCAGAGCAGCGTTTGCGCAAAGACCTGCTCCTTGGAGAATCCGCGCAGGACCTGGCAAAGATAGCGGACCTGCACTTGGCAGGCGGAAGCCGCATCCGGTTGTCCACAGTGTTCGCGCTTCAGGCGGAGAGCTTCAGCCTGGTCGAGGCCGGTCTTAGCGAGCGCCACGTCGTCGCGCAATCCGTGAGCTAGCAATTCATCGCGCAATTGGCTGAAATCATCGCGCCAGCGAATTTCTCTAGCGATAGCGGCAGTGTGACTGAAGTCGGGCGTGTGCATCAGCTCGAGATATTGCTCATTCTGTGCGGCAGCGCGAGTAGCGACCTCATCGATCCACTCGCCGAGATGGCGATGATCGGTACCGCCGAATTTCGCAAACGTATCGAAGAAATGATCGTGCGCCGATACTCCCGGTGAGGGCACGAAACCTCGCATGGAGAAAGCATCCACCAGAGCGTCAAAGAGATGCTGGTCTTGGTGCGCCTCGGCCGCGGGAACTTTACCCTCTCCGCAAGCAGGTTGGTCCGAGCCGCTGTCGGAAGAGGATTGCGGCTTCGAGAAAGCGAGTTTCGCAAGATCGATGCACAAACGATCTTCGGCTGCGGCGCGAATCCAGGATTCCGCGTAAACAGCGCCGCTCAGATGATTGTGCAAATCAGCGCCCTTGGGCATGCCGAGGAGGAAGTGACGAAGCTGAAGGAGATTCTGCCGCGCGGCTTGGAGTCCGAGTTCGGTGCGCTGTTCAGAATTTGTCGGCACGGCCGCAGAACGCCGGGTCTTGGTTTGTGCCAAAGCAGTGGAGGCGAAGAGCAACAAAAGAACTAGAATACAGTACGATCTGGAGAAAGTGAGGCTTCCTAAACGATTAATTTTTGAGTCCTTCATAAAAACAGATTTCTCCAGGAAATCGCAGCAAGATCGGATGGGCCACGAAACAATCGAATTCTTGCCCCGGCGACCTGTGATATAGAGTCTCATTCGCGCGAAGCACAGCATATCAGGCAGATCGAACAGATCAAGAGGTCGGGGGATTTCATGAGCAGGTTGCTTAGGTGGGGCGTTCTGTTGTTGATCGAGCTCGGAATTTCTCCGCTACTGCTTTTTGCCCAAGGTGCGCCACCCAGCAAACCGATTCGCATTAAGGTGGTGGTGGTCGCCATGTTCGAACGCGGTGAGGACACCGGGGATACACCAGGGGAATATCAGCTCTGGGTCGAGCGCGAGCACTTGGATCAAATCATCCCTTTGCCCGCCGGGTATCACCATGTGCGCCTGAACAAAGACGGCGTGCTGGGCATCTTGACTGGCGTGGGAACGGCCAAAGCAGCGGCGTCGGTGATGGCCGCCGGTCTGGACCCGCGATTCGACTTATCGAAGGCGTATTGGATTGTTGCCGGAATCGGCGGAGGAGATCCCTTGGACGTATCGCTGGGGTCGGCGGTTTGGGCGGATCACGTTCTCGACGGCGATCTGGCTTACGAGGTCGACGCGCGCCAGATTCCGGAAAGTTGGCCCACCGGGTATGTGCCGTTGCGCAAGGCGACTCCCTACGAAGAACCGGTACGCAAGGAGCTTGAGGGCGAGGTCTACACGCTCAATCCGGAACTTGTTGGCTGGGCGTTCCGCCTGACGAAGGATCTAGCACTTCCCGATTCCGATTCTTTGCGCAGTTCGCGGGCGCGCTTCGCCGGATTTCCGAATGCACTTAGGCCACCATTCGTCACGCGGGGCGACACGCTCTCGTCGAGTACCTTCTGGCACGGCTCAAAAATGAATGAGTGGGCCAATGCATGGACGCGCTACTACACTGGCGGCAAAGGGAATTACATGATTTCAGCCATGGAAGACACCGGCACGATGCAGGCGCTCACCTTCTTGAGTCAAGCCAGTCGCGTGGATTTGCAGCGCGTATTGGTGCTGCGCACGGTAAGCAATTACGACCGCGAGCCGCCGGGCACGATCGTTACTGACAGCCTGAAGACGATGGTATCCGGCAACTACTCGGCTTACTTTCCTGCTTTGGAAGCGGCTCAGATCCTCGGCGATAAGGTGGTGCGGGAGATTGTCGAACATTGGGCTGATCGCGAATCCACGCTTCCACAGCCGTAGGCGGCCAGCAATTGTTTTTTCGAGCCGCGCATGAGCGCAATTCTCTTGAAATTCTGCCGTTGACGCCGGGTTACTCCCACCCTATAGTGGCGCACATTTTTGTTTGAGGAAGGCCCGCTTGCTTGAGGGGACACGTGATGCGGGAAGTCCTACGGCCCGTTCAATCGGTCGAAGTGAAATGCGGCTCAAGCGCACAGCTTCGCCAGTGACTCCGCTAGCACCAGCGTGCCCCGGGAGATATCTTCCGGGGCTGCGTATTCATCGGGGCGATGGCTGTAACCATGGCGGCAAGGAATGAAGAGCATGCCGGTCGGGGCTATGCGCGAAATAAAAAGCGAATCGTGGTAGGCGCGGCTCACCATTTCGAGAAACGCGAATTCATGCTTGCGGCAGGAATCGGAAAAAGCTGTGCGCACCTCGGGCGCGCAATCCGCCGGAGCGTCGGCATTGAGCAATTTCGGCTGAATCGAAACTTGGCGTTTAACGGCAAGATCTTGCCAGGCGCTCTCGATCAATTGCATAACGCTATCGCGCCGCGCTTGATTGGTGTCGCGGATGTCGAGAGTCAGGTGGACGCGGCTGGGAATGCTGTTCACCGCTCCGGGAAAAACTTCACAGACACCGACGGTGGCGACGGTATCGCCGGCTCCGCTCGTGCGCGCTGCGTTTTCGACGGCTAGAACCAGCTCGGCGGCAGCACAAAGCGCGTCTTTGCGGTCCGGCATTAGCACTCCACCGGCATGCCCGCCGGCTCCCTCGATGGAAATGCGAAGACTGGCGGGCGCTGCGATGCTCATCACGATTCCGAGGGGTGTCTGGGTGCGTTCGAGGAGCGGGCCTTGCTCGATGTGCAATTCAAGGAACGCCTTGTAATAGCCTGTCGGTAGTCTCACATCCTGAAGATTTCCGTGGAGGCCGGCTTTTCTGCGAACCACGTCCAGCGATTCGCCGTCGCGATCCGTCAAGCGTCGGGCGGCGTCCGCGGAAAGAGTTCCCGAGAGTAACCGGCTTCCCAGGCAGCCGATGCCGAAGCGCGTTGGTTCTTCGGTCGCAAACGCAAGAAGTTCGAGCGAGTTCTTGGGCCGGAATCCGGCCCGCTGCAGCGCGCGGAGCGCTTCGAGACCGCCAAGCACTCCAACGACCCCGTCGTATTTGCCGGCGTTGGGAATTGCGTCGATGTGCGAGCCTGTGCCGACGGCTGGAGCCGCAGGATCGGCCCCGTTCCAGCGGGCAAAAATATTTCCAATGGCATCCTGTCGCACCGTGAGCCCGGCCTCCTCGCAACGTGAGATCAGCCAGGTGCGAGCTTTCAAGTCCGACGGTGTGAAAACAATTCTCGTGACCGCAGGCGGCGCCGCGTCCGAAAAAGAGGACAGCGTTTCCAGTTCGGCAAGCAAGCGGTGCTGATCAATTTCCAATTTCATTTCTTCGCGTCGCCGAGAGGATGCCGGTTCCAGTCTTTATAAATAAGATACTTGGCAGGAACTTTTCCGAGGGCTCCGAACCATTGGGGACACCACGGCCCCATCCAGATGAAATCGCCAGCCGCGACGGGATACCAGGAATCGCTGAGCCGGTAAATGCCGCTTCCTTCGAGCATGATCAGTCCATGCTCCATTACATGCATTTCCACCATGCTGAGCGATGCGCCAGGGTGGTACACCATGGTATTTACAGCAAAATCAAAACTTGGGTCGTCAGGAAGCAGACACTTGACCTGCAGATCTGGGTCATCATCGAGAGTGTGGGAAGAAACGGCGTCTTCGCTGGATACCAGCAGGCGTGGCGGCTTGGCAGTCTCCAGTGGTTGGTATCGTTTTTCAATCACTGCGACGCGGCTCTTTTCCTTGGCAAGGACGCGATGCGGCTGCTTTTCGGGCAAGTACGCGTAACCGCGCATGCCGAGGTCGTGTCGTTTCTTTCCGACTTCCAGGACAACGGCGCCCTCCATCACATAGAGGAATCGCTGGGCGGTGGCGGGAGCCAATTCGCCTTGCGGCTCCAGCTCGGCGGTGTATTCGGCAAACGCCGCGCCAAGCGCGGGGCCAATGTGAACGACGGCGGAGGCATTCTTCATGCCGGGCAGGGCGGTGCGCACAAAGGTGTCGGGAGTGAGAAGTAAGTGGTTGTGCTGACGAGAGCTGCGCGTTTGACCTAGGTTATGCACGGCACGTCCTTCCCAGAAATTCCCGCGAGGCGGCCAGCTGCGTCAGCAAATGAAGCCCGCACTCCAGCGCTTTCGCGACGTCTTCGAGATACACCGATTCCAAGGGGTCGTGGCTGATGCCCCCGGGGGTTCGCAAAAAAATCATTGCCGCGGGAATTTTTTCCGCCAGGATCATGGCATCATGGCCTGCACCGCTGGCCATGCGATGGGGCTCGCAACCAGCTTTTTGAATGGCATGCCCGATCTGCGCCACCAGGAAAGAATCCATCGCCACGGCATGCTGGGCAAGGAGCGTCCGCCACCTCAAGGTCACACCGCGGCGCGCGGCCATCGAGTCGGCTTGGCGAATCAACTCGTCCAGAGCTTCAGTTCGCGCACCATCTGAAGCGTGGCGAATATCCAGCATGGCGCGCGCTTCTCCGGCAATCACGTTCGTCGCGCCGGGCTTTGCCTCAAGGAATCCCACGGTCGACACGATTCCCGGAGTGCGCTGTGCCAAGTTCTCTACTGCGAGAATCCACTCCGCAGCCGCGGCCAGTGCATCGTGTCTCAGATTCATGGGTGTTGTTCCGGCGTGGTTCGCTTGCCCTGAAAATGTAAATTCCACGCGGCTTTGGCCAACGATAGCTTCCACAACTCCGAGTGGCCGCCCCAAGTGTTCAAGCACCGGCCCTTGCTCGATGTGAAATTCGATATATGCCAAGACATCATCTCCGAACGCCGCTCTCGAAATCTCATTCGGATTCAACCCAAAATCTTGAATCGCCTTGCGAACGGATATGCCATCACCATCTTTGCGGTCGAGAAGTTCTTGGTCGATTTGGCCAACCAGCGCGCGGCTTCCGATGAACGGAACGTCGAACCGCACTCCCTCTTCTTCCGAAAAGCCAATGACCTCGATCCCAAACGGGAGCTTCCGATCCGCCAGCGATTCCACCAGCCCAACCGCCAGCACTACTCCCAGGATTCCGTCGAAGGCCCCGGCATTTGGCACGGTGTCCAGATGCGATCCAACCAGGATTCGCGGCGCTCCGGGCGATGCCCCAGGATAAAATCCCCGCAAATTGCCAACTGCATCTACCGACACGGTCATGTTCAGGGCTTTCATCCAGGAAGAAATTTCCACGTGGCAATCACGCATCGGCGCCGAAAGAAACGTCCGCTTCGTCGAGCCTGCGTCTTCTGAAAACGACGCAAGCTTCCGGCAGCGTCCGGTAACCTCTTCCGCTAGATTTGCAAAACCGCCGGTCGTCAGCACTGGATTCTACCTTTGCTCGAGCACACGCTTCGTTGGACTCAGAAGTCCCGGATAAGCTTCGCTGCCACCCAGCCCGCTACAACGAGGGCCAGCAAAATCTGCCAGCCGTAGTGGTTCCCGTAGGTCGCAACGGGAAAATGATTGCTCAGCATCAAAAAAACAGCCGGCACGGCCATAAACGTATTGTGCTTGGACCGCAATTTCGCTTGCGCGCCCAGCGACGGGTCGAACTTCTCACCCGCTGCCGCCGCCGCGACCATCTTGCGCTGCGCGGGAAGAATAGAGAACCACACGTTCGCGGTCATGATGGTGCCGAAGATTGCTCCCACATGGATGTACGCAGCGCGGCCGCTGAACACGTGCATCAATCCCCAAGCCACGGCCGCCGTCATCACCAGACCAAATCCCGCGAACATGACCTGCGACTTTCCGAGCGGTGAACGCACAGCTAGATCGTAAATGAACCAGCCCGTCACCAGGGTACCGAATCCGATCGCCACGCCCGCTTGCTTGGGAATGTCCGCAACGTCCGGATCAATAAGCCCATCCCCCA
The DNA here is from genome assembly GCA_001919715.1 of Acidobacteria bacterium 13_1_20CM_58_21. Lineage (GTDB taxonomy): Bacteria > Acidobacteriota > Terriglobia > Acidiferrales > UBA7541 > Acidiferrum. The sequence goes on from MNIJ01000111.1 coordinate 13,631, forward strand.
GGTAATACACAAGCACGAGGAGAACCATGCCGCCCAGCCACGTCATCAGCGCTTCCCAGCGAAACCAGTGGATCTGCTCGGGCGCAACGCCCGGCAACTTTTGTTTCTCGACGGAGTAAAAGCCTCCGCTGTGCACCATCCACACCGCCGAAGTTGTTTCGCTCGCCGCCACTTTCTTTTCGTGCCTTCCGAACTGGCCGTCCAGCCACGTGAAATAGTAGGTCTGCCCGAGCCACATGATCCCCGCGAAAACGTGAAACCACCGCACAGTGAGGTTTAGCCATTCGCGGATCGCAGAACTCATCTCAGCTTCCTCGGTAGGTCGTGTATCCGTGGGGACTCAGCAGCAAGGGAATATGAAATTGCGACTCTCCGTCCCGAACCTCGAATGTGATTTCCACCACGGGATAGAATCCCTCCACGCCGCAAGCGGCGAAATATCTGGAGGTGTCAAACGTCAGGCGATACACGCCTTGCGTGAGCGTGGCGCCTTCCGGCAACAATTGGCGGCATCTTCCGTCCTGGTCCGTTTGCCCGGAACGGAGAGAAGCCCATTTGCCGGCAGGATCTTGTCGGTGCAGGCGCACCGGCACGCCAGGAGCGGGTTGGCCCTTTGCTGTATCCAGAACGTGCGTGGAAATTCCACTCATCCCGTGGTCCATTTCTTCAAGCGGATGTGCATGATTTGACGCTGCTCCTCAGACGCCTCGCGGAGTTCGGTTGCCTCATCATTGTGCAGCCGGCGGCGCAGAATCTCCAGGATTTCGCTGGCCGATTTTTCCGTCGCGCAAACAATAAAAATCCGCCCGAACTTTTGCTCATACTCGCGATTGCCGCACTTCAGAGCCATCCGCAAGGCTTCATCGGGTGTGGAAGCTTTCTGTTGCTCTTGCGCCGACCACGAGGAAGACTGCGCCCCAGCAGCCCCTTCCGCAGGCATTTCTCCGATTCGCGGGTGACTCTGAAACGCCTCCAGCCAATCCGTCTCGCCGAGACCGCGCCAAGTTTCATCGCAGGCCGCAAGCAGTGCCGCCTCTTCGTGCAGCGGCCTTTTCGAGGCCATGGTTGCGGCCCAAGATTTCGAGCCGCAGCAAGGGAGAATCTCGAGAACAGCTTCCTCCTGCGGCAACCCATTCCAGCGAGCGAGTACCTCGCTCATGCGCGGGTTCTTTCCGCGGCAAGCTTTTCAAGAAACTCGACGACGAGATTGACAGCCACGGCGGCCCGATAGCGCGCGGTAGAGCGAATATCGTCGATGGGACGAATCTCTCCGACCACGCTCTGTCGAACAGCACCGATCAACGATGGCTCGATCTTTTTTCCGGTGAGCGAGCGCTCCGTTTCATTCAAGCGCAGCGGAATGGGCGCAACGCTTCCTAAGGCGAGACGCACATCGCGAATCGTACCGTTCGCGATTATCCCCAAAGCGGCGAGACAAACCTTGGAAATGGCTTGGGCGTTGCGGGCCCCGACCTTCCGCGCATGGGAAACATATCCTGAGAATCGGCGCGGCAGTGAAATATCTCGAATCAATTCGTCGGCAGCCAGAGCTGTCTGCTTGTAGCCCTGGTGAAAGTCTCGATAAGCTAGTCGGCGGCTCCCGCGCACCGAAATCAGGGTCACATCCGCATCGTAGACAAGCAACGCGGGCAGGGAATCGGCGGCGGGAGACGCGTTCGCGATGTTGCCTCGCGGCCAGCAAGGGGAATTCCCGTGAAACGACGTCATGGCCGCGGAGTGCCGTATACGTGCACGCGGCGCCGATGGGGATGGTATCCGGAAAAACTTCGATTTGCCGAAGCTCGGGAATATTCCAGATGTTGACCAATTTTCGATTGGGCAGTTTGCCGGCAGAGTACAAGACCATCAGGTCGGTCCCGCCTGCGATAGGCAGCCACTCGGTCGGTTCGCTTGCCAGCAGCGAAAGAACAACCTGCAAATCGCCGGGCGAAACGAGCCTGAATTCGGCTGGATCGGCTCTCATTTTCGAACCTTGCGCCGCGCCGCCATCGCCACCGCTTCGAAAATCTGCTGGTAACCTGTGCAGCGGCAAAGATTACCTGCCAGTCCCTCGCGTATGTCTGCCGGTGCAGGCTCAGGCGTTTTCTCCAGCAGATGCGCGGCGGCAAGAATCATTCCCGGAGTGCAGATGCCGCACTGCGCGCCGCCGCATGCAAGGAACGCCTCTTGGAGGGGAATCATTAAGGCATGCGCCGACATCCCTTCGATGGTAACAATGCTCGCGCCGGTTGCTTGCGCCACGGGAACCAGACAGCTATTCACCAGCATGCCGTCCAGAAGAACGGAGCACGAACCGCATTCACCTTCGCCGCAACCTTCCTTCGTGCCACTTAATGCCAAGTCGTTCCGCAGCACATCCAACAGTCTTTCCATAGGATGGGCGAGCACCTTCCTGGCCTCGCCGTTGACGGTAAACAGAAGTTGGCACTTCGCGCCAGTTCCCGGTGATGGATTCATGTGGTCCCTCGCGTCGAAGAAGGACCCTGCTGCTTAGGAGGCACGGGTTGCAGAGCCTCAAATAGATCCTCAGGCAGCAGCGGAATCGAACGGAATCGAACACCGATCGCGTCTTCCACGGCGTTCACGATCGCCGGCGCAGGGCCATCCATGGGCAACTCTCCGATGCCCTTGGCGCCATGGGCGCCGTGAACGTTGCCAAGCTGCTCAAAAAACACGCGGATCGGTGGCAGATCCGCGGAACTCGGCATGATGTAGTTGGTCATCTGATTGTTGATCATGCGGCCATTCTGCCAGACCACCTTTTCATAGAGAGCGAAGCCGATCGCCTGCGCTACTCCGCCGGTGATCTGACCTTCGGCCAGAACCGGGTGAAGAACCTTTCCGACTTCCTGCAGTGCGACGAAGTCATCCACGGTCACAGCATAAGTTGTCAGATCCACACTGACCTCTGCAACGTAGACGGCCCAGGCAAAGGCCGCGTAGGCTTCGCCGCGATATTTTTCATCGTCCCAGTAGACATCGCCAGGCGCTTCATACCGGGCATAAGACTTCAGCGCGCCGTGCGTCCGGATGAACTCCCCACAGGAGGCGCGGAATTGTTCAGGAGTGTAGTCGTCACCCAGAAGGCCGGTCTTCATCAGGGTTTGCTTGATTCCCTTCGCCGCTGACTGAACCAGTGTTCCGACGACCATCGCTGTGCGCGAAGCTACCGTCGGGCCGCTGTTCGGCACCACTGTCGTGTCCGGTCGCGCGATCGCCACGTCTTCATAGGGAAGTTCCAGCGCCTCGGCCGCAATTTGGCAAAGCACGGTATTGGTTCCTTGACCAAATTCCGCGCTGGACACTAGCACTCGAACACCGCCGTCTGCTTCGGCTTCCACGCCTACCAGAGAATTCAGATAGCGTTCGCCCGAGCCCGTGAATCCCGCGCCATGCAAAAAAGCGGCGATCCCCATTCCTTTCTTGCGCATTCCGTTTCTATTTTCTTCCGCAAAGCGCGCTTTCTTCGCGGCATAGTCAGAGAGTTCCAGTGCCCGGTCGAGCAAATGATCCAGGTCAAGGTCTTCCCGGATGGTCTGTTCTGTGGTTGTCGTCTGGCCGGGTTTCAGGAAATTCCTCCGGCGGACTTCGACCGGAGAAATTCCTACGACTTGGGCGATGAGGTCCATGTGCCGTTCCATGGCAAAGAGACTCTGCGGCGCACCGAATCCGCGAAAGGCTCCGTGTGGCGGCGTATTTGTTGCCACTGCCTTCGCTCGAATGCGCACAGACGGCCAGTAATAAGGACCGCCGGCGTGAATGGTGCCGCGAGACAGAACCACCGACGACAACGTCGCGTAGGCTCCGCCATCGATGGTGAACTCGATCTCGCCTCCGAGAATTTTTCCATCTTTGCTCACGGCGGTGCGATGACACGTGCGCGAGGGATGCCGCTTCGTCGTTGCAACCATGTCTTCCATGCGGTCGTAAACGATTTTCACCGGCCTGCGCGACTTGATCGAGAGCAGCGCCGCATGACCCGCGATCATGGACGGATACTCTTCCTTTCCTCCAAACGCGCCTCCGGTTTCCATTTGCACCACGCGAATCTTGTCCTCCGGAAGGCCGCACAACGCCATCAATGCCTTGTGCACGTAATACGGACACTGCAGTGAGCCCCACACGGTGACTCCATTTTCCGGATCGAATGCCGCGATGACTCCGTTGTTTTCGATGTACAGTTGCTCCTGTGCGCCGGTGAAATACTCGCCCTCGACGATGTGCGCGGCTTCCTTCCAGACGGTGTCCACGTCGCCCTTTTCAATCAGGTAGCTCTTGAAGGCGTTGTCGGTGCCCCAGATGATAGTGGATTGCCGCTCGCTTTCTTCCATGGTGTGCACGGGCGGGAGCGGCTCGTACTCGATAGAAACCGCATCAACGGCCTTACGAAGCATGCGACAGTCTGCATGGGCCAGAAGCAGAATCGGCTCTTCGGGGTGATTCACTGTTTCGGCGGCCAGGCAAGGCTGGTCGTCCAGGATCAAGGAGATGCAGTTTTTCCCCGGAATGTCTTTGGCTGTTACCAAGACAAATTGGTTCCACGCAATGCTCGGATCAAAGCAAATCTTTCCGATCTTTCCCCGCGCTATGTTGCTACGTACGGTTGCTCCGTAAAGCATGCCAGGCAGAACCATGTCATCGACGTAGCGTGCAGCTCCTGTGACTTTGTCCCAGCCTTCCTTGCGCGGCACTGAAGCCCCGACGATGTGACGTTCTCGCAAATTTTGCCGACCTCACTCTTTCGTGCAACAAATCGGGTGGACGTGTCCGCGGCGGCGGTAAGCCTCCCGCACGGATTCTACGGGCGGAGCTTCATGATCGCGGACGATTATAAAGGTTTTTGCAGGCAGCGTTTTGCAGGAAAGAGCACCAGTTTCAAATGTCTATATGAAGCTTCCATCAGTTTGTTAGCGGCGCACTTCGCGCCCGCCTGGCTCGCCAGGAAATTGCCCATCGGCGAATACACACTTTCCGCGCAGATAGGTTGCCTTGACGACACCGCGAAGTCTTTCACCCAGATAGGGTGAAACGCGGTGGTGATAGGCAAGATGCTCCTCTCTGGCAATGAACTCCGCTTCCGGCTCAAACACCACGAAATCGGCATCGAAATCCTTGGCCAGGCGGCCCTTGTGCGACTCACATCCGGCAAGCCGCGCTGGACCTTCCGCCATCCACCGCGCGATATCTATCAGCGTGAATCCGCGGCCATTGGCCTCCGTCCACATGACCGGCAGCGCCAGCGAGAGGCTGGAGATTCCACCCCATGCCGTTCGAAAGTTTCGTTCGTCAAGCCGCTTCATCTCCGGCGGACAGGGAGAATGATCCGTGGCCACCAGATCAACGACCCCCTCGCGGAGTCCTTGCCACAGTTTTTCGCAATTCTCCCGGCTGCGGATCGGTGGCGCGCACTTGAACAGTGTCTGGCCGTCAGGGATTTTCTCGGAAGCGAGATGTAGGTAATGCGGACAGGTTTCAACGCTCACCGGCAGCCCTTCGGATTTTGCACCGCGCAACATGTCCAGTGCCCGACTCGTCGCCAGATGTACGATGTGCAGCCGGAAATAGTATTCGCGGCAGAGGGAGATCATGAGCTGAATCGCAGAAAGCTCCGCTTCATCCGGCCGTGATTGCAGATATGTCTCATACTTGCTCCAGTCCGCATGCGCCAATCGTTGTGTTGCGGCGTCCACCGGTCCCGGCAATTCCGCATGAACCAGCAGCGGCAAGCCGGTCCGCGCGAGATGCGGCAAGGCCGCGCGGAGTTGCCGCTCGCTGACCATCGTGAAGCCGTCGATGCCCGGATCAATGAGAAAACACTTGAAACCGGGGACGCCGGCGGTTGCCAAGTCTTCGATGTGCTCCTGGTTGTCGCTTACAACTCCGCCCCACGCCATCCAGTCCACCTGGCACTGATCGTCCGCGGCCTTGCGTTTTGCTTCGAGTGCAGCGACCGTCGTCGTTGCCGGCAAACAGTTGAGTGGCATGTCCACGAGCAGCGTGCAGCCGCCAGCTGCGGCGGCCCGGGTGGCCGTCCGGAATCCCTCCCATTCCGTGCGCCCGGGTTCGTTGATGTGGACGTGAGGGTCCACCAGCCCCGGCAGAATGGCGGCCTCGCCAAAGTCTGCCGTGCAAATCTGCGTGGGCAGCTGATGCGGTGAAACAACGTCGAGGATTCGTCCGTCTTGGACGAGCACAGCCGCCGCTTTGATTCCCTGCGGTGTCACTACCCGTCGAGA
>MNIJ01000228.1 GCA_001919715.1 Acidobacteria bacterium 13_1_20CM_58_21
CTCCGAGCGAATAGATCGATTCGACGCGATTGTGAATAAAGAAGACTTGGCCGTCGCGAGCAAGTTCGGTTTCGATGGCGCTCTGCACGAGTTCCTCTTGAAAAGGGGCCACGACGGTTTGAATAGCCAGACGGTCGCGCGGAGGCGTTTCGATGACGGACATGTCGCGAAGCCCGACCAGCGACATGTGCAGCGTCCGTGGAATGGGCGTCGCGGAGAGCGCGAGCGCGTCCACGTTCTTGCGCATTTCCTTGAGGCGCTCTTTGTGGGCCACCCCAAAACGCTGTTCCTCGTCCACGATCAGCAGGCCGAGGTCGGCGAATTTGACATCTTTCGAAAGCAGCCGATGGGTGCCGATGACCACGTCCACCTTGCCCGCTTCCAAATCGGCGAGAATTTTCTTCTGTTCCGCGGCGCTGCGGAAGCGGCTGAGCATTTCGATGCGTGCGGGGAAAGCGGCGAATCTCTTCTTGAAGGTTTCGAAATGCTGGAAAGTAAGCACGGTGGTCGGTGCGAGAACCGCGACCTGCTTGTTGTCAATGACCGCCTTGAAGGCCGCACGCATGGCGACTTCTGTCTTGCCGTAGCCGACGTCCCCGCAAAGCAATCGGTCCATGGGCTCGGCGTGCTCCATGTCGCGCTTGATGTCGCCGATGGCGGTGATCTGGTCGGTGGTTTCCTCGAATTCGAAGGCGTCCTCGAATTCCCGCTGGAAATTGCCATCCGGTGAAAATCGAAACCCCGCGGTCGTCTTTCGTTGCGCGTAAAGCGCGAGAAGCTGGTCAGCCAAGTCTTCGACAGATTTGCGCGCGCGCGTCTTGCGGGCGCTCCAAACGGTGCTGCCGAGTTTGTCCAACGGCGGATGCGTGCCTTCGAGTACGCGGTAACTCTGAACCAGGTCCATCCGTTCCAGAGGAACATAGAGGCGCGCATCGTCGGCGTACCGCAACAGCATGAACTCGCCGCTATGTCCGCCGGAGGCGATCTGGCGAAGCCCCTCGAACTGCCCGATGCCGTGATCCACATGGACCACGTAGTCGCCGGGCTTTAGTTCCGCGAAATCGCCGAAGAAGCCGGAAGTACGAATCTTCCGACTGGGCCGCTCAACCGTGGGTGTGACGTCGAAGAGATCAGCGTGGCCAAAAAGCGTAAGTTGAGCATCGGGGAACGTCACGCCTTCCGGGAAAGGCGCGCGGATCAGCAACATCGCCGCGGATTCGTGCGCGCCCTCCGCGGTAAAGCCGGCGGCGGCGTCTTCCGATTCGCCGAGCACGTAGGGCACTTCATAGTCGCGGCAGATGTCCGCAAAGCGCTCGATCTCTCCGGTGCTTGCCGCCGTCAGAAAAACCGTTCCGCCGGAAGCGAGTTGAGACTTCACGTTTCCCATGCAGGCCACGACATCGCCGTGAAAGCGCGCGCTAGGTCGCGAGGAGAGTTCAAACTGCGGCGTCGAACCGATCCCCAGGGCGAGCTGTTCGATGTGAATTTGTGAAGTTTTCTCCAGCGCGGTCGCAAATTCCTTTTCGGACCAGAAGAAGTGAGCGGCCGCGGGAGAGTTGGCGCGCCCGTGACGCTCGTAATTTTCCGTGGCGGCCGCGAGATGCTTCATCGCACCCTCACGCAGAGTTTGCGGCTCATCCAAGAACACGATCGGCCGCAAGGAACTTTCTGACAGCTCAAACAGCGTGCTGGGCCCCGGCTCACCCGCGAGTCCCGAGAACGACGGCGTCTCCCAGGCAGCGTCGTTCGGATCCGCTCTTTCCGGTGGCGGCACAGCCCATTCCGTCAAGGGCAGAAGCGTTGTACGCACGACCGGCGCAATCGACCGCTGCGTGCGCGCGTCGAATTCGCGCACCGATTCCACGCTGTCACCGAGCAATTCAATGCGCACCGGGCGAGCGGCTTCCGGCGAGAAGACATCAATGATGCCGCCGCGCACGGCGAATTGCCCCGGCAGCTCCACCATTTCGGTTCGCGTGTAGCCCACGGAACCTAGGTGCGTAATTAACTCTTGGTGGGGAATCTCGGTGTCTTTTGCCAACGCCCGGGTGAGGTAGAGATACGCTGCGGGATCCTGATAACGCCAAAGTGCGGCGGCAATGGGAGCAATCACCAGGGAAACCTGTCCATCCGCGACGCGAAAGAGCGTGGCCGCGCGCCGTTCGAGAATATCCGCGTGGGGGCTTTGCGATTCCCAGGGAAGTCTGTCGAACGCCGGGAGCGTCGCGACGCCACCCACCGCCCCTGGAAAGATGCCGCTGAAAAAGCGCAGCGTTTCCGCGAGTGTTTCGGCGCGACGATTGGAATCCGTGACAAAAAATCCCGGACGCCGCAATTCCCGCGTCAAGTAGGACGCAACGAGAGCTTTGGCGACATCGTGCAGGCCGGTGATGGAGATGTGGCTCGAGCCAGAACGCAAAGCGGCCAGCGCGCCCTCCATCGCCTCATGGCGAAGGACGGCCTCCAATCTCTCGCGGACGGCAGGAAGTATCATGCGTGGCTGATCAGGATTCCGCGCGAGAGGCGCGCGCCCCTTCGCGTATTCTCTCGAGAATGGCTGATGTCGAATAGCCCGGGACTACGGGCACGGAGACGACGCGTCCTCCCGCAGCTTCTACTTCCTCGCGGCCTACGATCTGATCGCCGGGCCAATCGCCACCCTTCACCAGGACATCGGGGAGCAGGCCGGTGATCATTTCGCGCGGCGTTCGATCGTCGAAGATCACCACGGCATCCACACATTCCAAAGCGGCGAGAATTTCCGCGCGCTCGCGTTCAGTGATAACGGGCCGTCCTTTCCCCTTTAATTGCCGGACACTCGCATCGCTGTTCAGTCCAACGATGAGCATATCCCCCAACGCGCGCGCCAGTTCCAGGCTGCGGATGTGGCCAGGATGAAGCAGGTCAAAACAGCCGTTGGTGAAGACGACGCGACGGCCGTTGCGTTTCTCGCGGCCAAACCGCAGAATCGCTTCCTCAAGTGTCAGGACTGCCGGATTCAAAGGGTCTCCATGCGGACCGGAAAAGACCAAAGTGACAGCGGTTAAAAAAGTAGTTTATCACGCGGAGGAAGTCCGGTGCCCACGGGCCGGCGACTCACGGTGAAATCACGTGATGCCATTCGCGCGATTGCAGGAGTCTTGTTGTGCGCCACCGGACTCTGGCTGGCCCTCCCGAGTCGCTATCGCGAGCGGAACTTCCTCATCGATGCCGGTGGCTGTAGGCTTGAAACGACGATCGTGGAGAAGCAAGAGGGGGGCTCACAGGGATCGGTTTTGCTTTTCCATGGAATCTCCGCGAACAAGAAGATCATGTCGTACCTGGCGCGGGGTTTTGCCGAACAGGGCCTGCGCGTCTACGTTCCGGATTTACCGGGTCATGGACGCACGGCGGGCCCGTTCTCTCCCGGGCGTGCGGAACAGTGCGCAGAGGCACTCCTCCGCGCACTGCTCGCGCGTGGCACGGTCACTGCTGACCGCACGATTCTCGCTGGGCACTCGATGGGTGGCGCCATCGCCGAGCGCATTGGGTCCCGTGTTTCGGTCGCCAGCTTGGTCGCCGTCTCACCCGCGCCAATGCGGGCGGCACACGGAGTGACGCCAGAAAAGCTCCTTTTCAGCGATCCCCCCATTCTGCCGAGTCATTCTCTCGTGCTTGTCGGTTCGCTGGAACTGGAGTCGGTGCGCCAAAATGCAGCCGACCTGGCCGCCTCGCGAAACGATGGGACGGTGAAATATCTGGAGATTGCTGGCGCCTCGCACGTCAGCGTTCTTTTCAACCGTGTCGTGGTGCGCGCCCTGCAGGAATGGTCGGCGCAAACTCTGAACTTGCGTCCCGCGGCTGCGTTGCCCTCTCACCGCCCGCTCATCGGCGCGCTGGGAGGTTTCGCAGGGATCCTGCTGATCGCTGGACCATTCCTCCGGGAAGCGAGTGGGAGGAACAAGAGCGAAGAAAACATCACGAGGGTCGCGGTCATCGGAATGCCACGACTCTTTCTGGAATTTGCCGCGGGCGCGATCCTGATCGTGCTCCTCTTGCGATTGTGGATCCCTTTGAAGGCCATCAGACTCTTTCAGGGAGACTATCTTGTCAGCTTCTTGCTTCTCTTTGGCTTGCTGGCGGCTGTGGTGCACTGGAGTTGCCTGCGTCCTGCGCTCGCCAGTTCCCCTCGCCACCTGCTCGCGGCAGGATTTGCTGGAGTCGTGCTGCTACTTCTCTCCACGGCTTGGTTCGATTTGACGTTCTACGAAGCGTGGCTGACCGGCGCCAGGTGGGTGCGCTTTCCTTTCTTGCTGATCGTTCTACTCCCGTACCATATAGCGGAAGAAACACTCCTGGGCCCCGCAAAACGTGGGACGAAATGGCGCAGGCTGGCGCTCGCCTTGACCTTAAGGCTCATCACTTGGGTAGTGTTAATGGGCGGCATTTTGTTTCTGCACAGTGGAGAAATTCTGATCGGCCTCCTGTCGGTGTATATGGGTGTGTTCAATTTGTTACAGCGGAGCGCCATGGACATGGTGCGTAATGAAACCTGTTCGGCAGCGGCGACGGCGCTATTCGGTGCTATACTCCTCGCGGGCTTTTGCCTGGTGATCTTTCCCCTCACCTAATCACCTTAAGACCCGTCACCAAACGAACTCATGGCGGGGCTTCCGCGCCCAGGGACGGAATTGAAAGCGCTCAACGAGACACGACCATGGCTCAGATAGCGATCGTCGGCGGCGGACCGTCCGGCGCGATGTGTGGTGAACAACTCGCCCGCGCGGGCCACGAAGTCAATCTTTTTGACGAGCACTTGGCGTGGGAAAAACCTTGCGGCGGCGGGCTGACCCACAAAGCCATTCAATGCTTTCCATTCCTGCTCGATAATTCCTATCCCAAGAAGCTAGTGAATTCCGTTGAACTGATCAGCAGCGAAGAGCAACACGCCACGCTCGACATGCCCCATCCGATTGTTATTTATTCGCGGACGGTTCTCAACGGCATGCTCCTGGATCGCGCGCGCGATGCAGGCTGCCACGTCCAGCGTTCACGCGTGATGGGTGTGGACACCTCCTCGACGAAGCCGCGCTACTCTGTGGAAGGCGCTTGGCAGGAAGCCGATTTTCTGGTTCTCGCGGCCGGGGCACGCAACCAGCTGCTGCCAGAAACGCGGGCATTAGAACGTGATGAGCTCGAAATGACCCAGGGTTACTTCGTGCCGCAGACCAGCGATTCCATTACCATCAAATTCCTGCCGCACTTTGAGGGTTATATCTGGTCGTTCCCAAGGTGCGATCATCTTTCGGTCGGGATTTGCGGGAGCATGTCGTCGCATACCAGCTCGGAGCTGCGCAGCCATCTGCAGACCTTTGTGGAGAAGCACGGTATACCAACGGAGGGCGCAAAGTTCTACAGTCACGTCCTGCCTTCACCAAAGGAACGCACGCTTTCCGAACGAAATGTCATCGGTAAGAACTGGGCGCTCATCGGAGATGCGGCCGCCTGGGTGGATCCCCTCACAGGCGAAGGCCTTTTCTATGCCATTCGCTCCGGCGAATTGCTGGGCCGCTCGCTTGCCGAAGGCTGCCCGGAAAAGTACCCGGCTTGGGTGAAGACTACTTTCTGCGCCGAACTGGAATTCGCGGCGCGCATCGTGCGGCGCTTCTATCGCGGATCTTTCCTGGGCAGCGCGGTGACCACTCGCATGGTTCAGTTCCTGCGCCGCAGCCCGGTGTTCCGGCAATTGATGTGCGATCTGTTCAGCGGCACGCAGGATTACACCAGCCTGAAGCGCAGACTCTGGGGCCACCTGGGGATCACCGTTAGCGAATTTATCTCCAGCGTCTTGAATCTGGATCGACCCGCCAAGGCCATCGTGCCCCGCGCGGGAACCGCCGGCGACTGAAGCAGAATGCGGGTTATCGATCGTTCCATTCTGGTTGGCGGCACACGCAGTTTCACTTTGATGACGAACCGATGCCGAACCAAGACTTGCATGGGATTTCGCAGCCAACAATACGATGCACCACTGCCATATTGATGACCGCATGCAAATAGGAATGGTCGCTTCCTACAATGTCGAGCCTTACGCCAGCGTAGATCTCTTTCTGAACGTGACACAGCTTTCGCGTAAGAATATGAGTATGGTCGTTTGCTCGCCCCGGACATCTAACCTACGGGGCATAGTTAGTACTTTCCATTATGACCACCGAGATGCCATTCAAGTCACCCGTCAAAACTGAGCAACGCAAGAACGCGTGGAAGAATCTTCCTGATGTTTGGGCGCTGATCAAACCGCGGCGAGGGATTCTGGCACTAGGCTTCGTGCTCATGGCCATCAATCGGCTTGCGGGATTGGTTCTGCCTGCCTCTACAAAGTATTTAGTGGACAACGTCATTAGCAAGCGGCAAATCCAGCTGCTCACGCCAATCGTGCTCGCCGTTCTCACGGCCACTGTGGTTCAGGGACTGACATCGTTCACGCTGACTCAACTGCTCTCCAAGTCTGCGCAAAAAATGATCGCCGAACTGCGCCGCCAAGTGCAGGCGCACATCGGCCGGCTTCCGATTTCGTTCTACGATGCCAACAAAACGGGCGCGCTCGTATCCCGCATCATGAGCGACGTGGAAGGCGTCCGCAATCTTATCGGGACAGGCCTGGTGGAGTTTGTCGGCGGGATCATGACCGCAGTCATCGCACTGGTCTACTTGATTCATACGAGCGTGACCATGACCGCCGTCGCGTTTGGCATCCTGCTCGTTTTCGGATACGGGATCAACAAAGCCTTTGCGACCATCCGCCCGATATTCCGCGCACGGCCGAAAATCAACGCGGAAGTCACCGGACGCCTCACCGAATCGCTTGGCGGCGTTCGCGTGGTGAAGGGTTATCACGCCGAAGAGCGTGAGGAGGGCGTCTTCGCCGGCGGCGTGCAGCGTCTGCTCGACAATGTGTTGAAGACCCTTACGGCCACTTCGCTGATGAGTCTTTCCGCCGCCGGGCTGATGGGTATTGTCAGCGCCATCATCATGGAACTCGGGGCGCACAAGATTCTGGCGGCCACCATGACCCTGGGAACCTTTTTTGCCTTCAACATTTTTTTAGGCCTACTGGTGGCACCCGTCTTTCAAATCGTGGCCATCGGCACGCAAATTACCGAGGCCATCACAGGTCTTGAGCGTACGCGCGAAATTCTGAACGAGAAGCTGGAAGATGATGAGCCCCGTCGGACCGTTAAGCTCGATCGCGTAAACGGGCTGGTAGAGATGGAAAATGTGGACTTTGCCTACGATATGCGGAAGGAAGTTCTGCACGAGGTAAGTTTCCGCTCGGAACAGGGAACGGTCACGGCACTCGTTGGTCCTTCGGGAGCAGGAAAATCGACGATTATCGGGCTGGTCGCGGCGTTTTACGTGCCTTCGGGCGGGCGTGTTCTGGTCGACGGAGTGGATCTTTCTACCGTAAAATTGAATTCCTATCGCACGCAGCTCGGCGTCGTATTGCAGGAAACGTTTCTTTTCGATGGAACGATCCGGGAAAATGTGGCTTTTGCCCGGCCCAGCGCCACGGAACAAGAAATCTTAGCGGTCTGCCACATCGCGCGCGTCGACGAATTCGCGGAATCTTTCGAGAACCAGTACGATACGGTCGTGGGCGAGCGAGGGATAAAACTTTCCGGCGGCCAGAAGCAGCGTGTTTCGATCGCTCGCGCGATCCTGGCCGATCCACGCATCTTGATCCTCGACGAGGCCACCTCCAGCCTCGACTCGGAATCTGAAGCGCTGATTCAGGAGGGACTACGCTATCTGATGCGCGGCCGCACGACATTCGTGATCGCGCACCGGCTCTCTACCATTCGACGCGCCGACCAAATTCTAGTCGTAGAGGCGGGGCGCGTGATCGAGCGCGGAACTCACGAAAGCCTGTACGCTCTTGGCGGCCGCTACTACGACCTCTATACCAAGCAGCACGCGGTCGAAGCCAATCTCTTCCTGGCGCCCGGGGAAAGCAGTGATCTGGAAGACTCCGCGGGCGCGGAAATCCAGGCGGGCGCCAGTAGCCGCAATGATCCCGCGCTGCCTGCCGCCATCCGGCTGATCCGCGGCCAGAGCAGCTGAGGAGTCTCCATTCGGAGAAGGCGCGGCAGAAGAACCGCGCTCCCTCGATCAAATTCCCTGGTGAAAACGGTCAGGCTGTCGGGCGGCGTACGATCATCTTCTTGGCCGCGGGGGGTGGAATCAGAGTAGCCATTTTGCGGATCATCGCCAGCACCAGCCGTTTGTCACCATCGGAAAGCGTGGTGCTGTACTTTTTGATCTCCGCCAGGAAGCGAATTTCGTCTTGCGAGAGCTCTCCAAGAGCTTTTTGAGTTTCACGGTCGCGTGGCGTTTCTGTGCCAGGGAAGAAGTCCGCCAGCGAGATGTCCATGGCTTCCGCGATTTTGGCGAGCGTTTCAAGAGACGGGACAGTGTGCCCGTTTTCCACACGCGACAGATAACAACGCAGCAGCCCGGTGCGGCGCTCGATGTCGCCCTGAGACAAGCTACGCTGGCTCCGATAGGTCCTGATGACTTCCCCGATGTTTACTCTAGGTTTTTCTTTCGGCATGTTTTCCCCACTTGAGGGGGTAGCTTACTCACTAACAGCAGGAGTGGCAAGGGAGAACTGCTGGCGGATGGTTCCAATCCGATAACGGGTCAGGAAGATGAGGTAAGGGAGCGCCCCTTATGAAAAAGGAAAAAGGCGCGCCGAAGCACGCCTTTCCTTGATATTCTCCCGAACTTGAACAGGCAACCGCGCGAATCACCTCACCCTTGCGTCGGCGCTACCGTTACCGGCTGCTGCAGGCGGAACTCCAGCAGCGTCTCGCTCGGCACCTTTACCTGCTGACCCCGGGTGAACACCTGGACGCCCGCGCCGGCCGCAGAGCCCACGCCCGCGCCGATGGCCGCTCCTCTGCCGCCGCCGGCAATCGCGCCGATGATGGCACCGGCGACCGCGCCACCGCCAACTTTCTTCGCGGTGTCTGAACCGCGGCCCTTCCCTCTCAGGCTGTAGTCGCTGCTGACGATCGGATAGTCCTTCCCATCGATCACCATGCGCGTCAGTTCCAGCTGCAACTCAGCGCTGCCGGACACGTGCCCCGCTTCTTGAGCGTTGGCGAGCCGCCCATAAACGTCGGTGCCCTTCCGCGCCACGATGGAGTTGCTGACATTCAAATCGGTCTCCAGGCTGGCGTGGAATACGTCACCCACGTGGTTTTTTGAGGAATCCACACCGTCGATCATGCGCACCAGCAGAGATTGCCCTGCAGGAATGGTCACGATGCCGCTGGAACGTGAGCTCGCCACACCGGCCGTCGGCGCCACCGCAGGAGTTTCTGCCGGGGCGGCTGCCGGAGCCGGCGCCGGAGCGGAATGCCCGGGATTGCCGGTGAACGTCAGCGCCACGATCTCCGTGGTGCTGAAAGTCTGAACTTCTCCGTTTTGCTCGAAACGCAGCACGGCTTGCGTGCCTCCGAGGTACTTCCCTTTCAAAATCCGGCCATCTTTCAATTCCAACGTATCCGCCGTGGCCGCACC